>DAOLRO010000048.1:0-16025 GCA_035418665.1 Phycicoccus sp.
CTGGACCTGGTCGTATCGGACCTTTCCGGGATCGCCGCTGCTCGGACCACCAGTGGAGCCGGCTGAGCCAGTCCGTCCGATCGAACGACTGGTGAGAGTCGCCGCTTCCTTCCCACTCCCCGGGCCGGTGCGGCGTTAGTCTGCAGAGCATCGCCCACTGCTGCGCTCGGACGCCACGCTCGGCCGCCTGGAAGGACTCACCGTGATCATCATCGGACTGCTTCTCATCATCCTTGCGGCCGCCGTCGGCACTCTGCTCTTCGTAGGGACGCAACAGATCACCGACACGACCGACATCAATGTGTTGGGCGGGACGCTCGGGCTCCCACCGCTCGCTCTCCTGATCGCCGGCGCCCTCACCATCTCGGTCTTCTGGCTCGGCTGGGCGATGCTGCGGGGCGGCATCCGACGCTCCTCACGCCGGCGCGCAGAAGCCAAGGAAGCCGCCCGCCAGGAAGCCGCGGACCGCGAGGCCCGTGAACAGAAAATGCAGCAGGAGTTCGCCGAGCGCGAGCGCGCCATGGCCGAAGAGCGCCGCCGCCACGAGGAGGAAGCCGCTCAGTTGCGTCAGCAGGCGGACGAGCGGGTCGCAGAACAGCACCTCGCCACCGAAACGGCGCGACAGCGGGCCGAGGTTGCCGAGCGCAAACTGGCCCCCAGCCCGGACGACCCTCGCTCCTGACGGACCCGGGCACACGCCCCGCTCCACCGGCTGCGCGGACCCGGAACTGAGCACCAGCCTCGGGTTGCACGACTCACGCGGAGGGTCCCGCCCGTGCCGAGGCGCGGACCTGACCCCCGAACACTCCCACCAGAGGACTGCTCCACACCAGACGTGCACCCACCTGGACTGAGTCGTCGTCGTGGAGCGTGCAGGACTCGAGCACCGCACCATGCCTGCTCATGACTCGCTCCGCCGCCTGACATGGATCATCACCGTCGACTCGGGCACCGGCCGCCGCCAGCGCGGAGAGGTCTGCTGCAGTAGCGGCCAATTGTCTGGTCTGCAGGAGGTCACTGACCGCCAAGCCGCCCACAGTGACGAAGAGGGCGGCCGCGACGAGGGCAATCATCAGGACGGTGCCAGCCCCTCGCTCGTCGGTAATCCAGCGCCGATGCCGAGACCGGCCGGCCGGAGGGGGCATCATCCGCGCACCCCGGCTGGTTCTCATCACGGACCCTTCCCGTCGACCGCCTCGACCTCTGCATGGGCCTGGCCCCGACAACCGGAGAAGCGAAGGCCAAGGAGCTCCCGCTCCGGCTGACTGACGATGACGGTCACCCGCCGACCCTCTCGGGTCACGTGGATGCCGGCTCCAGAAGGGGCCATCTCGCCACCTGTCCCGGTCGCCATGGCCACGGTCTCCCCCCGCGCCAGGTGCCTGGCAGTCACCCGAGCAGCATCGCCACAACGGATCCGATCGCTGGCCACCGACAGCGCGCCGAGCAACAACACGAGCAGCAGCACCATGGCAGGCATGGTCACCGCCAACTCGGCGGTCACCATGCCTGCCTCGCCCGCCGCCCGGCGCTCACGAGCCACGACCAGCACCTGATCCCACGCGTCCCGCCTGGCTCAGACCGGGTTGCTCAGGGCTGAGGTGATGATCGTGGTGAGAGCCGAGCGAACCGCGTCCGAACGGACGACCACGAGCAGCAGCGCGGCAAAGGCAACGGCGGCAAGAGTGCCGACGGCATACTCGGCCGTGGTCATGCCCGCTTCTCCCCGCACCCTGGAGCGGATCCGTGAAAGTTGTTGTTTCATGGCGCTTTTCCCTTTCTTCGATGTGGCCGATCGGCCCGTTGCTCCAGCACACACTGGCGTCACCGCGCTCACCAGCGCTCCGTGCAGGCTGTGGACGACACGCCTCCGACGCAACGCCTGTGGATCGGCGCAGACTTCAACCGCCCTGGCTCCGAAGCAGGTGCAGCACCAGGGGAACGACCGTCGTCGCGACGAAGCCGGGGAGGAAGAGACCGCCCAACGGCAGCACCAGCAGGACCGCTGCTCGTTGGATGCGGGCAGCCATGGTTTCGTCGTGCACCTCGTGCATGCGGATCGCAGCACTCATGAGCAGATCAGCCGGCGCAACGCCGGCGCGGTTCGAGGCCATCCAGGCAGTGGCGGCCGGCGCCCAGTCGGGCCCGACGGTGGCCCAAGCCTCATCGTCGCTCAGCCCCCAACGATGCGCCGCGGACACGCGCCGTAAGTCGTCCCGAACCCGACCGCGACAGAGCTCTGCGACGAGATCGATCGATTCGATGACGCTGCGCCCGGATCTCAGCGCGAGGGCCAGCAGCAACACGGCATCGGCGGCATCACCCACATGACCTTCGTCCTCATTCGCGCCGTCAACGCCTCCGGCAACAGCCGTGTCACCCTCCGCTGAGGGCTCATGAGCCGGCACGTCGTCATGGTCCCGTGGCCCCCTCGGACCGGGCCAGATCGACACAGCGAACACCATTGCGAGAAGTGCGCCCGTGGCGACCACCTCGTGGCCCCAGTCGGTGATCACGGGGCAGGGTCGAGCGCAACGCGTGGGCTCGCCGTGCCTGACCGCAGCGGTGCCGGGCGCGAAGCCCGAACGAGCAATCGTCGAGAAGTCCACCAGCCAGCCAGTGTGAGGGCCACGCCAACCGCCGCACTCACAGCAGCACCGCCACCTCGGTATACCTCGGACGGGCTGGAGCCGATGACCAATGTCACCAACGGCCCTGCCAGGGGCAGAAGTGTGAGGATGGCCATCGAGGATCGCGGACCCGCCAAGAGCGACTCCCGACGCCGCAGAGCCAGCGCGCGGCGGCGCAAATGGTGAGCGGCACTGGATGCCGCCTCGGCAGCGGGCGTTCCCGAGACGTCGCTGAGCACAAGGGAGCGATCCAGCAGGTCAGGAGTCGTGCGATCGGCCGGCCCCCCGAACGCACCGATTCGGCCAGCCATGGCGTGCGCTGCGGTCTCGATCGCGAGGTCCCAGGCAGCAGGGATGCTGAGACCGGCGCGGAGCCCCACGGCGACCACCTCGGCGATTTGCGCTCGCCGCTCGATCTCCTCGACCGACCCAGCCCGCGGTGCACGTCGAGTGCCCCAGGGCCAGATGCCCCTCCTGCGCGGCCCGTGGACACCGAGGTGCTCGGCCTGCCTGTCGTGGCGCCCCGCGCCTCCCGAGAGCAACGCACGGGGCCGATCTCGCGCAACCCAAGCCACGGTCTCCCGACGGGGCCAGAAGCACACGCCTCCGACCACAAGAGCGGCGATGAGTGCCCAGCTCATGACCTGCGCTCCGCCAAGAGCCTGGTCAGGGTGTCCATGCCCGAGCCGAAGCCTGAGTGCCCGGACGCCGGCCTCTGCCAGGCGATCTGCACGCCTGGTCGACCGTCGGAGTCACGAGTGACGACTCCGATGGTCGAGACGCGGCGGGCCGGGCCCTCGCGGACCATGCCGAAGACCACTTGGACGCCACCCACCAGCTGGGTGGACACCATCCGAGCCGACATCCCGGCAAGGGCGCCCAGCGCTTCCAGCCGAGCCGGAAGCTCCCCAACCGTGTTGGCGTGCAGGGTGCCACCCCCGCCGGCATGGCCAGTGTTCAGTGCCCCCAGGAGTTCACGAACCTCGGCTCCGCGGACCTCCCCCACGATCAATCGATCCGGTCGCATCCGGAGCGCCTGGCGGACCAGGTCGACCATGCTGACTCCACCCACTCCCTCCACGTTCGGCGATCGCCCTTGGAGGTGGACACAGTGACCGTGGCGTGGAGCCAGCTCCCGGACGTCCTCGACGATCACGATGCGATCCGTCGGCGGACAAGCAGCGACGAGCCCCCCGACCAAGGTGGTCTTTCCTGTCCCGGTGCCGCCGACCACGAGATGGCTCAGTCGTGCTCGGATGATGGCCTCGACGAGCGGTCGGCAGTCTTCGTCGAGCATGCCCAGACGCACGAGCCCAGCCAAACCCTCCGGGGCAACCCGGGGGATGCGCAATGACAGGTGGGGGCCTCCCAACACGAGGGGCGGCAGGATGGCGTGGAGACGAATGCCGCCGGGGAGGAGTCCGTCGACCCACGGTTGCGCATCGTCGAGCCGCCGCCCCGCCTGGCCGGCCAGGCGAACGGCCAGGGCCCGAGCCTCGGTCGACTCCAGCCGACGGCCCGTGGGCGTGACCCCAGCACCGCGGTCGACCCAGACGGATCCGTCGCCGTTGACCAGCACGTCCGTGACCCGGGCATCGGTCAGCTCCTCAGCCAGGCAGCCCATCCCCATGAGCCGTGACTCGAGCAGGCGACGCTGGCTGTCGACTCCCTCAGATCCCAGCCTGGCCACCTTGCTCTGGACCAGGTCGTCGATGGTTCCTCGCGTCGGAGAGGAACCGCGCGAGACGAGTGCCGAGATCTCAGCGGACCAGGACGCCGTCGGGTCATCGCTCGTCGTCGGGACGTTCATGCCGCTCGCGCCTCGGGCAGGCGCCGACAAACCGCCCGCACAACCTCCTGGGCTCCGGAGTGCGGCCACTCTCCTCGGTCAGCCGTTCGCGCCGCCGCTGGGCGCCAAGGCACGTGGCCGATCACGGGTACGCCGGTGTGCTGGGTGATCGCCTCATCCAGCCCACTCACATGGTGCGGCCCGCCGGTCACGATGAGGAACGCATCGACACCTCGGGTGCCCCGACGATCGACGTGGGTCAGGAAGGCATCGAGATCCGCGAGGCCACGCGTCCGGGTCCCGACGAGCAGTAGCCACAACGTGGGTCGAAGGATGTCCCAAACCGCGCTCTCGGACTCGATGGCGCATCGCCCACGAGGAAGGTCGACCACGAGCACTCGCTCACTGGCGGAGAGGGATGCCAAGGCATCTCGTCGCCCAGCTTGCGAGGGTGACTCTGCAGAGGACGGGCCGGCACGCAGGGGCCCAGCACTGAGGACCTTGCGCTCGGTCGGACCCGGGAGTGCCCTAATCAGGCGATCTGGCGGCACCTTCCCCTCCAATTGGCTCAGGTCAGGCCATCGCAGCCCGTCGAGATGCTCGATCCCACAGGTGACATCTAGCCCGCCACCGTCGAGATCGAGGTCGATGAGCACGACGGGTCGCAGCGCGTCAGCGATGCCTTTGGCAACGGCCGCACTCAGCGACGACGCTCCGAGCCCGCCGGATGTGCCTGTGATGAGGACGGTGGCAATGGACATGGCTTCACGGTGGGTCACCCCAGCAACCCAGGCCAGGCCCCCGCACGTCCCTGTGGACGACACACCTCCAACGCATCCCCTGTGGACATTCGGGAGGACGCCCCGGCGTGCCGGGGCCGGGCGAAGAATTGGGTCCCACGCTCAGCGTGGGAGGACGCCCCGGCGTGCCGGGGCCGGGCGAAGAATTGGGTCCCACGCTCAGCGTGGGAGGACGCCCCGGCGTGCCGGGGCCGGGCGAAGAATGAGGACGGCCCCGGTCGGGGGGACAACCGGGGCCGTCGAGCGAGCACAACTCCGGGGGGGAGAAGCTGGGCCGCCCTTCGCTGCAACCCCGAAGGGGAGCGATAGCGTCAGTGAACACCCGATGGGCCGGGTTGGCAACTCATTCCGAGAATTTGCGGATTCCCTTACCCTCAACAGCCATCACGACTGATTCCAAAGCATGACTCGGGCCGCTGAGTGCGATCACATCGGCCGTTCAGCCGATCCGTCCAGCGAGCACCGCGTCCGCCACCCGCTCCCCTTCGGCCGCCGCGCTGGCCAACGCCTTGGCCTCGTGGACCAACCACAGGACCACACCGGGTTGATCCCCGCGGGCGTATGCCGTGAGCGCACCGAGGTAGGCCGGGCCTCCCTGACGGCCATGGCCGAGCTCGGTGACCGCAACTCCCGTGGGATCCAGACCCCCGGCCTGGACCAGGAGCCGCTCGACCGCTCTGGCGACGACCCCGTTGCCTCGAAGGAAGGGACGCGTGAGCATGAGTTCGGCATGGACGAGACCAACCACTACCGGGACGGGCACCGAGTCCATCGCGGTGATCAGGTCCACGACGCCCCGGAGCCGACCCATCACCTCTCCTGCCGGCGCTGCCGGGCTGACTTCGATGAGTTCCCGACAGTCCTCATCGCCGTGGCGCGGGCGCCCCAATTGATCCGGAGCCAGCAGATCGGCAGCCGCGACGGTGTGCAGCCGAGCAAGTGCCTGGAGGGGCGAGCGGGCGACCACGCGGGCGAGCACCTCCGTCTCCGCGGTGGCAGCGATGACTCCCTTCATGACCGCCTCGACCGGATCGAGGGGCGCATGCCAGGTCGATGCACCGCGCATGAGATCGCGAACGATGGCATCCGAGAGTCGAGCTCCCTCCAGTTCACCAGAGGCCGCAGCCCCCCGGATACGGCTCTCCGCGGCGGCCTCGGGGATCCTGCGACGCAAGGCCTGATGCCAGCGGAGCCGAGTGCAGGCTTCCCTCGCTTCTGCGACGGCCTCGGCCACCTCCTCGATCCCGGCCAGTCGAAGAGCCGCCTCGACGGCGGCACTCATGCAGACGGCATACGGACGCCGGCGAGTTGGCGCGACTGGGCGACCACCCGATCCGTGGAGTCCCAGACGACGCAGTCCTCCTCCATCAGACCCCCCGCGACATTGGTCGTTGTGAGCCGGACGCGCAGCCAGCCCGGCGCGGGGAGCGCGCGCACGTGCCCAGTGAACTCGATGGTCGGCGCCCAGCCCATCGCCCCCAGATCAAAGGCCACCGGCGGGAAGGCATCGACGACGAAGGGCAGGGAGAGCAGGTCGGGCTCGCGCCCGTCGATGAACCGGATCCATCCGCGGAGTTCGCCTTCCAGGCTCGGAGCCCCCAACCCGAAGCCAGCCGTCGCGGGATCCAACCGGATGTCGAGGCGACTCAGGATTCGGATGGTCTCGAGCATCTCCTTCGGGCCGTCGGAGGCCGAGATGCACTGGTCAGGTGGCGGCAACACCGGGGGTGGCTGCTGACGGTGCACGGGCTCCGAGAACGCGGCCAGGTCACCGAAGGTCGCCATCATGCGCACCCGCTCGACCGGGCACTTGCCCTCGTCACGCTGATGGATCGACGCCTGAGCCGTGGACATGGTGCGGCCGACGCGAAGGACCTCAGGAGTGACGGTGGCGGGTCCGGCCTGACTGGCGGAGAGGAAGTGGGCCGTGAAGGCCAGGACGTCGGCTCCGCCACCGTCAGCCGCCAGGGCCTCGGACATGGCTCGGACGCCGAGCGCCATGAGGACGCCGCCGTTGATCGCACCCCCGATGAGCCAGCCCTCGGGCAGGTGAGCGGTACGGGTCAGCTCTCCGCCCGGCGCTTCCCCTCCTTGGCCGGGGTCGGACAGGGCGATCGCTTCATCGAACTCGGTCACGTCGCAAGACTCTAGGCTGCGCAACGTGCGCAGCTTCGATGTCCCCACCGCGATCGTGGTCACAGGCACGCTGCTGCTCATCCTGACGGCTGTCCTTCTCCAGCGCCGGCTGAGGCGACGCGGCTTCATCTCGCCCGTGGACCAGGCGACCTACTCCACCTTGCACCGAGCCACCACGGCCGGCCGACACCTCTCGGACGGGCTGACCGAATCGGCTGCCGACAAGGCGGGCAAGCACCTGTTGTCGATGCTCGGCGCCGGCGCCCTGGCGATCTCCGACCGGGACCGTGTGCTCGGCTGGACCGGACCGGACGGCACCCATCGCGCGACGACCCACTCGTTGACCACGACGACCCTGAAGTCGGGGCGCACGACGGTGAGCACCTACAAGGACGTCAGGTGTGACGACCTCGAATGCCCCCTGCGTGCCGCCGTGACGGCCCCGCTCGTGGTGGATGACCGGGTGATCGGGACGCTCACGGCATACACCGACGACGCCTCCCCCGGATTGGCCCGGGCGACCGAAGAGGTCGCCCAATGGGTGTCCGCGCAACTCGAGTTGGCTGAACTCGGCCGCGACCGCAACCGCGTGATGGAGGCCGAGCTGCGCGCCCTGCGCGCCCAGATCAGCCCGCACTTCATCTACAACTCCTTGGCCGCGATCGCATCCTTCGTCCGCACGGATCCGGATCGAGCTCGCGAGTTGCTCCTCGAGTTCGCGGACTTCACGCGCTATGCCCTGCGACGCGGAGGGCCCTTCACCACCTTGCAGGAAGAGTTGCGCAACGTGGAGCGCTATCTGGTGCTCGAACAAGCCCGCTTCGGAGACCGGCTCCGGGTGAGCCTGCTCATCGCCCCGGAGGTCCTTCCCGTGAAGGTCCCCTACTTGGCCGTACAACCATTGGTGGAGAACGCTGTTCGCCACGGGTTGGCGAACAAGGAAGGGATCGGACACGTCACCATCACGGCCATCGACCGGGGCACGGACGCGGAGATCGGCATCGAGGACGACGGCGTCGGCAGTGACCCCGAACGCATCCGGGGGGTCTTGGACGACACCGCAGCCACGGACTCCATCGGCCTGGGCAATGTCGACGCTCGCCTCCGTCAGGTCTACGGCGACGACTCGGGCCTGGTCGTCGAGACGGCGCCGGGTGCCGGCACAAAGGTCAGCTTCCGCGTCCCGAAATTCGCCCCCGGCGTGCACGACGCCCCCTGAAGCCCAGAGGCCCGATCCAGAACCCGTGGGCTGCCGCACCGTTAGTCTGAAGCCCATGACCAGTGGAGGCCTCACGGCGCTCGTCGTCGATGACGAACTCCCCGCGCTGTCCGAGTTGTCGTGGCTCCTGGACCAGGACCCACGCATCGGCGAGATCCTCACAGCGAGCAGCGGCACCGAGGCCCTGCGTGTCTTCGACAACCGTGAGATCGATGTCGTCTTCAGCGACATCTCGATGCCGGGGCTGGATGGGATGGCGCTGGCGCGGGTCATCGCGAAGTTCAGCACACAACCTCAGATCGTCTTCGTGACCGCTCACGACCAGCACGCGGTCGACGCCTTTGCGCTTGCCGCGACCGACTACGTCATGAAGCCGGTGAGCCAGGATCGGCTCGCCGAGGCCGTGCGGCGCGTGGTGGCTCGGGCGGATGAAGCCGGGACCGTCTCGGGCACCGTCCCCGGGGCCGCGCCGGGCTCGCCCACGGGCGGCCCGGACCACCGGTCCGTGGACGGCGCAGGACCCGAGGGCCACGAAACCGGCGAGACGATCCCGGTCGAACTCGGGGGCGTCACCCGCTTCATCTCCCGCAGCCAGATCCGTTTCGCCCAGGCCCAGGGGGACTACGCGCGACTGCACACCGACTCCGGCAGCCACCTGGTGCGGATCCCGCTGTCCACCCTCGAGGAGCAATGGGCCGAGCACGGCTTCGTGCGCATCCACCGCAGCACTCTGGTCGCCCTCCCCCACGTGACCGAGGTGCGCATGGACCACGGTCGCTGCTCGATCGTCATCGACCGCACCGTGCTGCAGGTGAGTCGTCGCCACACCAAGCAACTGCGCGACCTGCTCCTCCGTCGGCCCATCGGCCGCCCGTGACGACCACCGGCCCGCGCCCCACGAGGATCCGCGTCACCAGTTCTCGGCGCGGGGCGGGACGACCCACGAGCCAGTCGATCGCCCGCGACCTCGATGAACAGACCGGCCTCGGCGACGTCTACCTCGCGGGCCTGATGCGGGCCCAGTTCCGACTGTCGGCCCTGGTCGTCGGCCTGGCCTTCCTCGGCATCGGCGGTTTCCCGGTGCTCCTGCTGGCCGTCCCGGCAACGCGCAGCCTGACGATTCTCGGCCTGCCCTTCCCCTGGGTGGTGCTCGGCATCCTCGTCTATCCGGCGGCCTGGGTGATCGCGCGCTGGTATGTCCGTCAAGCGGAAAAGATCGAAAGCGACTTCGCCGACGTCGTCGGCCAGCAGTGACCCATGGCCGAGTCCTCGACCCTCTCCCTCTTTGCGGTCACCCTCGTGTGTCTGCTCACCCTCGTGGTGGGGGGCCTCGGGCTGCGTCTGTCGCGCGCCACCAGTGACTTCTATGTCGCCGGTCGCACCGTCTCACCCCGTCTCAACGCCAGCGCCATCGGTGGCGAATACCTTTCTGCCGCATCCTTTCTCGGCGTCGCCGGACTCATCTATGACATCGGCGTGGACCAGCTCTGGCTCCCCGTCGGCTACACCTTGGGCTACCTCGTCCTCCTCGTGATGGTGGCGGCTCCCATGCGCCGATCAGGTGCCTACACGCTTCCCGACTTCGCGGAGATGCGTCTGCAGTCGCGGCGCGTCCGGCTCATCGCCTCGATCCTCGTGGTCGGGATCGGTTGGCTCTATCTCGTGCCGCAGTTCCAGGGCGCATCGCTCGTCCTCACCATCGTGGCCGGCGTCCCGGGGTGGGTTGGCGGGACCGTCGTTGCCGTCGTCGTGGCGCTGGCCGTCGGTGCCGGCGGGATGAGGTCGATCACCTTCGTCCAGGCCCTTCAGTACTGGATCAAACTCACCGCCATCGCCGTCCCGGCCTGCATCCTCCTCGTGCTGTGGCTGCGCTCCGGAGCTCCCCATCCGAATGTGGCCGATCCATCGTGGCATCTGGCCCTCACCCCTCGCGGTCCCGACGACCATCCCACGTATCGCGTGTATTCGATGATGATCGCGCTCTGCCTGGGGACCATGGGTCTCCCTCACGTCCTGGTCCGCTATTACACGAATCCGGACGGACTCGGCGCCCGACGGACGACCGTCACGGTGCTCCTCCTGCTGGGCATCTTCTACCTGATCCCGCCGATCTATGGCGTGCTCGGCAGGGTCCACCTGCCCGAGTTGCCCCTCGATGTGCGACCGGACTCCATCGTCCTGCGCCTCCCCAACGCGGTCATCGGCGGACTGACCGGCGAGTTGCTCACGGCCGTCCTCGCGGGAGGCGCCTTCGCGGCCCTTCTCTCCACCGCCTCAGGCGTGGCGATGTCCGTGACGGGGGTGATCGACCAATCACTCGTTCGCCCGTACCTCGCGCGCGTCACCGGTGGCGACGCCACGGGACCACTGGGCTTCCGGATCGCGGCGGCAGCCTCGGTCATCGTCCCGTATGCCGTGACGCGGGTCATCGAGCCGATCGGACTCGCGACAATGGTGCTCCTCGCTTTCACGGTGGCTGCCGCCACCTTCGCGCCTTTGCTCATCCTGGGCGTGTGGTGGCGTGACCTGACGAGGGCTGGCGCGATCGCCGGGCTGGTGGTCGGCGCCTTCACGGCGCTGGTCTCCATCGGGGTCTCCATCACCGCCGGACCGTTCGAGGGCTGGCTCGGTGCGCTGCTGGCCACCCCTGCCGCCTGGTGTGTGCCGCTGGCCGCGGTGGTCGCGATCGTCGTCTCGCTCGCGACGCCGAAATCGACCCCTCCGGGCACGATCCGCCTGCTCGTCCGCCTGCACACACCGGAACGCATCGACCTGCGATCCCGCTCCCTCGACTGACCTGCGTCCGCGGCGTTGGTCCTCGACGGACTTGGGCCCTTCGGCCAGCCACCGAGCGCGGCCGGTGTCAGCCCTCAGCCTTCGGCGTCAGTGGCCGGCAGGGCAGATCGCGCCGCGACGAACGCCTCGACACACCGTCGCACGTCCGCCTCGGAGTGGGCAGCGCTCAGCTGCACCCTGATCCGCGCCTTGCCCTTGGGCACCACGGGAAAGGAGAAGGCGATCACATAGACGCCGCCTTCGGTCAACATGTGATCAGCGATCTGTGCGGCCCGACGGGCCCCATCGTCACCGGGGAACATGACGGGCACGATCGGGTGCGATCCCGGGAGCAACTCGAAACCAGCCTCGGTCATCAGCTCCCTGAAGAGGGAACTGTTGCGACGCAACGTCTCTCGGCTCTCGGACGACCCGGACACCAACGCGAGGGCCCGCAGCGAACCGGCCACCACCGGCGGCGCCACCGAATTGGAGAAGAGATAGGGACGCGACCGCTGCCGGAGCAGATCGACGACCTCCTGGTGGCTGGAGACATAACCTCCGGAAGCTCCCCCCAGCGCCTTGCCCAAGGTCCCCGTGATGATGTCGACGCGATCGCTCACCCCGAACAGCTCGGGCGTCCCCCGCCCACCCTCCCCGACGAAGCCCACAGCGTGGGAGTCATCCACCAGCACCATGGCCTCGAACTCGTCGGCCAGGTCGCAGATCTCGTCGAGCGGCGCGTAGGAGCCGTCCATCGAGAAGACCCCGTCGGTCACGATGACCATTCGACGCGCACCAGCGTTGCTGGCCGCCTCCAGTTGATCCCTCAGATCAGCCATGTCGGCATTCCGATAGCGATACCGGGCAGCCTTCGACAGCCGCACGCCGTCGATGATCGAGGCATGGTTGAGCTCGTCGCTGATGATCGCGTCACCCTCGCCGAATAGGACCTCGAAGACACCACCATTGGCGTCGAAACAGGACGAGTAGAGAATCGTGGCCTCGGTCCCCAAGAAGTCTGAGAGAGCCGTCTCGAGGGCGTCGTGCTGGGTCTGCGTGCCGCAGATGAATCGCACCGACGCCATACCGAAACCCCACTCCCCCAACGCTTCTCGAGCCGCGCCGATGACCTCGGGGTGATCGGCGAAGCCGAGATAGTTGTTCGCGCAGAAGTTGAGCGCGGTGCCGCTGCGAGTGCCGATGTGGGCCGCTTGGGGCGTGGTGATGAGCCGCTCTCGCTTGAAGAGTCCAGCGTCCTCGATCTCCCGCAAGGTGGTCGCGAGTTGTTGCTTGACTTCGCCGTACACGGCGCCTCCTGCGGTGGTCGGGTGCGGTCGATTCAGCGTATGCCGTGGCGCACGAGCGCCCCGTCATGACCCTCGGGCGGCGGCATCGGCGGCGACCAGCGCATCGAGGATGGCCGCGGACTGGGCTGCACTGCTCACCACGTCGGGCTTGGTCAGGGACACCACCGAGTAACGGCCCTCGTGGCAGGCAGTGGCCGCGACGAGGGTGGGATTCTGGGGGTCGGGCGCATACGTGACGGCCTTCCACTCCTCTGCGGGCAGGCCCTGCCACTGCAGGGTCGTCGAGAAGGCCGCACAGGCCTGCTCGGCGGTCATCGATCCGGTGAAGAGCGCCGCACGACGATCAAGGTCGTCGAGCTTGTCCTGGTTGCCCTTGGCCGCGACGCGAAGCATCGCGATGTTCGTCGGCATCACGGCCGCCCACTCGTCGGCGGGGACCGACGACACGCTGAGGGTGGAACTCGCGTTGGTCCATTCGCAACCGGGGAGCTGCGCCGTCACGACGTGGTTGAACTCGGTGAACTCCCCGATCAGCCGGTCGATCGCGGCCCGGTCTAGCAGGGTGCACGGATCGATCGTCGCTCCCGCCGTAGCGGCGGCCGAGCCGGATGAGGCTGGCGAGGCCGTCGTCGGGACCGAGGGAGTCGAGGAGGTGGACGGTGGGTCGCTCGCCCCACCACCACTGGTGCCGCCAGCCCCCGAGGAGCCGCACGCGGCGAGCGCAACGGCAGCCATCGCCAGCGTTGCCGCTCGGATCATCAGTCCACGGACCACCAGCTCAACTCCAATCGAGAATCACCTTGCCACCCTGCCCCGAGCGGGTCTCGGCGAACGCCGCCTCCCAGTCCTGCGCGGCATACCGGCCGGTGATGACCGAGGTGACCGAACGACCCAATTCAGGGGATGTGGCCAGCATGGCCCCCATGAGATACCAGGTCTCGAACATCTCCCGGCCGTAGATCCCGCGGATGGTGATCATGTGGGTGATGACCGGGCCCCAGTCGATCTCGTAGGGCCCTTTGGGAAGACCGAGCATCGCGATCCGGCCACCGTGGTTCATGTTCGCGATGAGGTCACGCGACGCGGCCGGCGAGCCGGACATCTCCAGACCGACATCGAAGCCCTCGACCATCCCCAAGGACTCCTGGGCCGCCCCGAGTGATCCACCGGAGGTGACGTCGACGACCAGATCAGCACCTGCCGCCTTCGCCAGGGCCAGCCTCGCAGCCGAGAGGTCCGTCACGCAGATGCGTCGAGCTCCCGCATGCCGCACCACCGCAGTCGCCATGACCCCGATGGGTCCGGCCCCGGTGATGGCCACGTCTTCTCCGACGAGTGGCCACTGCAGGGCGGTGTGGACCGCATTGCCGAGCGGGTCGAAGAGCACGCCCAGCTCAGGGTCGATGTCCGGCGGGTGCACCCAGGCATTCATCGCCGGGATGACGACGTAGTCAGCGAAGGCACCGTCGCGATTGACCCCGACTCCCACAGTGTGGATGCAGAGGTGTCGCCGTCCGGCCCGACAGTTGCGGCACACGCCGCACACGAGGTGGCCCTCCCCCGACACCTTGTCCCCCACCGCGATGTGAGTGACATCGGCCCCGACCTCGGCGACCTCGCCGAAGAACTCGTGCCCCAGGGTCTGCGGCACCTGCATCGCGCCGGCCGCCCACTCGTCGTAGTCGTGCAGGTGCAGGTCAGTGCCACACAAGCCGGCCCGCAGGACCCGGATCTTGACGTCCTTGTCACCACAGACGGGCTCCGGGATGTCGACGAGTTGCAGGCCCGGTTCCGCGGTCAGCTTTCGGAGCGCTCGCACGGCTCCCATCTTTGCGTATGCCGTGCGCTCAGCACCGCTGTCGGCTGCCGACCCGCTGACATCAGGTCAGCCCTGCGCAACCGTTCGGCGCGCGACACCCGCCGCCCATCGACGTGACGGGCGCCACAGAACGGCCAGCCACCCCCGCCCGGCGACGCCGCCTTCCCAACCGTGGCACCCGGCATACGCACTCCTCCACAGTGAGACCCGAACCGGGCACCGACGTCCGGCCCGATCACTGGAGGTGACCGTGAGCAACGATGCTCGCCCCGGCGCGGACCCCTACACCGCGCTGCAAGCCACTCCGGAGTTCCAGGACCTGCGCAAGAAGTTCCGGGGATTCGTCTTCCCCATGACGGCCTTCTTCCTCGCCTGGTACTTCCTCTACGTCCTGCTCTCGATCTTCGCCCCGGGCTTCATGAACACCCACGTGTTCGGCCGGGTTTCGGTCGGTCTGATCTTCGGGTTCCTGCAGTTCGTGACGACCTTCGCCATCACGTTCATCTACGCGCGCTGGGCCAACAAGACCTTCGACCCCGCCGCTGATGCCGCCGCGGCCCGTCTCGAGAGCAAGGAGTTCTGAGATGGCCACGATCGCCTCCCTCACCGGGTTCGCTGCGCTCCCGGCGGCCACGGCTGTCGGCAGCCCCGCCCTCAACATCGGCATCTTCATCGCCTTCGTCGCGGTGACGCTGGCCATCGTCATCAAGGTGGCCTCCGGCAAGAAGAGTGCCGAGGAGTACTACACCGCCGCGGGCGCCTTCTCCGGCCGTCAGAACGGCATCGCCATCGCCGGTGACTACCTGTCGGCGGCCTCCTTCCTCGGCATCGCCGGCGCCATCGCGCTGACCGGTCTCGACGGCTTCCTCTACTCGATCGGCTTCCTCGTCGCGTGGCTCGTCGCGCTCCTGCTCGTCGCCGAGCTGATGCGCAACACCGGCCGGTTCACCATGGCCGACGTCCTCTCCTACCGCCTCCAGCAGCGCCCGGTCCGTCTGGCCACCGCCATCTCGGTCCTGTGCGTCTCGCTCTTCTACCTGCTGGCCCAGATGGCCGGTGCCGGTGGCCTGGTCTCGCTGCTCCTCGGTGTCTCCGGTGAGCTCGCCCAGAACCTCGTCATCGGGGTCGTCGGCGTCGTCATGATCGCCTATGTCCTCATCGGTGGAATGAAGGGCACGACCTGGGTCCAGATCATCAAGGCCGTCCTGCTCATCGCTGCCACCGCGATCATGACGGTGTGGGTGCTCGGCAAGTACGGCTTCAGCCTCAACGGCCTCTTCAACGCGGCCGTGGACAAGACCGCCTCCTCGAGCGCTGAGAAGACCGCGGCGGCCGCGGAGAAGCTCACGACCTACGGCATGAAGTACGGCAAGGACACGGTCACCAAGATCGACTTCATCTCGCTGTCGATGGCCCTCGTCCTGGGCACCGCCGGCCTGCCGCACGTGCTGCAGCGCTTCTACACAGTGCCCACGAGCAAGCAGGCCCGCAAGTCGGTCGAGTGGGCCATCTGGCTCATCGGTGGCTTCTACCTGCTCACCCTCGTC
>DAOLRO010000049.1:0-15907 GCA_035418665.1 Phycicoccus sp.
CTTGCCCCGTCCGGGCGCCACGGCATACCGGCCGATGACGGCCACCTTGAGGTCGGTGAAGTCGGGGATGCTGGGCTCGATCGCGAGCACCGTTGCCGCCGAATCGACTTCGACGCCGATCCAGCCGGGGCCGTTGTCGATCCAGGCCATCTCCAGCACCCGCCCTGGGTCGATCGCCAGCGCCCGACCGACGCGAAAGCGCAGGTCGGCGTCCACCGGCCCCGATCGGATGAGGGGCGGCGCGGCGAAGGCGAGGACGTCGCCGCGGCGGACCGACACGAGTCCGGCTCCGCACTCCTGGACCACGATGCCTGCATCCTGCGGCAGCCCTCCTGCGTCGAGCCAGGCATGGGCACTGCCGAGGGTCGGGTGACCGGCGAAGGGCAACTCCCCTCCCGTCGTCCAGATCCGGACGCGATAGTCGGCGGCTGGATCAGTCGGCGCCATGACGAAGACGGTCTCCGACAGGTTGGTCCAACGGGCGAAGGACGCCATCTGCTCGTCGGTCAGCCCGTCTGCGTCATGGACGACAGCCAAGGCGTTGCCACGGAATCCGGGCTCGGACGCACCGGCATCGACTGCGGGGAAGACGTCGACCTGACGGAAGGGGCGCATGGGCCAGAGTCTTGCAGCCTCAGGCTGTTCCCTCCGGGAGTGAGCGCGCGACTCCGAAAGGCTCTGACAGTTCAGAGGGTGAGCAGGGAGTAGTCGGGGGCACGGTCGGCGATCAGCAGACCCGCCCTCGCCGGGTTGACGAACGCCGCGGTGGCCCAGACGTCCGCCCACATCAGGTCGGGCCCGATGACTGTCGTCGAGCCGACCCGATCGATAGGTGCCCCCGATGAGGGATCGTGGATGTGCGCTCCTCGGGCGGCTGAACCAGACGTCGCAACAGCGTTGCGCGACAACGTGATCACGTCGGCGATCCGGCGCCGGTCACGTGGGTCCTCGATGCCAACACGCCATGTCGGGGCCATGTCGACCATGCCGCGACCCGTCCCGGCAAGCAGGTCGCCCCCCGCGCCGATGCACCACTGGATCTCGTCGAGCACCTCGAGGTGCGCGGCGGCGCCGGCCACTCCCCAACCCTTGACCAGACCGGTGGGGTCGAACACGCGACGCCCACCGGCCTGACAGCGCCAGGCGCTGAAGAGACCGTCGGTCACCCCCTCTGCCTCCAGACACAGGTCGGTCACCTCGGCGAGCCAGGGGTGGACAGCGTCGACCTGCGCCTCGCCATGCTGGAGTCGGAGCAGGTCGCTGTCGGCTCGCCAGGTGCTGAAGACTCGGTCGACCAGGCGTAGGTGGTCGAAGACCCGACGGACCCCCACGGCGATGTCCTCCCGGGTGGTGTCCGCGGCCCGGACATGGACCGAGATGGGCAGTCCCATGATCTGATCGACCCAGGCCCGGCGCACCGGACGCATGGGCTCCAGCGGCCGCTCTGCGGCGACGGCTACGCGGATGTCACTGGCCGTGGTGGTCACGGAGGTGCGCCTGGTCGAGGGCGGCCTGGAGGGACTCGATGTAGCCCTTTGACGTGTAGGTCGCGCCGCTCACCATGTCGATGTCCGCGCTCTGCGCCTGGACCGTTTCGGCATTGAGAGTCGGCACGGCACGCGAGTTGATCTCCTGATCCTTGCGGTCGTTCCACGGGACCTGGAGGACGATCGACTTGGTGACCTTGCCGTCCTCGACGGTGATCTGGACCTGCACATTGCCGTATCTCGTCGACACGACACTGCCGTCGTAGGTCAGGGCTCCCGAGGTCGTCGTGCTGGCGGTGCCGGAGCTCGAGGCGGAGGTCTCACCGGACGACGAGCCGGCACTCGTCGACGTCTCGGCCGACCCGGTACCCGACCCCGACGCCGACGCGGAACTTGAGCCGGATGAGTTGGTGGCGCTGGTCGAGCCGGTCGAGTTCGCCCCCGACTCGGCCGAGGAGACGATGCTCGTGCTCGCCTTGGCGGAGGTGGACGTGTGATAACTGAAGAGCAGGACCACGGTGCTGATCGTGCTGAGCAGCCACAGGGAGATGCGTCGCATGGGAAGTCTTCCTCTCTGGGTCAGTCGGTGAAGCGCTCGACGTGGAGTTGGCGTGCCGGCACCCCCACGCCGCGGACGGCGGTGGCTGCCGCATCGAGCCAGCCGGGGCTGCCGCAGAGGAAGACGTCGCGCTCGGTGATGTCAGGCACGACCTGCAGCAGTGCCTCCTCATCGGTCAGGAGCCCGGCCTGCGCCGGCAGCCACGTGGGCCGTGCAGCATCCACACGCTGGGCGCGCGGACCCTCGACCAGGACGTAGCGGGCTCCCTTGGCGGAGCACAGTCCGCGCAGTTCGTCGGACAGGATCGCCTCACCCCCTGAGCGCACCCGATGGATGACGACGATGTCGCCCGGCGCCCCCGGCGGAAGGTCCTCGAGGAGTGCACGCAAAGGGGTGATCCCGATGCCGGACGCCATGAGCAGGGACTTGTCGCGGACGCGAACTCCGGCGTGGAGTCGGCCGTAGGGGCCCTCGACCAGCACCCGCGCTCCGGGCCGAAGGGTGGCCAGTCGGGCGGATCCGTCACCGACGTGGGCCGCCGTGATGCGCAGCGTCCGACCGTCAGGTGCCGCGGAGAGCGAGTAGGGGTTCGCGCGCGTCCAGCCCGGCCCGTCAAGGAAGCGCCACTGGAAGAACTGGCCGCCATGCGCCCGGATCGAGCCAACGCCGGGACCACTGACCGTGACCGACGTGACTCCCGACATCTCGGACCGAACCTCGGTGACGCGCAACCCTGCTCGCGACGAGCGCCACAGCGGCAACACGATCCGGAAGGCGACCACGGCACCGGCACACACGGCATACAGGCCCCACCAGAAGAACGTCGCGACCGGACTCGCGAGGAAGTCCCCACCCGTCCACAACTGGTGCGGCAGCGCGAGCCCGGTGCCGAGGTAGGCGTAGAGATGGATGAGGTGCCACGACTCGCGCCGCAGCCGAGCCCGGGCCTTCTTGACCGAGGTCACCACGACCATGACCAGTGCGAAGGTCCCGGCAAGCGCGAGGAGCATCCCCGGATAGTTGACGACCAGGTCGACGATCGTGCCCCAGAGCCCCAGCGTGCTGCCGGCCGCATAGCCCAGGGTGATGAGCACGATGTGGGCGAGCATCAGGTTGAACGAGGTGAAGCCCACGAGCCGGTGAGTGCGGACCAACTCGTCCTGCCCCCACGACTGCTCGAACCACGGCACTCTGGCCATGAGGAGGACCTGGATCAGCAGCAGTGCCGAGGCGATCAGGCCGGTGAGACGACCGGTGGAGGTGAGGGCGCCAGCCACTGAGCCGAGTTCCCCGAGGCCGCCGCCCTGGACCCACAGCGCCGTGACGGCGACCAGCACACTCCAGAAGGCCAAGGCACTGGCCGTCCGACACCAGCCGGGGACCGCTCGCGGGCGCAGCCGTCCTGCAGTCGACGTGACCCGTCGGAGGACGAGGGGTGCCTGCTCGGGGGCGGAGATCGTGGTCATGGAGACGAACTTGTCGCCGACGCCTGTGCATCCGCTGTGCCCGCCATGAGGACCATCCGTGGATCCGCACCCCGTGGCGTCCGACGACGGGCCCTCAGTGGTGTCCAGCCCGCTGCTGCAAATGTCTAACCGTTTTCGCGATTCTGCGCCACAATGCCTGCTGTGACCGTCACGCCGACCTCCTCAGCGCCCATCAGCGACGAGCGCGACCTCATGTTCCGGGCTCGTCTCCACCGCTGGCTCCCCGACGTCCTCGACGGACTCCGCCCGCTCTACGACGACCGAGCCGACGCCCTCGCCGATGACCTGATCGATCTCGCGCGCGCCGCCTATGACGCCCGATCCCCCGAGCTCCACGCCCGGGACCTCGAGCGCCTCCTACGCCCGGACTGGCTGCAGGACCCCTCGATGCTGGGCTACGCGGCCTACACCGAACGCTTCGCTGGCGACCTGCGAGGGCTGATCGATGAGATCCCCTACCTCGATGAACTCGGGGTCCGCTACCTCCACCTCATGCCGTTGCTGCGCCCTCGCGAGGGTGACAACGACGGCGGGTATGCCGTGGCCGACTATCGCGCGGTCCGTCCCGACCTCGGGTCGATGGACGACCTCGAGGCCCTGACGCACGCGCTCCACGAGGCCGGCATGAGTCTGACCCTCGACCTCGTCCTCAACCACGTCGCCCGCGAGCACGACTGGGCGGCCAAGGCGAGAGCCGGCGACCCGGCATACCGGGAGTACTTCCATGTCTTCGCGGACCGGGCGATGCCGGATGCCTACGAGGCGAGCCTTCCGGAGGTCTTCCCCGACTTCGCGCCGGGCAACTTCACGTGGGACGACGAACTCGGCGGCTGGGTCTGGACGACTTTCAACGAATGGCAGTGGGATCTGAACTGGTCGAACCCCGCGGTGCTCAAGGAGTTCGTGAGCATCATCCTCGACCTGGCCAACCGTGGCGTCGACGTGCTTCGGCTCGATGCGATCGCCTTCATGTGGAAGCGCCTGGGCACCGACTGCCAGGGGGAGCCCGAGGTCCACGCCGTCACCCAAGTGCTCCGGGCGATCACCCGAATCGCTTGTCCTGCAGTCGCTTTCAAGGCCGAGGCCATCGTGGCACCGACCAAGTTGCTCGCTTATCTCGGGTCTGGGTCACACACCGGCAAGGTCAGCGACCTCGCCTATCACAACAGCCTCATGGTGCAGATCTGGTCGATGCTCGCCGCACGTGATGTGCGACTCGCCGCGCAGGCATTGGGCAACCTGCCGCCCAAGCCGCCGACCGCGACCTGGCTGACCTATCTGCGCTGCCACGACGACATCGGCTGGGCGATCATGGACGAGGACGCGGGGGCGCTCGGTCTCTCGGGCCATGGCCACCGATCCTTCCTCGCGCATTGGTATGCGGGGGACTTCCCCGGCTCGACCGCCAAGGGCCTGGTCTTTCAATACAACCCCGCAACCGACGATCGGCGCACGTCCGGGACGGCGGCCTCACTCATCGGTCTCGATGCGGCAGAGGAGTCCGCCGACCCCGTCCGGATCGCATCGGCCGCGGCGGCCCTGCGGCTCTCGCACTCGCTCATCATGTCGTGGGGTGGGGTGCCGGTGATCTGGAGCGGCGACGAGCTGGGGCAGGCCAACGACCGCGAGTGGGCCAGCGAACCCGGGCACGAGGACGACAACCGGTGGGCCCACCGCCCTCGGCTCGACCACGACCGGGCGACCACTCGGCATACCCAGGGTTCGGTGGCGGCCACGGTGTTCGGCGACCTCGTGGAGTTGGCTCGCGTGCGAGCATCCCTCCCCCACTTGCACGGATCGGTCGAGACCGCCATCGGGCCGATCGATGACCCCGGCATCCTCGTGACCGTTCGTGACCATCCGATCGGCCGCTTCGTCGGGGTCCACAACGTGACCGAGCGTCGGCGTGCGTGGCCGAGTTGGCGCGCACGAGAACTCGACGTGGCCGACGCCGTGGATGCACTGACCGGCTCTCGGCTCGAGTGGGGCGAGGGCGATCAGGTCTGGCTGGAGCCCTACGAGGTCCTCTGGCTCACGACCAACTGAACCTCACCAGAAGCCGAGGAGTTGCCCCGAGATCCGGATGATGAAGGCGCTCACGATGACGATGAAGACCCAGCGCACGAAGCGGGAGCCGAGTCGGACCGCGGTGCGGGCCCCGGCATATCCGCCGAGCAGATTGGCGGCAGCGAGCACGAGGCCCACCTTCCACATGACGTGACCACCGGGCGCGAAGACGGTGAGAGCGCCGAGGTTGGTCGCGAAGTTGGCGATCTTGGCCTTGGCCGACGCCTCGAGGAAGGCGTAGCCCATCAGCCCGACAAGCGCAAAGACCAGGAAGGATCCGGTGCCCGGGCCGAGTGCCCCGTCGTAGACCCCGATGACGAAGCCGATGAGCACGGCAATCCCCGTGTGCCGCACGCCGTCCCAGCGCAGGGCGGTCGCTGTGCCCAGGCTCGGCTTGAAGAGGGTGTAGGCACCGACAGCGATGAGGAGCACGAGAATGATCGGGTTGAAGGCCGACTTGGGGATGTGGAGGCCGATGAAGGCTCCACCGATCGCGCCCAGATAGGCGCAGACGGCCATCGGCAAGGCGGTCCGCATGTCGGGTCTCACTCTGCGCCAGTAGGTGATCGACGCCGTGGTCGTCCCGGCGATCGACCCGGCCTTGTTGGTCGCGAGCAACTGGGCCGGAGTCGCGCCGGGGAAGGCGAGCAGGAGCGCTGGCAACTGGATGAGGCCACCGCCGCCGACGACGGCATCCACCCAGCCGGCGACGAAGCCGGCGACGGCGATGACGGCAATGAGGGTGGGCGTCGGATCGGCGATGACCTGAGAGACGGTCTCGGTCATCGGCCCAGCCAGCCGTCGACGATGGGGAGGATGTCGAGGAGCTCGTGAGCAGTGGCATCGGGCGTGACATCGACCTGGACCTGCTGCTCGACCGGGATGTCCGAGTGTGGGATCCAGATCGTGCGCATCCCCACCTGCTGGGGGCCGTGCACATCCTCGAAGAGACGATCCCCGACGTATGCCGTGTGCTCGGGTCGCGCTCCCACCGCCGCCGCCGCGGCGCGGAAGGCTTCGGGGTGCGGCTTCACGTGGTCGATCTCCGAGGAATAGACGTCACCATCGATCAGGTCGAGCACGCCATCACGGGCGAAGACCTCGCGGTGATAGGCCCGACTCCAGATCGTGTTGGAGAGCACTCCGACGCGAATTCCCCTCTCCCGCAAGCCTTCCCAGAGGGGATGGACCTGGGGGTCGGTGTGGGTGTGCGGCTCCCAGAAGCGGCGATAGGACGCAAGCGCGAGGTGGTGCCGGTCGTGCTCGGCATCGACCCCAGCGGCCTCGAGGATGTCATCAAGGGCAGCACTCGAGTGGTCCTCACGCCCTCGCCGCCAGGCCAGGCTCTCGGCAGCCAGGATCCGGTCGGCGAGAGCGCGCGCCTTCTCGACGTCCGTCTCGACGACCTCGTCAGAGTTGAGGCGGATGCCGTGGATCTCGCGCGCATAGACCCGCCACTGCTCGGGCAGGTCGACCTCGTGCCACGGGGTGAGGGTGCCTCCCCAATCGAAGATGACCGCCTCGAGAGGTCGGCCATGGTCGAGATCAGCTGACACGGATGCCCCAGATCTCCCCTCCACGGGTGCCCACGACGATCATGTCGTCGAAGGACGCTGGCGACGCCTCGACATTGGTGCCGACGTTGATCGTGGTCCAGTCGGTGCCCGTGCGGGGGTCGAAGAGGTGGCAGATCCCGACCGAGTCACAGAGGAAGCCGACCTCGTGCTCGTCCTTGGTCTTGATGAGGATCGGCGAGCTCCACGTGTAGGCAGGGAGTTCACGCTGCCAGACCACGGAGCCGGTCGTGCGGTCCAGGGCGAGCAGGGTGCCCGCGGAGAGTGAGGTCGTCTTGGCAACGGAGAAGATCGCGAGATCGTTGTTCTCGCCGGTGCCCAGGACGGGAGTGGCCAGGAGGCCACCATTGACGTCGGCATCGTAAGAGGTCGGAACGGAGTGCTCCCAGACAACCTTCCCGGTCAGCCCGTCGATGCGTCGGAGGATCGTCGCCGCACCGGGGCCCCGTTTGTCCACTTCCTGCCCGGAGTAGAGGAAGGGCTTGTCCCCCGCCGGGTCGAGAACGAGCGTGGCGTCGGCGTCGTCATCGATGGATCGTGCCCAGAGCACGTTGAGCGTGTTCGCGTCGATGCAGAGCATGTTGCCGTCGTTGTCGGTGACGTACATCAGGTTGCGGTACGCCGCGATTGAGGCCTCGAGGCCACTGAAGCGGGTGAGCGGAGTGCGGTACTGGAGCCGCGTGAGCTCGGTGTTGATCGACACCTTCTTCGCGGCTGCGTCGAAGGAGGAGTTGAGCTTGGCAGAGATGAAGAAGCCGTTCTCCGACGGTTCAAGGAGGGTGTCCGCCGACGCGAGGACCAGCCCAGAGGAGTCCATGCCGCCCCAGCCCGCATCGGGCGCGCTGCCATCAACGCTCCCCCAGCCGTCCACTTCCTCATCCTTGATGAGGTCGAAGATGTGATAGCGCATCCGGTAATCGGTCTCGTTGGGCAGGCCCTGACCGGCATAGAGCAGCGGGTAGCCGCGCGGGTCGATCGAGCCCGTCCCCTTGAAGCCACCCTCGGCGATCCGCATGGTGGGGCGGGTGTCGGTCCCCGTGGCCAGGTCCATCCTGAAGATCTGGCCCGACAACGTCGGATAGATCACCTCGACGGCACCGGCGGCTGCACCGGGCCCGGTCAGGCCCATCGCCGCGCGCGTCGCTTCGGGCCACTGCACCAAGAGCGGCTGACCGGTCCAACCCGAGCCGCCCCACGTGCTCCCGAGGGAGCGCAGGGACCCGCTCGCGCGAGTCCAGACCTTCTCGAGTTTGTGCTCGCTCACGGCGGCCGAACCCCAGGACGCGGCGTTGCGGCCGTGGTTGCCGCGGAAGGTGAGGACCCCGGGGATGTCGGTGTAGTCCTCGGGTTCGCCGAAGAAGTTCATCGTGCCCGACCGGGGCTCAAGTGCCGTGACGGGGGCGCGCTGGGGATCGAGGACCCGCCATTGGTATTCGCCGTCATGATCGGTCATGGCGTTGATCCACCACCCGTTCTCTCCCGCGCGGGCAGTACCGAAGGAGCCGACCTCGGCCAAAGCGATGGCGCTAGGACTGGGTGAGGGGGTGGGCGTCGGCGTCGGGCTCGGGTCGACCGAGGTCGTGGGCGTGGCCGACGGAGATGGCGACGGTGCCGCGCCACCAGGGGTCCACGTGATGCCACAACCTCCGACAAGACCCGCGAGGACGAGTGAGCTGAGAGCGGTCGCGCGACGAGATGGTCGCCGGCGCGACCGGCCCCCAGCTCCAGTCATCGGTCGCCGCCGGACACGGCTGCGATAACGGCGCTGACCGCGTCGACGACCGGCACCTCGGCGCGATCACCGCTGCGGCGGTCCTTGATCTCCACCAGACCGTTCTCCAAGGACTTGCCGATCACGAGGATCGTCGGCACGCCGATGAGCTCGGAGTCCTTGAACTTCACGCCGGGAGAGACCTTTTCGCGGTCGTCATAGAGGACCTCAAGCCCCTCTGCCTCGAGTTCACGAGTCAACCTCTCGGCGGTGTCGAAGACCTCGGGATCGCGGGTCCGGTCCTTGCCGGTCGCGACGATGTGGACGTCAGCGGGGCTGATGTCGCGCGGCCAGACCAAGCCGAACTCGTCATGGTTGCCTTCGGCGATGCAGGCCACGGCACGGGTTACGCCGACGCCGTAGGAGCCCATGGTGACGGTCCGGAGCTTGCCGTGCTCGTCGAGGACCTTGAGGTCGAGGGCCTCGGCATACTTCGTGCCGAGCTGGAAGATGTGGCCCATCTCGATACCGCGCGCGGATTCGAGACCGTGTCCGCACGACGGGCAGTCATCGCCCGGCCGGACATCGGCGGCCTCGATGGTGCCGTCGGCGGTGAAGTCGCGACCGGCGACGAGGTCGATGACGTGGTGGCCCGGCTCATTGGCGCCGGTCACCCATGCGGTGCCCTCGGAGACGCGCGGGTCGAGGAGGTAGCGGATGCCCGACGAGCCCGCTGAGCCCAAGGCGCCGGGACCGATGTATCCCTTGACCAGTGCGGGGTTCTCGGCGAAGGCCTTCTCATCGAAGGCCTCGACGAGGGCCGGCTCCACCTGCGCGCCGAGACGCTTCTCATCGACCTCACGGTCCCCCGGGACCCCGATGGCGAGCGGCTCGCGCGTGCCGTCCGGGTGGACGAGCATGACGATGACGTTCTTGAGCGTGTCCCCTGCAGCCCACTGGCGGTCCTCGCGGGGAAAGGCCGAATTCAGATGCGAGACAAGGGTTTCGATGGTGGGCGTGTCGGGAGTGGCCTCGACATGGGAAGCCGGCAACCCGGCATACGCAATGGGGTCGGGAGCCGGCACGCGGACGGCCTCGACGTTCGCGGCGTACCCGCAGTTGTCACAGCGGACGTAGGTGTCCTCGCCGTTCTCGGCGGTCGCGAGGAACTCCTCCGACTTCGACCCGCCCATGGCGCCGGCCATCGCCTCGACGATGACGTAGTGGAAGCCGAGCCGGTTGAAGATCTTGATGTAGGCATCGCGGTGCAGTTGGTAACTCTTGTCGAGGCCGGCGTCATCGATGTCGAAGGAGTAGGAGTCCTTCATGACGAACTCACGGCCGCGGAGCACGCCGGCGCGCGGCCGCGCCTCGTCGCGGTACTTGATCTGGATCTGGTAGAGCGAGACCGGCAAGTCCTTGTAGGAGGAGTACATGTCCTTGACCGCGAGGCAGAACATCTCCTCGTGGGTCGGCCCGAGCAGGTAGTCGGCACCCTTGCGGTCCTTGAGTCGAAAGACGTTGGGGCCGTAGTCATTCCACCGACCACTGGCCTCGTAGGGCTCGCGCGGCAGCAGCGCCGGGAAGAGCAATTCCTGGGAGCCGATCGCGTCCATCTCCTCCCGCACGATCTGCTCGACCTTGCGGACGACCTTCAGACCCAGCGGCAGCCAGGTGTAGATGCCGGGCGACACGCGCCGGATGTAACCGGCCCGCACGAGCAACTGGTGGCTCGGGACCTCTGCGTCCGCCGGGTTCTCGCGAAGCGTTCGCAGGAACAGGGACGACATGCGCATGGCCACGAGGAGACTCCATCACGAAAGGGGTGGCGGACAACGGTCAAGGATATCGGTGCCGTATGCCGTGGGGTCACCTTCCGCAGGCTGCTCACCATGACGCACGACGCACGGATTGGGCCACCCGCTGAACAAATAGGCCGTCGGGGGGCTATGGTTCCGAACCATGACACGGGCAACGGCGGCCAGGGCTCCTCGCGGACCCGGTCGTTCGCGTGGTCCCTGGGCGGATGCTCCCGCGCACCAGACGCTGGTGCGCGAGCACAATCTCGCCCTCGTCCTCTCGCGGATCGTCGAAGCCGACGCACCACCGACCCGAGCCCAGATCGCGCAGGGAACAGGGCTGACCCGGGCCACCGTGTCCGATCTCGTCGAGACCTTGGTCGATGCCGAACTCGTCACCGAACTGGCCCCGCGCGCCGGGGAGCGAGCCGGTCGCCCGGGCGTGCCCCTCGCCCCAGCTCGTCGCACCGTGGTCGGAGTGGGGGCGGAGGTCGCCGTCGACCACCTGGGCGTCACCGTCGTCGACCTGACCGGGATGTCGGTCACCCAGCGCATCGTCGAGGGGGACTTCCGGCTGAGTCGATCGGACAAGGTGCTCGATCGCCTCGGGCGTCTCTTGGCCTCGGTGGTCACCGAGGTCAAGGCGCAGGGAATGCGTCCCGCCGGTGTGTGTCTGGCCGTGCCGGGCCTGATCGAGCATCCGTCGAGCATCCTGCGCTACGCCCCCAACCTGGGGTGGACCGACGTCGCCGTCCTCGACCAACTCGCCCGTGCGAGCGGCGTGACCGGAGTCCGGTGGACCGCCGGAAACGACGCTGACCTGTCCGCTCGTGCGGAGTGCCGTGCCCGCGCACGAGTCGACGGGCGACCGGTGACCGAGCAGAACTTCGTCTACATCGGTGGCTTCGTCGGCATCGGTGGTGCCGTCGTGCGTCACGGATCCGTGGGCGCCGGCACCCACGGATGGGGTGGCGAGATCGGACACTCCCCCGTCCACCCCGAAGGCCCAGACTGTTCGTGTGGAGCCACCGGCTGCCTGGAGCAGTACGCCGGGCTGCTCGCCCTGCTCCGTAACGCAGGGCTACCCGCCACGGAGTCGGTCCAAGCCGTGGTGGACCTCCTGGACGCGCCCGCCCCTGGTCCCGAGCGGGCCATGGCCGCCCTCATGGAAGCCGCGAGTGCGCTCGGGCGGGCCGCCTCGACCATGGTGAACATCGTCGATGTCGGCACTGTCGTCCTCGGCGGCTTCTATGCGCCACTGATCGATCTGGTCGGTCCGCGCATCCAGGCCGAGTTGGATCGCCGGGTCCTGGGCGCCCGGTGGCAGCCCGTCCGACTCGAGCGTGCGATCGTCGACGAACTGCCCACCCTTCAGGGTGCGGCAGTCACCGTGTTGGAGACCGTCCTGGCCATGCCAGCCTCCTGGGACACAAATGTGATGAATCCGTAGCCTGAGATCACCGCGATTCCGCTTGCGCAACAGCCGGTGTTCGCAATAAGTTCACCCACACAACAATTCCTCACCGTGGAGGTACGCGTGACGAACGAGACGCCCGACCGGGGGCATGTCATCCTGGAGATGCGTGACATCACCAAGGAGTTCCCCGGCGTCAAGGCCCTCAGCGACGTGTCGATGGTCGTTCGTCGTGGCGACATCCACGCCATCTGCGGTGAGAACGGCGCCGGCAAGTCCACCCTGATGAAGGTCCTGTCGGGCGTGTGGCCGACCGGTTCCTACACGGGAGAGATGACCTTCGACGGCAAGCCCGTCCAGTTCTCCAACATCCGCGACTCCGAGCACGCGGGCATCGTCATCATCCACCAGGAGCTCGCGCTCATCCCGGAGCTCTCGATCGCCGAGAACATCTTCCTGGGCAACGAGCAGGTCAACCGAGGCGTCATCGACTGGGTGATCACCCGCCAGAAGGCGGTCGAGCTCCTCGCCCGAGTGGGCCTCAGCGAGGACCCGGACACCAAGATCAAGGACCTCGGTGTCGGCAAGCAGCAGCTGGTCGAGATCGCCAAGGCGCTCTCCAAGAACGTCAAACTGCTCATCCTCGATGAGCCCACGGCCGCGCTGAACGAGAACGACTCACAGCACCTGCTCACCATCATGGACGGGCTGCGCGCCAAGGGCGTCACCTGCATCATGATCAGCCACAAACTCAACGAGATCGAGCAGATCTCCGACGCGATCACGATCATCCGGGACGGCAAGTCGATCGAGACCCTCCGCGTCAAGGAGGACGGGGTCGACGAGAACCGCATCATCCGCGGCATGGTCGGCCGGGACCTCGAGTCGCGCTTCCCCGATCACACCCCAGAGATCGGCGAGGTCTTCTTCGAGGTCAAGAACTGGAACGTCCAGCACCCGACCCGCACCGACCGGTTGGTCTGCAAGAACTCGAACTTCTTCGTGCGTCGCGGTGAGATCGTCGGCTTCGCCGGACTCATGGGTGCCGGTCGCACCGAACTCATGCGATCGATCTTCGGCCGCTCCTACGGCACCTGGCTCAGCGGCGAGTTGATCATGGATGGCAAGCCCCTCACGCTCAAGAGCGTCTCCGACGCGATCGACGCCAACATCGCCTACGTGACCGAGGACCGCAAGACGCTCGGCCTCAACCTGCTCGACGACATCAAGACGACGACGGTGAGCGCCGAGCTCAAGCAGATCACCCACAACATGGTCGTGAACAAACTCGAGGAGTACTCCGCGGCCGAGCGCTTCCGCAAGGAGTTGCGCACCAAGACCCCGACGGTCGACGAGGGCGTGTCCAAGTTGTCCGGCGGCAACCAGCAGAAGGTCGTCCTGGCCAAGTGGCTCTTCACGGAGCCCGAGTTGCTCATCCTCGACGAGCCCACTCGCGGCATCGACGTCGGCGCCAAGTTCGAGATCTACGGGATCATCCAGCGCTTGGCCTCGCAGGGCAAGGGCGTCATCGTGGTCTCCTCCGAGTTGCCCGAGTTGCTGGGGCTGTCGGACCGCATCTACACGATCTTCGAGGGCAGCATCACCGGTGTCCTCGACAAGGGGAAGGCCGACCAGGAGTCGCTGATGCACCTCATGACCAAGAACACCTCCAGCCGCTCGGCGTCGGCCGAGCAAGCGTCCTGATCCCACGAGGAGACACGAGATCCCCATGACCTTCATCAAGAAGCTCTTCGGCGGCGACATTCGCCAACTGGGCATGATCGGTGCCCTCGTGGCACTGATCGTGTTCTTCCAGTGGAGCACCGACGGCCTGACGCTGACGCCGGACAACGTCAACAACATCATCCGGGGCAACGCGCACATCCTCGTGTTGGCCATCGGCATGGTCATGGTCATCATCGCCGGCCACATCGACCTGTCCGTGGGATCAATCTCTGCCGCCGTCGGCATCGTCGTCGCCATCGCGATGCGCGACTGGGGTCTGCACTGGACTCTCGCAATCCTCCTGGGCCTGGCCTTCGGCGCCCTGATCGGTGTGTGGCAGGGCTGGTGGGTGGCCCGCATCGGGATCCCCGCCTTCATCGTCACTCTGGCCGGAATGCTCTTCTTCCGCGGCCTCAACCAGTTCATCGGCAAGTCCAACACTGTTCCGGTCCCCCCGGAGTTCCAGGTCATCGGCGCCGGTTCACTGCCTGAGTGGGGCCCCAACACCGGCTACAACAACCTGACCCTGTTGCTGGGCCTCATCGGCTGCGCCGCGATCGTCTACGGGGCACTGCGCGGCCGCAGCAAGCTCGTCAAGATCGGGGCCGAGGTCGAGGATGCAGTGGTCATGTGGGTTCGGTTGGCCCTCATCTGCCTCGTCATCATGGCCGTGATGATGCTCATCGCCTCCGGCGCCAAGGGCTTCCCGGTCTCCGGCCTCATCCTCGTCTTCCTCGTCATCGTCTATGGCTTCCTCACGAGCAAGACCATCCTTGGTCGTCACATCTACGCGGTCGGTGGCAACCGGCACGCCGCCGAGTTGTCCGGTGTGAAGAGCAAGCGGGTCAACTTCTTCGTCATGGCCAACATGGCCGCCCTCGCGGCCCTCGCCGGCATGATGTTCGTCGCCCGCTCCAACGCCTCCGGTCCCTTCGACGGGGTCGGCTGGGAACTCGACGCCATCGCCGCTGTCTTCATCGGTGGCGCGGCCGTCACCGGTGGTGTGGGCACGGTCATCGGCTCGGTCGTCGGTGGTCTGGTCATGGCCGTCCTCAACAACGGCCTCCAGCTCGAGGGCATCGGCGCCGACCGCACCCAGATGATCAAGGGCCTGGTCCTGCTCATCGCGGTGGCCTTCGACCTCTACAGCAAGAAGCAGGGCAAGCCCTCCCTCATCGGCCACCTCATGAAGAAGCGCGGTTCGAGTGGCGGCGCCGCTGCCGAAACGCACCTCGAAACCCAGAATCCCGCCCGATCGGCCGTCCAGGACACCTCGACGACGATCGGCACCGAGAGCTGACCGCTCTCCCCCACACTCCTCGCGAGCACCTGCTCGCGAACGAGATCCCCTCACTCGTCCGCTCCGGACGAACCCAAGAAATGAAAGAAGGACACATGCGGACTTTCACCAAGGTCCTGGCCGTCACGGCCATCGCCGGCCTGGCGCTCACGGGCTGCGGCCGCAGCACCGACACCGGCTCGGGCACGAGCACGGCCTCCGGCTCCGCCTCTGCTGCGGAAGCTGGTTTCGCCAAGGACGCCGTCATCGGCGTCTCGCTCCCCCAGAAGACGTCGGAGAACTGGGTTCTCGCCGAGAAGCTGTTCAACGATGGCCTCTCCAGCGCCGGCTTCAAGCAGGACGTCCAGTTCGCCAACGGTGGCGTGGCCGAGCAGCAGAACCAGATCGACGCCATGATCACCAAGGGCGCCAAGGTCCTGGTCGTCGGCGCGATCGATGGTGGTCAGCTCGGTGGCCAGCTCAAGTCCGCGAAGGACAAGGGCATCACGGTCATCGCCTATGACCGCCTGCTCACCAACACGGCGGACGTCGACTACTACATCGCCTACGACAACTTCAAGGTCGGTGTGCTCCAGGGCACCGCGCTCCTCGACGGCATGAAGGCCAAGAAGCCGAACGGCCCGTACAACATCGAGCTCTTCGCCGGATCCCCTGACGACAACAACGCCAAGGTCTTCTTCGAGGGCGCCATGAGCGTGCTCCAGCCGAAGATCGACGACGGCACCCTCAAGGTCGTCTCGGGCCAGACCAAGTTCGAGCAGGCCGTCACCCAGGGCTGGAAGGC
>DAOLRO010000050.1:0-15860 GCA_035418665.1 Phycicoccus sp.
CGGGCTTCGAGGCTCAGCGCGAGAAGTGGGAGAAGCAGTACGCCGAGGCCCACGCCCGCTGGGAGGCCCACAAGGCGCAGGTCGAGGCGGCCGCCAAGGCCGACTCCGAGGCTGCGGTCGCCGCCGGCGACGTGCCGTCGACCTACTCCTCGTCCGCTGCCGAGGCCGCTCCGGCCGCCGGCACGCTGGCGTCGGACGAGGCCCTCGCCGCGCTGCGCGAGAAGCTCACCGGCAACTGAGCCCTGCGGCATACCCACGGGGTATGCCGCACGCTCTCCTTCGCAGGGCCCGGATCACCCCCCAAGGGTGGTCCGGGCCCTGTCGCTATGCGCGGTCGTTATGCTCCGCTGGTGACCACGCCATCCACCGGGCCGACGTCCGAACCCACCTCCGCCCGTCCGCCGGCACCCGCCACGGCGCCCATCGAGCTCGTCGCGGTCGACCGCAGTTCCCGATCCGTCCTGGAGAACCTCGGGCAGCTCTATCGGCACGACCTGTCCGAGGGCCTGGGGCACCTGCCCAACGACGACGGGACCTTCAACAACCGGCGGTTGGACGTCTTCCGGTCGGGGGCGGACCCCACGATGCGGGCCTGGCTGATCCGGGTGGGCGGACGGCTGGGCGGATTCGTCATGACGAGCACTGACGGGCAGGGTCGACATCACATCGGTGACTTCTTCATCGTGCGGGCCCTGCGCCGTTCGGGGGTCGGCCGCGAGGTGATCGGTCGGGTCCTGGCCGCCCAGCCGGGGCCCTGGTGGATCGGCTTCCAGGACTACAACGCGGGTGCCCGCGAGTTCTGGATCGCGGTCGCCACCCAGACCGTCGGGGACGCCTGGTGGATCGAACACCACCCCGTGCCGGGGCTGCCCCACCTGCCGCCCGACTCGTTCATCGGCTTCACCGTCACCGGCTGACCGCCGCGACGGCCGCCGCAATAGTCTCGACTCCATGAGCGGTGCCGAGACTGACGAGCACGTCCGCCTGCGCCAGAGCCCGGGTGACGGGGACCCCTGGCGACTGTGGGGGCCGTACGTGTCCGGGCGCCAGTGGGGGACGGTTCGTGAGGACTACTCGGCGAACGGCGACGCGTGGAACTACTTCCCCTTCGAGCAGGCCCATGCCCGCGCCTACCGGTGGGGGGAGGACGGGATCGCGGGGATCACCGACCGATTCGGCTTCCTCAACCTCGCCGTCGCCCTCTGGAACGGCCGTGACGACCGACTCAAGGAGCGCCTCTTCGGGCTGACGAACGAGCAGGGGAACCACGGCGAGGACGCCAAGGAGTACTGGTGGGCCCTGGACGCGACGCCCACCCACTCGTGGGCCCGCTCGCTCTACCGCTACCCCCAGACCGCCTTCCCGTATGCCGCGTTGCGGGCCGAGAACGCCCGGCTCGGCCGCACGGACAGCGAGTACCAACTCGCGGATACCGGTGTGCTGGAGGGGAACCGGTTCTTCGATGTCGTCACGACCCACGCGAAGGCGGCCCCCGACGACCTCTGCGTCGTCCTGGAGGCGACGAACCACGGCCCTGATCCGGCCCCGCTGGACCTCATCCCACAGCTGTGGTTCCGCAACACCTGGGCCTGGGGGCGCGACGATCGCACACCCCTGTTGCGGCTGCTGCCGTCCGAGGAGGTGGTGGCCGCGGACACGGTCGTCATCGAGGCGACGCACGCCTGGCTGGGCAGGTACGTCCTCGCCGCGCAGGGCGCGCCCGAGGTGCTGGTGTGCGACAACGAGACCCACGTCGAGGCCGTCTTCGGTCCGGGCACCGGCCCCAGTCGGAGCCCCTATCCGAAGGACGCCGTGAACCGGGCCATCGTCCACGGCGACCGGTCGGGGCTCAACCCGGCGGGCCGGGGCACGAAGGTCGCCCTGCGCTACCACTTCGATGCCGTCGCACCGGGGGAGACGGTGCGGGTGCGGCTGCGACTGCACGGTGATACCCAACTCGAGTTGCCCTTCGGTCACGGCTTCGACGCGGTGCTCGCCGACCGGGCCCGTGAGGCGGACGAGTTCTACGACGCCGTCATCCCCGCCAGGACCGACGAGGTCGACCGGCTGACGGCGCGCCGGGCCTTCGCCGGGCTGATGTGGGGCAAACAGCTCTATCGGTACAGCGTGAAGGAATGGCTCGAGGGCGACCCTTCCCAGCCGACACCTCCGGTGAGCCGACTGCTGCCCGAGCCGGCCGGGCGCAACACCGGCTGGCGGCAGTTCTCGCTCGCCGATGTCATCTCGATGCCCGACGAGTGGGAGTACCCCTGGTTCGCCTCGTGGGATCTGGCATTCCACTGCGTCGCGATCGCGCACATCGACCCGGCCTTCGCCAAGAACCAGTTGCTGCTCATGTGCCGCGAGTGGGCGCAGAACCCCAACGGCCAACTGCCGGCCTACGAATGGTCCTTCTCGGACGTCAACCCGCCGGTGCATGCCTGGGCCGCGTGGCAGGTCTATGTCCTGGACGGGTCGAAGGACCACGCGTTCCTCGTCCGGATCTTCACGAAGCTGATGTTCAACTTCGGCTGGTGGCTCAACCGGAAGGACTCCGACGGGTCCAACCTGTTCGAGGGCGGGTTCCTCGGGATGGACAACATCTCGCTGTTCGACCGGTCGCGCGAGGTGCCGGCAGGGTGGCGCCTGGAGCAGTCGGATGCGACGAGCTGGATGGCCTTCATGTCCCTGTCGATGCTGCGGATCGCGTTGCGCCTCAGTCGCAAGGACCCCGCCTGGGACGGTCTTGCGACGACGTTCCTCGAGCACTTCTTCTCCATCGCGCAGGCGATGGAGACCTTCGGGACCGACGGGGTCTCCCTCTGGGACGAGTCCGATGGCTTCTTCTACGACGTGCTCGTCGACGGTCGGGGCCGCTCCGAGCCGGTGCGGGTGCGCTCGCTCGTCGGGTTGCTCCCCCTCATCGCGGTGGCCCACGTGCCGGCCTGGGCCTTCCGCGAGTTGAGCGATGTCACCGCACGGGTCCGGTGGTTGCAGCGTCGGCGTCCCGAGCTCACCGACTCGCTGTTGCACTCGGGGACGGGCATGGGGGCGATGACGACGCTGACGCCGTTGTCGCCGGACCGGGTCGACGCGCTGCTCCGGCGGTTGTTCGACGAGGGTGAGTTCCTCGGCCCGTACGGAGTGCGCTCGCTGTCCGCGGCATACCGGGGCGGGGCGACCATCGACGTCGGCGGCACGGCCATGTCGATCGCCTACGACCCGGGGGAGTCCTCGACCGGGCTCTTCGGTGGGAACTCCAACTGGCGCGGGCCGGTCTGGTTCCCGATCAACGTCCTGCTCGCGGACGGGCTCCTCTCGTATGCCGCGGGCGTGGGGTCCGCGCTCACCGTCGAGTTCCCGACGGGGTCGGGATCGCGGATCCCGCTCGACGAGGCGGCCGGGCGGATCCACGACCGACTCATCGCCCTCTTCCGCCCCGGCCCGGACGGGCGGCGGCCGGGGACGCCGCGGGACCATCCGACCGGACCGCTCTGGGACGCCCACCCGACGTTCGCCGAGTACTTCGACGGGGACACCGGGCGCGGGTGTGGGGCCTCGCACCAGACCGGATGGACGGCGCTCGTCGCCCACCTCATCTGCACGCGCCCCTGACGGCGACGGCCCTGTCGCCCCTCGGCCGCGCGTCCACCCGCACCCGACGCGCGTCCCTTGCTCTGCCGGCCCCGTTGCTGGGTTAGCGTGGGGGGTTATGAGCACGCAGTGGCGCTGGGACCTCCTCGACGAGGCCGGAAACCCGTTGGCCGGACCGGAGCCGGCCTCGCCGTCCTTCCCCACCCAGTCCGAGGCGGAGTCCTGGATCGGTGAGGTCTGGCCGGACCTGGTCGACGCGGCCGTCGACGCCGTCACCCTGCGAGAGGACGACACCGTCGTCTACGGGCCGATGTCGCTGCGGCCGGCTCCGTGAACCCGCGCCTGCGCGCCCGGATCGACCAGCTGGTCGCCGACCGGCAGCGCTCGTGGCGCTCGCCGAACGTCTCGGTCGGGGTGGTGCGCGATGGTCGGCTGGAGCACAGCGTCCACGTGGGTGCGGCCCGCCTGGACCCGCTGGCCTCGGCCACCGACGACACGCCGTTCATGATCGGGTCGGTGACCAAGACCTTCACGGCCGTCGCGGTGATGGCGTTGCGGGACGAGGGCCGGCTGGACCTGGACGACCGCCTCGATGCCCACCTGCCGGGGGTCGCCCACGGCGAGCTGACGATCCGCCTGCTCCTCGGACATCTCTCGGGCCTGCAGCGCGAGCCCGTCGGACGCGTCTGGGAGACCATGGACAACCCCGACGCGGCCCGTCTGCTCGCCGAGCTCGGCCAGGCCGATCAGGTGCTCCCACCGCACGAGGTGTTCCACTACTCCAACCTCGCGTTCGCCCTGCTCGGTCAGGTGGTGGAGCGGCTCGAGCGACGCCCGTGGGAGGAGGTCATCCGCCAGCGGATCCTGCACCCCCTCGGCATGACCCGCACCGGCCTGACGCCCCCGAACGACCGAGCCCATGGCTATCTCGTCCACCCGTTCTCCGGGGTCGCCACCCCTGAACCGGTCGCCGACCTCAAGGCCACCGCCCCGATGGGCGGGCTCTGGTCGACGGTCGCCGACCTCTGCAGGTATGCCGCGTTCGTCGCCGAACCCGACCCCGCCGTGTTGGCACCGGCCAGCGTGGCGACCATGTGCCGTCCGCAGGTCATCCTCGACCCCGACGCGTGGACACTCGGTTATGGGCTGTCCTTCGGGATGGTCCGGCGTGGGAACCGGATCTACGTCGGGCACGGGGGAGCGATGCCGGGCTTCCTCACGGGGCTTCGGGTGTCGAGACCGGACCGGCTCGGGGCTGTCGTCTGGGCCAACTCCTCCGCAGGTGCCGAACCGATCGTCCTGGCCGCCGATCTGCTCGATCTCGTCCTGGACGACGAGCCCACGACGGTGTCGGCGTGGACGCCGGAGGCGCCCCTGCCGGAGCTCACGGAGTTCCTCGGGTCGTGGTGGTCGGAGGGCGACGAGTTGGTCTTCTCCGTCCGCGACGGGCGGCTCTGGTGCGCGGTTCGTGGGGCCGGGGCGCTCTTCGAGAGCCGGTTCGAGGCCGACGGAGCCGACCGGTTCCGCATCGACCTCGGCCGCGAGCGCGGCGAGGCCCTGGAGGTGGTCCGTGGGGTGGACGGTCGCATCGAGCGGATGTATCTCGCGACCTACGCCGTCACCCGCGAGCCGTTGGCCTTCGCCGAGCTCTGACCTCGCCGGCGGCGCCGGTCAGACGGGGTATTCGCCGCGCTTGATCATCGGGCGCGGCAGGCGGCTGCGCCGGATCTGGTAGGCCCGCATCACGGCATACATCATCGAGCCGGCGGGGATCGCGTCGGCGCCGAACTTGTCGGTGAGCTTCGCCTTGATCCGTCGCCACATGAGGACCGAGTCGATCAGCGACACGAAGACCATGCCGTAGACAAGGGCGAAGACCAGAGTGAGGGCCCACACCTGGTTGCCGCCGAACAACGACAGCAACAGCGAGAGCAGCATGACCGGCAGGAGCACCTCGCCGAGGCTGAACCGGGCGTCGACGTAGTCGCGGATGAACCGCTTGACCGGCCCCTTGTCGCGCGGCGGCATCTTCGACTCGTCGCCGGTGATCATCGCGGCGCGCGACTCGGCCATCGCCAGCCGGCGGGCCTCGCGGTCACTGCGGGCCGCGGCCTTGCGGTCGGTGTTGACGATCGGATGCTTGTTGGCCGCCTCCTGATCACGCCGCTTGGGCGTGGGGCGGTTCTTCGCACCCGGTCGCTGCGGGTGGTCCTCGGCGACGGGGGCCGACTCGGTCTTCTTGCTCCAGAACACGAGGGCAACTGTATGCCGTCCGGTCGCCTCACCCATCCCACCGACCACCGTTCACCCGTCGCCTCCCGGCCGACGGGGCCGTCAGTTCGGCTCGGACGTCCGGCGATAGACCAGATGGGCCAAGGTGGCGACCTGACGGTAGGGGTCGACGTCACCCAGGCGCACCTCGACCTCGACCAACGGTTCGACGTCCTCGGGCGAGCGGGCCGCAGCATCGACCGGCACCTGGTCGGAGGCGATCCGGACGCCGTGGTGGGCCACCGGGGCCAAACGCGTCTGCTCCGGCTCCCCCTCCGGACGGTCGCATTGCCACGGTGCGTCCGAGACCTCAACTCCATGCACCTCTCAATCTCCCTGACAACACAACCCCCTCAAGCGATTGCTGGCCGGGTCTTGGCATATGAATTGCGAGGATCATCCCAAGCGAGGTGCAGTCCATAGAATCCGACTCCTATCAGGAAGCAGTAGCCTGTACTTGCGGTGGACGTTAACGACTACGACGGAGTCGCGTGAATAGTCCGGCTCGCGCGGGCAGTCCGCTGGGCCAGCGTAGACTCGCATTCTCAGGCGTGTCCTATCCGAGTGCGCATGGATTATATTCAGCATCCGAGGTCATCGACTGTCGCCGTTCTTGCTGGTTCTGACGCCTGCGAGATGACTCCAAGCCTACAAGACTGGCGTGAACGTAAGAGCCTCTCTCAGGCCCGTACCATAGAATGTCAATTCCAAAGGGCGAGGTGGTCACATTCGCGAAGTACTCAAACCGCCAATCATCCGACCAAGGAAATGAGGTGTGGCGAACTCACTCTTGGGTGTCTGAATCAACTTCCGACGACATATCGGTGGCAGTTGAGGATCCGGTTGCTTCCGGATCGCGTCTTCGACGAATAGCGCCCATTGCGATGAGGTCGTAGATCTCCGGGAGCATCCACGCCACTAGGCTTCCTGCTATGCCGAGCCCTACCCCAGAGCGGTATATAGTGGCACTCTCGTGTCTCTCCGCCTCGGAATCAGTAAATACGACACTGACTGGGTTGGCTAGATACAGAGAGTCCTCTCGGTCGCCGCTCGAGTAGCTCCAACGGACCGTGTGATCGCTAGTTTGATTTGAAAAAGACCACTTCACTGAGTTCGGTGTGTTCTCTGACGGCGTGAGGTTGTTGCGTTGCAGGGAGATCGAACTCCCTGTTGCAATTGCAAGATTCAGTGAGGGGTCAATCTGGAACCGCTGAGGGTGGGCGTTCTCGTCGTGGTTTGGGACCCAGACACCTAATTGCGGAAGGGAGAAGCGTGACTGCGGTCCGCTTTCGGTCCAGTTTGGTTGTAGATCTAGTTCACATTCGGCACTGACCTGTCGATAGGCAAACGTATCTTTAGAGCCATTGGTGTTGAGCTTCTCTTCGTCACTTCGTTCCGACGAGAAGGAGATCAGAGTGTAGCGGACATTCTCGTAATTCTTCAGGATTGTCGAGTCCCGCACGAAAGTGTAGGTCCCGTTGGGCGCGGGCTCGCTTCTGGAATAGTCGCGTCGCAGGCCGGCAAGGGCGGCCCCTTGACTTGCCCCAAGATTCTCGTAGAGGATATCTCTCTCGACGGAAATCTTTCCCGTACATGCCCCAATGCTATTTCGAATGTCGCCGGCCATTAAGAGTGTTATTTGATTAGTTAATTCATCTTCTTCGTTGATTTTCACGAATATGTTTAGTGAGGTACGCGTGCTGGAGCCAAGGGTTCCGGTCGACAAAGTTAAGGTCGCGCTTCCGTTGCCGGGTGCGACGGGCACCACAAGCGCGACCAAACCAGATGTGTCGGTTGGTGTAAGACCGGCTCGGTTCGCCGCCGACCAGCCGGGGAGAACAAGGGTGAACACTAGGACGGAACTAGCACCCAGGGCCATCAATAGTTTCGCAACCCTGTGCTTAGGGGAATCCAACTTCGGACTTGGCTCGATCGTCACGGTTTGACTCTAGCTTCTTTCAGTCGGCCATGCCGGGCTGTGTTAGAAGGTGACAACGGTCACACTGTGTGCACCGACAGGGCGCCAAGCGCAGTACGGCCCGGCGCGAACCCGGATGCAGGTGAAAAGCCGGGTCACTGCGGCCACATGCGCGGAGTTCGCCCGGTTCACTCCGGAGTGGAGAAGACCGCCACCGCATTGGCGTTTCGACGCGCGAACCCAGCCGTCGCGCTCACTGACATTGCAGCCTTCGCGATACAGGCTCGCGAACGTGGGCTCCGTGTAGGGCAACCCCCCCGTCCTGACGCAGGCATCGGCCGGGGTAGTCATAATGACCACCTGGGTGGTTTGGAGGCTCCCAAGTTCGGGAGCGGGGACACGCTAATGAGAACCAAGGGATTCTGTGGGCGACGACTGCAGGGCGGTACTCCCAGTAAGAGGGCGCGGGCGATGATGCTCGCATGCTAGATGCGCACGAAGCTCGGCACCCCGCACGAGACCGGCGAGCGGGTTGCCGCTCAGAAGGTGCGGCGTGGAGCCCATGCGCGCGTGGATGAGGCAAGCCGACATCGATGAGTTTGTCGACCCCGGCGCGAGAACGGTGGAGGCCAGACGGTCAAGGAATTGGAACAGGAGAGACGCGAGATGAGCCGTGCCAACGATCTTCTCAGAGAGCCTTGGTGTTCAGTGCCGAGCGTCCAGACGCCATGTGGGTGACAGATCTAACCACGCCGATGCGATAAGGGTGCGTAATCGTTCAGGTACTAGGCCGATGGATCGGTGGGTCGGCGGGTCACGGCGAACATGGAGACCGAGATCAGCTCGACGCTTTGGCGATGGCTCGACGTTTCTCGCGGCGATCGGTGTCCGTCCGTCGGAACCGTTACCGGTTATGTGTCAACCGGCCAATCCGCCTCGTGGGGTTTGGCTGCATGTCCCTCCGCCAGGATTCGAAATCAGCATTCTGGGTTGTCCGACAGCCGACCTCTCCAGGATAGGAGTTCAGCCGAACGAGCCTGCGCCAGACGCAGGGGTGGTTCACTGAACGTCCGGTCCGTGCCCCCAGCCGGGACTTGGCTGGCGACGAGGATGCTATCCGACGACAAAGTCGCCTTGCAGGTTTTATACAGGCCGTCCACCAACAGCGACTCAACCAGGCCTTCCCCAGCGGACAAACCGAACGGCTGAAGGAAGTGGCTCAAAGTCCTGGAAATGACCTACAGCGACCGCCCACATACCCGCGTCTGAACCGCTGTTGGTTCGGGCAGGGAGCGAGACTGCTGCGAGAAGCCATCACCTATGTCAGTTCGGCTCGGACGTCCGGCGATAGACCAGATGGGCCAAGGTGGCGACCTGACGGTAGGGGTCGACGTCACCCAGGCGCACCTCGACCTCGACCAACGGTTCGACGTCCTCGGGCGAGCGGGCCGCAGCATCGACCGGGACCTGGTCAGAGGCGATCCGGACGCCGTGGTGGGCCACCGGGCCCAGGCCGGCGGCGCGGCATACCTCGTTCAGCGTGGCCACGTCGTCGGCCCGAGCCGTCACCCCGAGTTCGTTGGTGTAGACGGGATCGCGGCCCTGCGCCCGCGCGGCGGCCACCTCGTCGAGCAGCGCGGTGACCTCGCTCCAGCGGCCCCGCAACGCGGGTCGTAGGGCCAGTCCCGCAGCGTTGCGCACGACGAGCGACAGCAGGCCGCCTGGGGCGACATGGCGCGCGAGCTCGGCGACCGCCGGGTCGGCGGCGGGTAGGTACATGAACACCCCGTGGCAGAGGACGAGGTCGTATGCCGCGTCGCCTACGGCCGCGTCCAGGGTGCCCAGCCCGCCTGGGCGCACCTCAACCCGTGAGAGGACTCCCGGCTCCTCCAGCGCCAGGGCCGCAGCCGCGGCGTCGCGCATCTGCGGGTCGGGATCGAGCGCCGTCACGAGGTGCCCGAGGCGGGCCAACCTGATGGCCTGGGTGGCCTGGCCAGCACCGACATCGAGGACCTGCAACGGAGGGGGCATCGGCACCTGCGTCCCTGCCATCGCGGTCATCCCTGAGATATCGGGAACGTGCCGGGCGAGTTGGCGGGCGATCACCTCCTGGCGCACGACGTTGCGCAGGTTGCCCAAGCGGTCCAGCCACTGCTGGCGGCCGACCCCGAAATCGGTGTCCCGTGCCATCAGCCCTCCTCACCCAACAAGCTCCACGGTCCCACCCGCGAGGTGGCCCGTCCTGGATAGGCTCACGCGGGTGACCGATGACATTCTCACCCCCGCCGACGTCGAGGCCATCCGTACCCGCGTCCGCGCCCTGTTGCCCACCCTGCGCAACGACCTGGAAGACCTGTCCCGCATCCCGAGCGTCTCGTTGGAGACGCTCGAGGGTTACGACCAAGCGCACGTCGATGCGAGCGCCGAGCGGGTCGCGGCGTTGCTGCGGGCCGAAGGGCTTGACGTCGAGATCATCCGCGAGGGCGGTCAACCGGCGGTGATCGGTCACATCGACGGGCCGCCCGGCGCCCCGACGGTGACGCTCTATGCCCACCACGACGTCCAGCCCGCCGGTGACCCCGCCCTCTGGGACAGCGACCCCTGGACACCGACGGAGGTCGACGGCCGGCTCTACGGGCGTGGCGTGGCCGACGACAAGGCTGGCGTGACGGCCCACCTGGCCGCGCTGCGCGCCCACGCCGGCAACCTGCCGGTCGGGGTGACCGTCTTCGTCGAGGGCGAGGAGGAGGTCGGGTCCGACTCGCTGCCCGCCATCCTCGCCCGCCACGGCCACCGCCTAGCCGCCGATGCGATCATCCTCGCCGACTCGGGCAACTGGGACATCGGCCTGCCGGCCCTCACGACGACGCTGCGCGGCATGCTTCGTGCCGTTGTCACCGTCCAAACCCTCGACCATGGCGTCCACTCGGGCATGTTTGGCGGGGCCTGCCCCGACGCCCTCACGGCCCTCATCCGGCTCCTGGCCACCCTGCACGACGAGGACGGCAACGTCGCGGTCGCGGGGCTGCGGTCGGGCCAGGCGGCTGCGTTGGACTACGACGAGGCCCGGTTGCGGCGTGAGTCGGGCCTGTTGGATTGTGTCGAGTTGATCGGCAGCGGCCCCATCCTCGACCGGCTCTGGACCAAGCCGTCGATGACGACGATCGGCATCAACGCTCCTACGGTCGAGAACGCCTCCAACACGCTCGTTCCGAGCGCCTCGGCGAAGGTCTCCATGCGGATCGCCCCCGACGAGGACCCCAAGACGGCGTATGCCGCGCTCAAGGCTCACCTGGAGGCGCACGTCCCGTGGGGGGCCAAGCTCACCGTCACCCTCGCCGACGACGGGCCGGGCTTCTCCGCGACGACCGATGGGCCGGTCTACGACCAGGCCCGGGCCGCCTTGGCGGATGCCTTCGGCGTCGAATCGGTCGAGATGGGTGTCGGAGGATCGATCCCCTTCGTGGCCGCCTTCGCCGAGCGCTTCCCCGAGGCCGCGATCCTCGTCACCGGGGTCGAGGACCCCGACACGCGAGCACACGGGGCCAACGAGTCACTCCACCTGGGCGATTGGGAGAAGGCGTGCCTCGCGGAGGCCATCTTCTTGGCCCGGTTGGGGGCCTTGCCACGCTGACTATGTGCTCAGTCCTTATGGGTGGGGCCAGGAAGCGCGAGCATCTGGTCGAGGGCGACTCGCGCCCAGTGGGCGATCTCGGGGTCGACCCGGATCGGGTTGACGATCCGCCCCTCGGCGAGCGACTCAAGCGTCCACACCAGGTGGGGCAGGTCGATGCGGTTCATCGTCGAGCAGTAGCAGACGTTCTTCTCGAGGAAGGCGATCGACTGCTCGGGGAACATGGTCGACAGGCGCTTGACCAGGTTGAGTTCGGTGCCGACCACCCAGGAGGTCCCGGCCGGAGCAGCCGCCACGGCCTTGATGATCTGCTCGGTCGAGCCGATGACGTCGGCCGCCTCGCAGACCTCGTACTGGCACTCGGGGTGGACGATTACTCGGACCCCGGGGATCTCGCGTCGAGCCGCTTGGACCGCGTCGACCGTGAACCGGCCGTGGACCGAGCAGTGCCCCCGCCACAGGATGACTCGGGCGGCCTGCATGGCCTCCTTGGTGAGCCCGCCGCCGGGGCGGTGCGGGTCGTAGACGACGCAGTCGTCCAGCGACAGACCCAACTCCCGGACCGCCGTGTTGCGACCCAGGTGCTGGTCGGGCAGGAACAACACCTTGCCGGTGCCCTCGACCCCGCCGGTCTGCTCGAAGGCCCACTCGAGGGCGGTCCGTGCGTTGGATGACGTACAGATCGTGCCGCCGTGCCGCCCGGTGAAGGCCTTGATCGCCGCCGAGGAGTTCATGTAGGACACCGGGATCGTCCGGTCGGCGACCCCCGCGTCGAGCAGGTCGTCCCAGCAGTCCTCCACTTGGGCCGAGGTCGCCATGTCGGCCATCGAACAGCCGGCGGCGAGGTCGGGGAGCACGACCGTCTGGGCGTCGGAGGTGAGGATGTCGGCCGATTCGGCCATGAAGTGCACGCCGCAGAAGACGATCCACGGGGCATCCGGCCGGGCGGCCGCCTGCTGGGCCAACTTGAAGGAGTCACCGGTGACGTCGGCGAACTCGATGACCTCGTCGCGTTGGTAGTGGTGGCCGAGGACGAACACCTTGTCGCCCAGTGCCTCCTTGGCGGCGCGGGCCCGCCGGACGAGGTCGGGGTCGGACGCCGGCGGCAGGTCGCCCGGACACTCGACGCCGCGTTCGCTGTGCAGGTCGCGACCCTGCCCGAGGACGAGCAGGTTGAGGGGTGTGTTGGTGGGGGCCGCGGTTTGGGTGCTCACAGCACCCAAGGGTATGCCGTCCGCCGCCCTGCTCGGCCCTGCCGCCGCTCCCGTTCGGCGCGGGTCGCGCCTCGCGTCCGGCGCCGCTGCCCGGGCCGCGTGGTGGAACGACCCGCGGACGTGGAAGGCTGGGGCCCGTGCTCGACCTGCTTCGCCTGATGTCCCAACAACCGATCCTCCTGCTGGCCGTCCTTCTCGGGCTCGGCTCGTTGCTCGGATCCTTCCGCTACAAGGGAGTTCACCTCGGGCCGGCGGCGGTGCTCTTCGGTGCCATCGCGATCTCGAGCCTCGGGACGGCATACGGGCTCAAACTCGAGGTGCCCGAGGTGGTCGGGACGCTCGGGCTGGTCCTGTTCACCTACACGGTGGGGCTGACGTCGGGGCCCAACTTCTTCGCCTCGTTGCGCCGCGGCTGGGTGGCGATGGTCGCGGTGGTCGGCGTGTTCGTCGGCGTCGGTGCGCTGGGCGTCCTCGGCGGGCGACTGCTCGGCCTGTCCACCCCCGTCATCGCTGGGACCTTCGCCGGCGCGTTGACCAACACGCCGGCGCTGGCTGCGGCCAGTGAACGGGCGGGGGACACCAGTGGGCCGACGATCGGCTACTCCCTGGCCTATCTCTACGGCGTCGCGGCCATGCTCGTCACCGCCATGGTGGTCCTGCGCCGCGGCAACGACGAGCAGGCCCGGGAACCCCTGACCAACCTGACGGTCCGCGTCGACCTGGACGCCCCGATCTGCGCCCACGAGATCGTCAGCGACAGCGGGGGAGCGGTGCTCTTCTCCCGGATCCAGCATGGCGAGGAGAACCCCATCGAGGTGATCGACGAGCACGAGATCCTGCAACGCGGCGATCTCGTCACCGTCGTCGGCCCGGCCGGGATCGTCGGCACCGTCGCCGAGCGGCTCGGGCACCGGTCCTCCCACGCCCTGCAGGCGCATCGCCAGGACCTGGACTTCCGTCGGATCACGGTGTCCGAGCCGGCGCTCGCCGGTCGGTCGATCGCCGAGCTGGGGCTCGATACCCGCTTCGGTGCGGTCGCCACCCGGGTCCGCCGCGGCGACCTGGACCTGGTCGCGAACGAGGACTTCGTCCTGCAGATGGGTGACCGGGTGCGGGTCACCGCTCCGACCTCACGGCTCAAGGAGGTCAGCGCCTACCTCGGGGACAGCGAGCGCGGCCTGTCGGACATCAACCCCATCGGCTTCGCCCTCGGCCTGGCGGTCGGTGTCGGCGTGGGGCTCATCCACATCCCGGCACCGGGCGGCGGCTTCACCCTCGGCGCCGCCGCGGGAACCCTCCTCGTCGGGCTGGTCTTCGGACGACTGGTGCGGGTCGGTCCGCTCGTCGTGTCGATGTCCACCTCGTCAGCGACCTCCCTGTCGACGTTCGGGATGATCACCTTCCTCGCCTATGCCGGCTCCCGGGCCGGCGAGCGGTTCGTCGCCTCGGTGACCTCCGACCTCGGGTGGAAGGTCCTCGTCCTCGGTGTGGTCCTCACCACCGCGGCCGCCGTGGCGATCACGGTGGTCGGCCGGACCGTCGTCAGGACCACTTCACGTCAGTTGGCCGGCATGATCGCCGGCGCCCAGACCCAGCCGGCGGTGCTGGCCTTCGCCAACGACCGCACCGGGTTCGACCCCCGGGTCGGGCTGGGTTACGCCCTGGTCTACCCCGCCGCGATGATCGCGAAGATCCTGCTCGCCCAGGTGATCGCGGGCCTGTGATTCCGGCGACCCGCCCGGTCGTGGTGTGATGTCGCTCGTGCGCGTCCTCATCGCCCCCGAGAGGTATGCCGGCCTGCTCGGTCCGCTCGACGCCGCAGCGACCCTGGCTCGCGGCTGGGCCGTCGGCGCCCCGCACGACGTCATCGAGTCACTGCCGCTGAGCGACGGCGGACCCGGTTTCGTCGACACCATGGCGGCGGCCATCGGTGGCGAGGTACAGGTGGTGACCGTCGACGATCCGTGGGGTCGCCCGACCCCGACGACGATGCTCGTCAGCGGCGACGGGTCGGCCGTATTCCTCGAGGCGGCCCAGGTCTGCGGCGAGCACCTGCAACAGCCGACCGATGACCCGGCGGCCGCGACCTCGGTCGGGCTCGGCCAGTTGGTGGCCACTGCGCTGGCCCTGCGACCGGAGCGGGTCGTCGTCGGCCTCGGGGGAGCGGTGGTCCTGGACGCCGGACTCGGGCTCCTCGCGGCGCTCATCCCCGACCGGCCCGAGCTCGCCCGCAGTCGTGCCGCGTTGGGTGGCGGTGCGGCCGGGTTGGTCGCGCTGCACCCCGACGATCTGCGCGCCCTCGGCGACGCTGTCGATCGTGTCGCCGGGACCAGGCTCGTCGGCCTGGGCGACCTCCAGCAACCCCTGCTCGGCCTCGCCGGTGTCGCCGCGACCCACGGCCCCGACGTCGGCGCCGACGCCGCCGCGGCCCAACTCATCGAGTCCGCGCTCGGCTATGCCGTCGACCTCATCCGCCGGACCCGGCCTGAGCCCCGCGACCTGTTGTCCGGCACGACGGTGCGACTGGACCGCCGCCCCGGCGCGGGCGCAGGAGCCGGGCTCGGCTTCGGACTGGCCGTCCTCGGCGCCGACCTTCGCGACGGCGCCGTCGAGGGGCCCGACCTGGTGGGCCTTCCCGGCGCGATCGCTCGAGCCGATCTCGTGGTCACCGGGTCGGCGGTCCTCGGCTGGGAGAGCCTGCGCTCCAGCGCGGGCGTGACCGTCGCCGCCGCGGCCCAGGCGGGCGGCATACCTGCCGTCGCGGTGTGCGGGCGGGTGGAGGCGGGCCGCCGCGAGACCATGGCCGCCGGCTTCTCCGGGACGTATGCCGTGGCGGGCTCCTTGGCGGCCTGGTCCACCTTCGCCACCTCCCCGGCCCACGCGCTGGCCGTCCGCGCCGAGGCCGTCGCCCGCACCTGGTCACCCCCACCGCGATCCTGAGCGACCGAGCGGTCAGGGCCCGCGCGCAGCGAGACGGGACCACGCGAAGTAGGGGAATCCGCGCTGCACGTCGTACATTGGGTCGACGCCGTACGCGGGGAACAACCGTCGCCCGGCCGCGGTTGTCCCAGTCAACGTCTTAGTCTCGACCGCCAGCACCCGACCACGAGGAACCCCACTATGAGCGTCCAGGACCAGACCACCACCACGACCCACGGCGTCGTCCTCACCGATGTCGCGGCCTCGAAGGTCAAGAGCCTGTTGGCCCAGGAGGGCCGCGACGACCTGC
>DAOLRO010000051.1:0-15845 GCA_035418665.1 Phycicoccus sp.
CGACCTCGTCGCCGACCTTGACGACCTCGTTGGGGTCGACGTCGTGCTTGATGGAGAGCTCGCGGGAGGGGATGACACCCTCGGTCTTGTAGCCGATGTCGAGGAGGACCTCGTCGCGGTCCACCTTGACGATGTGGCCCTCGACGATGTCGCCGTCGTTGAAGTGCTTGATGGTCGCGTCGATCGCGGCCAGGAGGTCTTCCTCAGTGCCGATGTCGTTGATGGCGATCTGAGGGGCGGTCGTGTCGACCGTGCTGGTGCTCATGTAGTAGGAACTCCGATGTGGACAGATGGAATCGTGCGGACAGGTGTGCTGGTGTGATGCTGGTGCGCGTGCGTGCTGAACAGCCACCGGCCACCGAGGGCAGGACAAATGAGCACACGCGTGCGGGGTCAGTCTACGGACCCGAACACCTGATCACCAAAGCGGGTCCCCATGCCTGACTCCCCCGTCCCGACTGACGGCCCGTGGGCCGACCGCCGTGAGGTCGGTCAGGCCGAGACGGTGGCCGCGAACCGGGCCTGGTGGGATGCCGAGGCCGCGGACTATCACGCCGAGCACGGCGACTTCCTCGGCGACGCGGACTTCGTCTGGGGACCGGAGGGGTGGACCGAGGAGGAACTCGACCTGCTCGGTTTGTGTGACAACAGCCACGACAGCATGCGCGTGCTGGAGATCGGCGGCGGGGCCGGGCAGTGTGCTCGCTGGATCCGTCGGACCCAGCCCCGTGTCGAGATCGTGTCGACCGACCTGTCCGGAGGGATGGTGTCGGTGGGTCGGGAGATCAACGAGCGCCACGGCATACCCTTGCCGTTGGCCCAGTGCGACGCGGTGAGACTCCCCTTCGCGGACCAGGCTTTCGACGTGGTGTTCACCGCTTATGGCGCGGTCCCCTTCGTCGCCGACTCGGCCGGTCTCATGCGGGAGGTATGCCGTGTGCTCCGTCCCGGTGGCCGCTTCGTCTTCTCGACCACTCACCCCATCCGCTGGGCCTTCCCAGACGTCCCCGGCCCGGAGGGGCTGACCGCGACGATGTCCTACTTCGACCGGACCCCGTATGCCGAGGGTGCGGGTGGTGCTGTCGTCACGTACGCCGAGCACCACCGCACGATCGGTGACCGTGTGCGCGAACTCGTGGCCGCCGGCTTCCGGATCCTCGACGTGGCCGAGCCCGAATGGCCGGATCGCAATGCGCAGGAGTGGGGCGGCTGGTCACCCCTGCGGGGTCGGGTGTTGCCGGGGACGGCGATCTTCGTGGCGGAACGCCACCTGGAACTGTGATCAAGCAGCCGTGAACGTGAGGAGGGCGCCGGCTGGATCGCCGACGCCCTGCTCATGATCGATACGGTGAGCGATCAGGTGTTGAGATCCCGACGCCGCCGGGTGGTGTCGTCGCCGAACCCATCAAGAAGGGTTGGGTCGTCGCTGGCACCGGCAGGTGCCAGCCGCGCCTCGCTGTCGCTCCCATCGGAACGACCCCGCATCATGAGCAGCGCCCCGCCTGCCAGCAGAAGGAGCCCGGGGATCAGGAGATACCACATCAGCGGGCCCTTGATCAGGCCGAGCAGGCTGCCCTTGGAGCCCCACGTCTTGGCATTCTCCTCAACCGTGGCGTCGTTGAAGCCGATGGTGCCGACCGTCATGGGGACGGTTCCGAGCGAGGAGACGAGGGTCTTGTCGACCTTCTCCTCACCCTTGATGATCACGCCGGTGTTGGGCTCGATCCACAGGGTGCGCGTGTTGCCGTACATGACCTTGGCGTTGACATTGCCCGTGCCGTCGGCCTTGAAGAGCGAGGCGGGGACATCACGGGAGCCGATCTCGGTCTTGGGGATCACCTGCGAGAAGACATAAGTGTTGGTGCCGAAGAGGTCAGCCTCTTCCTTGAACTCGATCGGTTGGGCCTTCTCGAGGTCACCGTCCCACCAGTCGTAGGACTGCTTCTGGACATCGAACGGGAACTTGAAGTAGTTGCCCGCGCGCTTCATCGCCTTGGTGGCCTTCGGGTTGTCGAGGTCACCCGTGGACTTGTAGTCATCGCAGCAGTTCGTGACAGTGCCGGTCACGCGATCGAAGGACACGCCCTCATCGCTGTAGCTGAGGTCCTTCCACGCACCGTTCACCTTGGCTTGGGACTTGACCTGCGTCTGCCAGAAGGCTGTGGTGTCCTGAACACCGGCCTCGGCGACGCGGCCAGGAATCCCCAGGACCGTCCGGGTGCTCTTGACCTCGACGTTGCTCAACTTGTCGATGGCGGCTGCGCCGTTCTTGACGTGCGGGTAGAGCACGGCCATGGACTTGCCCTCGGAGACCGACGTGCTGTCCTGGTCGAGCGGCACGGTGGCCAGCTTGTTGTAGAGATAGGGCTTGGCGAGGAGGCCAAGGCCGAGGAGGAGGGCCCCGAGAACCACAAGGACCGGCCCGACGATCCGACGCATTGTTGTATTCCTTCCACAGTGAAGTCGGTGAACTGTACCAGTGAGTAGCGCTCTGGACGATCACCCTCCGATGAAGGGAGGGACGTGTCCGCACCCGGCAGCGCAAGAGGCCCTTCCCCAAGTGTGACGGACCTGAAGTCGCTTGGCCGGGTCACCCCTTACACTGCACCGGACCTCCCGACTTCGGTTGGACCGACCCGAAGGGATGCGAGTGAACGCTCAGGGCGCCATGGCAGATTCCATGGACGATGCGGTCCCGGAAGTACCCTCCCCTTTCACCGCGATCCTTCAGTTTCGCGACCACTTGGCCAAAACCATGGACTCCTGGTCGGTCGCCGCGGCCGTCCTTGTCTTGATCAGCACCATCGCCACTGGCTTTCTCACGGCTGTGGGCGGCCTCTTCACCTTGGACATTCAGGCTCAGATGTACGGCGTTGGCCAGCCATTCTGGAGCTTCATCTGGGGGTCGAACCGGACCCATTTGTCACCCGGCGCACGCACCATCGACTGGCTCATGCTGCATCTGACTCCCTTCGAGCACTGGCCTGCCGTGCTCATCAGCATGGGCCTCATGGCGGCCTTGGGCGCCGCTGCCTGGCCGACGTTGCGTGCAGTGATCAGGAGCCCCTCCGTGGCGTTGTGGACTCTGTTCTGGGTGCTGTTCACCCCTGTCCTCGTGCCAGTGGTGGCCTGGTTTCGGCAGGGTCTGACCACCATTCCCTCTCTCATCGTCACCTTCGTCCTCATCGGCTTCACGCTACGGTTCGTGCGAGAGCCGTCGTGGGGTCTGCTCGCAAAGGGCACCGCTTGCGCCGCTTTGGGGCTCAGCTTCTCCGAGCGGTCCCTCACAGCGCCTGTGGTCGTGATGTCCACAGCCCTGCTGCTCGGTGAAGGGTCCCTGCGCTCCCGCGCGTGGCGGGGAACATTGCTCGCGACGCCGATGAGCGTCATCAACGTGGTCTTTCTCGCCCAGTACATGCGCGGTGATTACGATCACGGAGCCCGCTCGGTGCCTTCTCTCGGCGGATTCCTGGACAGCATGTGGCACTTGGTCTACGACAACGCGCTGCCTTCGTTGATCGGCGGCCCCGCCTCGTGGGACCACTTCCCCGGAACGCCGTATTCGTGGGCCAGCACGCCCTGGATTCTCAAGGTGCTGTGCGCAGCAGCCTTCGTAGCCCTCGTGCTCCTATCCGTGCGCAAGAGCACAGTTCCACGAATGGGTGCGGTCGCGGGAGTTGCCCTGTCCCACGCGCTGCCCGTCGCGGTGATGGTCTATGTCGGGCGCGTGAGTACGGTGGACACGGTCAAGGTGGTCAACGACCTGCGGCTGTTCCCAGAGACGACGGTGATGCTCGCGCTCGTCATCGGCGTGATGCTCACTCTGGTCCGCATGCGTCCTCCTCGGTCGCTGGTACGACTGATGGCCATCGCGGTGATCTCACTCACGGCCCTTTCGTGGCTGAGCTTCGGCAAGTACTGGTCGGACAATCGTTCTCCCGCGTTCTTCGCCTCCTTGCGGGCTGATCTCGAGGGACGTTATGGGTCGGTGATTCCGAGTCCCCTGCCGGCGGGGTTGGTCCCCACTTGGGCCGACCCCGAGCTCTCCACCGGCACTCTCATTCAGGCACTTGCGCCCGACGTGGACACGGTTTCCATCGATCATGCACCAGGAATCATCATCGACTCGGGTGACGTCGGTTTCGCTCGGCTGCGTCGGGTAGGTGCTGCACAAACACCCGACACGTACTGCGGCATCTATGTCCGCCGGGGCATCCAAGAGGTCACCGTCGACTTGGACGAGACGGTGAAGCATTGGAGAGGGCAGCTGGCCAGCTTGGACCTGTTGGTCGGAGCGGCCAACACAGTCAGGGTCTCGATTGTGACACCAGATGGGACAGTGGCCTCTGTCCCCCCCTACTCTCCTGGGCGGGTGGCGGCTGGGCCACACCGCGTCGCGCTCCCCCTCCCCTACGGCCTGGACGTCCGGGCGTTGCTGGTCTCCTTTGACGAGCCCAACACGAGTGACATGTGCATCAAGAAGGCTGAGATCGTCGTCCCTGAGGTGGCATCGTGACGGTGGTCGCCGCAGAGCAGTCCGGTTCGGGGGCTGCCGACACCACTGGCACTGTTTCGACGGCCGTGGTCAGGGGGCGTCACTTCACCGGGCTTGACGGGATCCGCGCCCTGGGTGCACTCATGGTCCTGACCACACATGTCGGCTTTCAGAGCGGTGCAGCCCTCAACGGGCCCTTCGATGGCGTGTTGTCCCGCATGGACAGCGGGGTGGCCATCTTCTTCGTCATCTCTGGTTTCCTGCTCTACCGGCCCCACGCGATCGCGTGGCTCACCACGTCGACTCCGCCGCACCTGGGCCGCTACTTCCTGCACCGAGTCCTGCGCATCTATCCGGCACTGTGGATCACCGTGATCGGTGCTGCTCTCATCATGAATCCGAACGGCCCTGGTCCCCGTCCCTACGTCATGCACGCACTGACCCTGCAGATCTACACCACGGGTAATGAGCTCCTCGGGCTGACCCAGATGTGGAGTCTGGCCACGGAGGTTGCCTTCTACGCCGCGTTGCCGCTCTTCGCGTGGCTCTTGGGGCGGGGGGTGCCGACCGCGCGGTCCCTCAGAGCGCGGCTCTTCCTCCTCCTCTGCATGCCACTCGTCGGTGCATCCTGGATGGCTCTCAACGCTGCGCACTCCCAATCGCTGAGGTTGTTGTGGCTGCCCGGATTCTTGGGCTGGTTCGCCATGGGGATGCTGCTGGCGCTCTGGCAGTCTGCTCGCGCCACCGGACACCTCGAAACGGGCCCCATGGATCGGCTGCTGTCATCTCCCGGGACGCTCTGGGCAACGGCCGGCGCTCTGTACCTCGTCTGCATCTCTCCCGTCGCCGGGCCCTACCGACTGGTCGAATATTCACCGGGAGAGGCGGCTGTCAAGAACGCGCTATACGCCATACTCGGCGCCCTCATCGTTCTTCCAAGCGTCGGCCTTCCGCTAGGCGATTCGGGGGTGGCAAGGCATCGACTCGTGCTGCGTGTGGGCAAGTTCCTTGGCGACATCTCCTATGGCATCTTCTGTTACCACCTGATCATCCTCGGCCTGGCCGAGAGGGCCCTTGGCCACAAGACCTTCGGTGGAGACTTCGTGCGGCTCTGGATCCTCACCGTCATTGGTTCGGTGGCCATTGCCAGTCTGAGCTTCTACTTCGTGGAACGACCCATCATGCGCTGGGGCAGGCGCAACGAGCCAGTCATCCGGGCTGGCAAGAGCGCTGTCGGGGTCAACGCCAAAGCCACACCCGCCATCACCAACCACTGAACCACCGGCGTGTCGATGCTGGCACGTGACGAAGGCCAGCTCGGGCTTGCGGCGACAACTATGGCGGCTCCCATCACCAGGGCGAGGATCAGAAGACCCCTGCGCCGGGGTGACATGAGAGCACCGATGAGGACACCGACTGCGCCTACCGCCAACCCGGCCCACCCCCCAAGCACCACCATTGTCACAAACACGAGGACGACTTGAGCAACGGGCAGAGTTTCGGCGCTGCGGGCCGACGCCACGCCGGGTCGTCTCTTGGCCGCAGCTGCTCCAGACACGAGGCAGAGCAACAGCACCAGCCCCGCGCCCAGGCCGACTCGGTAGGCGTTGTCTGCCGGGAAGTCGACCGTCACGGCTGTGGGCCCGCCTGCGGGAACGACATAACCCTGCTGCCAACCGTTGATGCGCACGGGCTGCAGAAGGGTCCCGTCGGCCGTGGTCGCCGTCCAACCCACGTTGTGATTTCGGGGGAGCACGAGGATCGAATCCGCTGACCTCGCCGGGACGGCGAAGTCGCCGACGCCGTTGATCGTCTTCCCGTCGATCGTGATCGCGTCGGTCTGTTCCCGCGGAGACGCCGGCACCACGGACATGGTCAGGGGAAGGTACTCGGCGGTGGGGTCAGCGTCCACCGCGACCCTGCCTGTCGGCAGGTGTATTTGCGTGGCGGAGCAGGTCTGCCAGGTGAGCGGTGCGCCACTGAGGAGATCTCCCGCGACGCCCGCAACTTCCGTGGCGTAGGGGCGACCCGAGATCACCAGCTCTGGGCCGAACCCACACGCGGCGCCAGTGGGCGAGGTCAGGTTCATCGGTCGGATGTCGTTCACGCCCGGAATGATGATTTCCGAGACCCCGACAGGGAGATGGCGGGCATAGCCGCTGATCGAGTCGATGGACGTGAGGGGCTTCTGGGTCAGGAACTGGATCGACACGGATGTCGCGGGCTGTGCAGGGAAGCGGACCGCTCCCCCTTCGTCGACCGAGAATTCACGCGCTGCCCCCCCGTCAATCCGGACCGAAACCTGGGAGGGCATCGATGCCGCGAGGTAGCGATCACGGACGAACTGGAGACTTGCCAGGTCGACCGGCGCGGGAAAGGTCAGTTGCAGGTTTGGGCTAGTGTCCAGCGGCGCGGCGATCCAACCCGTACCCAGTGAGCCATCAACGACACTCGCCGGCCGCGCCGCCAGGTCATCTGTGGCACGACTCGTGGCCTGGACCTTGATCGGAAGGTTTTCGTCCAGAAGCCGCTCGGCAAAGGAGCCGCTCCGCGCGATCACCGTGCCGCGCATCACACCGTCAACAGATCGGGGAAGGACGAGGTCCCGGTGCAGGCCCGAGGCTTCTTCGGGCGAACGCCCTGACCCCGGCACACAGACGGGGCGGTCGACCACCCAGGCGCAGTCCTGCTTTGTGGGGTCATTGCCCAGCACCAGGCCCTCAACGGGGCCGAGGGGTTCTGGCACTGCCAAAGATGACTGCAAGGTGACGCCCGGGATGGAGATCTCAGAGATGCCGGTGCCGGACAACGTGGATCCTGAGTCGATGGCCGTCACTGTGATTCGCAGCCAGCGGAACTGCCCCAACGGTACTTGCACCTCTTGCGGTCCACCCGAGAGCGAGAGCACCGAAGTGGCCGCCCCCCGGTCCGTGGTCACGGAGACTTCGGTCGGCCGGGCCGTCCTCGTTGGGGGTGGAAGGGTCAACAGAACGCTTGACGCGCGTACGGCTCTTGTGAAGTCCAGCTGGAGCCACTCACCCACGCCTGAGGCAAAGGTCCCAGATTGCCAAGCGGTCGTCACATCCCCGTCGATGGCCGCGGAGGGGCTGTACCCAGGTCCTCGGCGAATCACTGCATTGGCGTCGGACGCAGACGAACTGGCCGCGACGCTCAGCAATGGGTCTCTCCACGTCCGCACGGTCTGTGGTGCGTCCGGGTCAGCCACGTAATCGTTGACGCGGCGACTCGTCCGCCCGGGGTCATCAGCTGCGAGGACCGCCGACCGATTGTCCGTGGCCCGTCCGAAAAAGACTTCCCGACGCGTGTTTCCATCGGTCAGCACCCGCTGAATAGCACCTTGCAGGTGGGAAGGCAGGTCGCGCACGTCAGAACCGACAACTGTCGCACGGACGTCGGGAAGCTCGGACAGGACATCCGCCGCGTTCTCCGCCCCCCCTTCGACAACCGCGATCCCAGTTCGCGGGACCAAGTAGGCATCTCCGTTTGCCTCGAGGGAGAAGACCTCGAGTGCGGGGTAGGCCAGTCGGCTGCGTTGGTCGACCGTCGCGCTCTCCGACTCGGGCGCGAGGCCGGGCGGATTGGCCATCGGAGGTCCGAAGCTCGCCGAGCGAGCCAACCCGGCTTGCGCCAAGGCCCAGTGGACCCGGAGCAAGTTGCCGTCGGGAGATCCCGAAGCATCGGCGCGCATGTCATTGCGGACCAGTACGTGGTTGATGCCGCCCAGTTGCAGCGCGGACCTCAACTTTGCACCGCCGCGTCCAGCCCGCAACTCAGCCTCAATCGTGTCCAGCCAACGGGTCGTGCCTGCTGTCCCGAGAGGCACAGCGTCTCGCGTCACGAAGGGACGTTGGGATATGGCCTGGAGCGGATCGTCCTTGGTCGAGCCCCACACGAAGTCAGCGAAGCTGGCGCCTGGGACTGTGAGAGTGGTCCCTGACCCAGCATTCTCGTCAAGCCATGTGGCCGCTTCCTGCCAGTACGTCGGGATCGCCGGGTAGCCCTCGTTACGAGGCAGCATCCCGTTGATGCCCGGCGCGGCCATCATGACGATGATGCAGACCGTGGTGATCCGGCCAAGCCAACGGGGCACGTCCAGTTGCCGCGAGCGCTTTCGTGCCGCAACGAGCGTCCATGCCAAGCCCACGGTCAGGGGCACGCGGATCACGAGCTCGAACTTGTGGGTGTTGCGCAGAGGGGCGCCCGTTCCATCCAGGAAGTCTTGGATGATCGCGTGTGGGCCACCACCAGCCGCCCCGCTGTGTCCGGCGGTGACCAGAATCAGCCCGCACAAGAGCCCGAGGCAGAGAAAGAGTCGCTGGTCTTGTGGCGATCTCCCGAGCCCGACAAGTCCGAGCCCCGCGACCAGTGCCGTAACGGCGATGAGGAAGGCATTGGTGACCAGCGCCCAACCTCCAGGCCAGGACGGACCCCCAGCCCCACTGAGGAAGTTCAACCACGGAGTGACGCCTGACAGGGCGTTGAAGGGACTGGCAAAAGCCGTGGTGACACTCGAGTTCTCGATCCAGTCCAGGAATGGCGGGCTGTAACGACCGAGCAGGAGCAACGGGATGAGCCACCACGCTGTGGCCATGAGGACACAAGCCAACCAGCCTGCGAAATTGTGCAGTGCTCGGCGCCAGGGTGAGCGGGTGAGAAGCCAGATTGCGGGCAGGACCAGCGTTGCTCCGGTCGCGACCGCATTGACTCCACCGACCATGGCCACCGCGAGTGCTGAAAGGGCGACTCGACGCAGCATCGGCCTGGGTCGAGGGTCCACCAGCGGCAGGAGCACCCACGGCGCGACGGCCAACGGCCAAACCTCCACCGAGGTGACGGCCACCTCCGAAATGAATCGTGGGCCCACGGCATAGGCCAAGGCCGCGAGATAGGCGGCCCACAGGTCGCGCACGCCGAAGGCGCGGGCGAGTCGCCACATGCCGACGAAAGCGATGATGAGGATGGTCGACCACCAGAGCCGCTGGACTATCCAGCCGGGAATTCCGACGCCGGTCAACGCCCAGTGAAAGGGACCGGCGGGGATCAGGTAGCCATAGGCCTGGTTCTGCAACTGCCCCATAGCCCCGAGGGGATCCCACAGATGGAGTGCTCGCGACAGGAGGGCCGCGGGGTCGGCGGTGAGGTCGAACTTGGTGTCCGGCACCACGAGTCCGCCAGCCTGACGGAAAGCGAGAGCCGTGAGGAGCAGCGCCCCAGCCACGAGGCGCATCCGCCAGACGGGGCCATCCCCGGCATCGGCTTCGGTGTCGTCCCTGACAGCAGCGGCGGGCGCGGAGGTCGCCGTGGTCATCCGTCGGCCCGAACCCGAAGAACTATCACTGCGTTCCAGGACGCGAACTCGCGCAACCCCGGGACGCGCATGACCCACTGCGCCCACGTCGGGTGGTAGCGGGCGAAGACATCCAGGACCTCGACCCGCCCGGCTCGCTCTTCGTCACGAGCCCATTGCACCATCGGCCCGACCGGGCAGGCGAACAGGGACCGACCGAAATCGTTCTTCGGGCGATGACCGTGCCGTGCGGCATACCGGTCGGCCGCCCGGCGACCTCCCAGGTAGTGCCACATCCCCGTCTCGTGCCCACCGTGGGGTGAGAGCCACGGCGTCCAGGAGAGGAACACCAATCCTCCGCGGCGTGTGATGCGCAGCATCTCCTCGGCCATCCGCACCGGGTCCGGCACGTGCTCGAGCACATTGCTGGAGAAGGCGACGTCCGCGCAGCCGTCACCGAAGGGCAACTCGAGGCCGGACCCCCGCACCGCGATCCCTCCGGGTGCACCGTGTGCGGTCAACTCCCCCGCATCGGGCTCCACCCCGGCGTAACGCGACCCCGCCCGCTCGAAGGCTTCACAGAAGTAGCCCGGTCCGCCACCGATGTCGACGACGACTGCGCCGGCCAGGTCCACCCACTGACCCAGCAGCGAGGTCGAGTCCGCAGCCAGCGCACCATAGAAGCGATCAGGATCGCTCTGCTCCAATCGGAAGGCCGCGAAGAGGTCGACCGACCGCCTCAGGTCCCGGCGAAATGCCGGCCTCCGGTCGGTGGCTGGGTGCTGGGGTAGCATCCGACTCCGGTCGTCTGGAAAGAGCTTCATGTGCGTATTGCCTTTTTGAACTGGCGTGACTCTACACACCCCGAAGGTGGCGGAGCCGAGAAGTACGCCGAGACGGTCTGCCGCGGGCTCGCGGCCCGTGGGCATGACGTCACCTTGCTGTGTGCGCACCACACGGACTCCCCCACCGATGAGGTCGTGGAGGGCGTCCGCGTGCTCCGCCAGGGGGGCCGGCTGGGGGTGTATGCCGCGTCGGTGCGGCGGCTGCGCCGCCTCGAGCGGGCCGAGGGTGCCTTCGATGTCGTCATCGACACCCAGAACGGTCTGCCCTTCTGGGCGGCCCTGGGCACGCGCTCTCCCGTGGTCGTGCTCGTCCACCACGTGCACCGGGAGCAGTGGCCGATCGTGTTCGGACCGATCACGGCGCGTGCGGGCTGGCTCATCGAGTCGGTCGTCGCGCCGCGGGTGTTGGGCCGGCATCAGTACGTCGCGGTGTCGCAGCAGACGAAGCACGAGCTGGGCGAACTCGGTGTCCCAACGGACCGAGTCGCCGTGATCCACAACGGCACTGACGAGCCCACCGACCTCGACGTGCCGAAGTCGGAGGTGCCCAGCCTGGTCGTGTTGGGCCGGCTCGTGCCCCACAAGCGGGTCGAGCATGCCGTCCAGGTCCTGGCTCGCCTGCTCGCCGGACACCCGGACCTGCACCTGCGGGTGGTGGGAGACGGCTGGTGGGCCGAGCACATCCGCACGGAGGCACGCCGCCTGGGCGTGGAGCACCGGGTGGAACTTCTCGGTCACGTCGACGAACGCGCAAAGAACGTCGAACTGGCGCGGGCCTGGGTTCACCTCGCACCCAGTATCAAGGAGGGGTGGGGTCTCTCGGTCGTCGAGGCCGCGTCGCACGCCACCCCGACCGTGGCCTACCAAGGCTCTGGCGGCCTGTCGGAATCGATCGTGGACGGTAGCACCGGCGCCCTCGTGGCTGACCTGGACGACATGGCAAGGACGGTCGAGCGGCTGCTGCACGATCGTCCACTCCTGGCTGCGCTCGGGGCAGCCGCGCAAGACCATGCCGCCCGGTTCACCTGGAAGCGGACGATTGAGGCCTGGGAAGTCCTGCTCCTGCGGGTGAGCATGGGTGTGGCGCCGGTCGGAACGACCGACGCCACTGAGCCAGGGGACCGCTGAGGCGGTCAGCTGCCGTAGTTGAGCTTTTCGGCCGGAGCAATGACCGTCTGCTGGCCAGTGCTGACCGCATCGCTGTCCGAGGGGGCATTGCTGCTGACGATGGTCGCTGCTGCAGCCCATGACATGAGCAGACCAGCCGCGACGCTGGCGAGCAGGAACAACAGGCCCCGGCGACGGTTGGCGTTCTCGTCGGTGGCGGTTTCGCTCATGGGTACTGCTGCCTTCCTCGGGTTGGGCAATCCGGGCAATACTAGCGGGTATCTTTTGATCTCGCCGCATCTCGGCGTGTCTCGCCCCACAAAACCGAGCAGGAGATGTGGGCAACCCGATCATCGGGTGCTGGAAACCCTCCACAACACCCAAGAAGAGGTCCTGAGAACCTCATGCCACCCCTCGTGGGACCGCGCCAAGTCGCCCGGAGTTTCCAGCCACTCAAGGACGTGTGTCACCGCATGCGCGCGCAAAGTAGACGGAGTCAATTCCCCACGCCCCCACTCATGACCAACGTCGTACGGTTCGTCGTCCACCACGAGCACTGCCTCCCCCCGCCGGACGTTCAGTTCCGAACTCGTGAGGACGACGGCCGGCACCCCCCTGGGGGTCGGGTCGAGGAAGGGAGTGCGCGAGCCCCACGTCGGTCGGCGCAGTGGCTGCCACGGAAGGGAGAGGACAACCGCAGGTGCGGTCATTCCTGCCTGCTCCTCCTCGACGGCTTGCACCACCTGACCCCACGACGACGGAAAGGTCACCGGACGGTAGATGGCCGCCACGGAGCGTGCCTGATCAGGTACCGAAGCGACGACGAGTGACGTAATCGTCAACCCGGCCAGAAGGGGCGCCACACTCCCCCACCGACGCAACTGCCCCACAAGGGCAGCGAGGAGCAAAGCCTGGGCAATGACGGCGAATCCGAGCAGTCGATGCTGATCCCTCAGGAGGGCCATGCCCGGCACGGCTTGCAGCCTGCCGAACAACCCCAGTCCGCTGGTCGAGGCAGCCGACAACAGGCTCGCTGGGAGCAGAAGACCGGCTGTTGCTGCCAACTTCCCCGAATGCCGCGTGGGCAGCGTCAGCGCTGCGGCCAAGGCGATGCTGAGAAGCAGGACTGCCGAGACGAAGGTCGGCAAGGACAGCCGCGAATCAGGACGCGCAGCCTCCGCCCAGATACCGCCACCGGTCACCGCCGAGAGCCAAACGCCATGCCCTGTGTCGTCCGCAAGAGCGAAAGCCGCGACACCGTCCGCATCTGCCAGACTCCGCGCGGCCCCTGACATCGACAGGATGACGGCGGGCACCAGCCAAGGAAGACACAAGAGCAGCGCGGTGATGCCTGTGCCAGCGAGGTCGCTCCTTCTCATCTGTGCACGCGTGAGTGTGGCCCCGAAGGCTGTCACCCCAGCGACCACCCCTCCCCAGGGCGTGACGGCAGCGGGGAGCGCGGCCAGCCCGACAAGGAGGAACCGGCGCCACCCAGCCACCGGCGAACGCGCCGCGAGGATGATCCACGGCACGGCGGCATAAGCGAGCAGTGTGGGTGGCTGGCCCATCAGGAGACGCTCGGTGACGTAGGGGTTCCACGTGGCGGCAAGGGCGCCGAGAGCAGCGGGAAGCCGACCCAACCGGCCAACCAGCACGCCCACGCCCGTACCAGCCAACACGAAGCATGCGGTGACCATGGCGAGTTGGACCACGCCAGCGGGCATGACACGGGTGAGCGCCCACATCACGCCGTCGAGCGGCCACGCGCGGAGGGCAGCCCACGAGTCTGGAACCAGAGTCAGGGGCGCCACGGGGTCTGGGACGGAGACGAAATCTCTCACCAGATAGAGGCCTCGACCGGCGGTACGACCGACGGTGAGCACAGCGACCACGACTGAGACGGCAAGCGCCACGGCGCCAGGCCCCAAGACCCACCGCTGGAGACGCGAGCGATCGTCAGGCCCGTGCACGCGCGCCATCGTAGTGCGCTTCCGCCGGGCAATCGGCTGGCCTAGGGTAACGAGGTGCCCGGGTCCCGAGACGATGAATCGCTCCCGCGCCCCGGATCCCACACATTGAGGCTGGTGCGCGGAGGCTCAGTTCCGGCGCTGCTCATCGCTGTTGGCACGATGACGGCCAATCTCTTGGGCTACGGCTTCTTCCTGGTCCTCAATCGCACCCAGGATGCAGACGCCCTCGGCGCCATCGTTGCGCTCACCAACCTCGCTGTCATCGGTGCGGTGCCAGCGCTTGCCCTTCAGTTGGTCGTGGCGCGCCGAGTGGCTCAGGAGCAGGACACCTCGAACCGAGCGCCCCACACAAGGTCCACAGAGGCCGCCACAATCGCACTGCGGACCGGCCTGGTCACGGCGGCTGCCATGACCGGCCTCACCCTTGCGCTGACCCCCGCGATCATCTGGGCGTTGCACCTCACCTCGGCCATCCCCGCCCTGCTGCTCTCCTTGGTCATCGGACCGACCTGTGTGTCGTATGCCGTCTTGGGACTCATGCAGGGCACCGATCGCTTCGCCATGCTCAGCATCCTCTACGTCGTGATCGGTCTGACCCGGCTGCTCGCTGGAGTGCTCGCTGGACTCGTCGGGTGGGGCGTGTCCGGCTTGCTCGCCGCAATGGCCGTGGCCGCCGTGGCCGCCATGCTCATCGCGCTCGCGGTGGCGCGCGACATGGGGCTCAGCTCCTCCCTCAGACGGGGATCCACGTGGACCCCTTCGGTCATCCACGGCATGACGGCGACCTCAGCATTGCTCGTGGTCTCCAGCCTCGATGCGCCGTTGGCGCGTCACTTCCTGCCGGCCGCGGTCGCTGGCGAGTTCGCCGTCCTCACCATCTTCAGCAAGGCGGCATTCTGGGCTCCGGCCTTCATCGTCACCGTGGTCTACTCGCGCATGGCCACGAGAGGCGGCTCACGGCACGTCCGACTCGCCTTGGTCGCGACCAGTGCGACAGTTCTGGTTGGTGTCACCCTGGGCCTGCTGCTCGCCCATCCGCTGGCGCTCCTCGTGGGTGGGGGGCGGTTCGCACACCTTTCCCCCCATGTGGGACTCTTCGTGGCGATCGGCGGGATGTGGGCGATTTCCCAGGTGTTCGTCTACTGGAGGCTCGCCCGCGGGGACCATCGCTTCGGACTGCTCCTGTGGCTGGCCGCCGCCGGCATCGTCGGTACCGCGGCGCTCGCCACCCACGACACCCTTGTTGCCCTCGCCTGGACCCTCCTTGCCGGGGGAGCGTTCATTGGCCTCGCGGGTATGACGCTCCTGCTCATCGCGATGCGCAGGCATCGAAGTGCGCACTCGGTCCCATCTGGCGACGAACAGGAGTTGGACGCGGACCTGGACCTCTCAGTGGGCGGCCTCGTGCCAACTCCGACCGACGCCGACACTCACCTCGAGCGGCACGGATAGGTCCCCTGCTGAGCCCATCTCGCGCCGCACGACGGCCTCGAGATCGGCGGCCTCACCGGGGGCCACCTCAAGCACGAGTTCGTCATGCACCTGCAGAAGCATGCGGGACCGGGCACCGGACTCCTTGAGAGACCGATCCACCCCGAGCATCGCCACCTTCATGAGGTCCGCAGCTGAGCCCTGGATGGGGGCATTGAGGGCCATCCGCTCGGCCATCTCGCGGCGCTGGCGGTTGTCACTCGTGAGGTCGGGGAGGTAGCGCCGCCGACCGAACATGGTCTCGGTGTAGCCATTGCGCCCGGCCTCGACGACGACATCACGCAGATAGTCCCGCACTCCCCCGAAGCGCTCGAAGTACATGTCCATCAACCCCCGCGCCTCCTCGGTGGAAATGGTCAGCTGCTTGGACAGGCCGAAAGCGGACAGGCCGTAGGCCAGGCCATAGGACATCGCCTTGATCTTGCTGCGCATCTCCGCCGTGACATCCGCGGGCTCGACCCCGAAGACCTTGGACCCGACGAACCGGTGCAGGTCCTCCCCGGTCCGGAAGGCCTCGATCAGGCCGTCGTCCCCGGACAGATGCGCCATGACGCGCATCTCGATCTGGCTGTAGTCCGCGGACATGAGCGACTCGAAACCTTGGCCGACCACGAATGCCTCACGGATGC
>DAOLRO010000052.1:0-15176 GCA_035418665.1 Phycicoccus sp.
AGGCTGCCCCCGCCAAGGCTTCACCGGCGAAGAGTGTCGCGAAGAAGGCTCCGGCGAAGAAGGCTCCGGCCAAGACTGTGGCGGCGAAGGCGCCCGCGAAGAAGGCTCCGGCCAAGACTGTGGCGGCGAAGGCGCCCGCGAAGAAGGCCCCCGCGAAGAAGGCTCCGGCCAAGAAGGCGACTACGTGAGCAACTGGAACACCACGGACGCGGGGGAGTCGGACATCACCGACGCCCCCGCGTCCGCGACGGAGCCCGCCGCTTCGATGTCCGGGAGCGGAATCGATCCTGTCCCCGAGACCGGCGACCTCGTCATCGACGCCGCGTTGGCCGACCTCGCCGCGGCCGGAAGTCGTGACCTCGACGCCCAGATCGCGGCCGGGGAGCAGGTGCAACGCACCCTCCAGTCCCGACTGGCCGATCTGGGAGGCTGAGATCCCCCGACTCGATGCCGAACTCGTGCGACGAGGTCTGGTGCGCTCGCGTGCCGAGGCCCAGCGCCTGGTCCGCGACGGCGCCGTCCGAGTCGGAGCGGACGTGGTCCGCAAGGGTGCCCACCCCGTCACCGAGTCCGATCACCTCTGGGTGGACGCGGATCAGGTGTCGCGCTACGTCAACCGAGGTGCCGAGAAGTTGGCGCACGCGGTGCACACGTGGGGCCTGTCCGTGCGCGGTCGTCGTTGTCTCGACGTCGGTGCCTCGACGGGTGGCTTCACTCAGGTGCTCCTCGAAGGGGGAGCATCCGAGGTCGTCGCGCTCGATGTGGGTCACGGCCAGCTTCATCCGGATGTCCGGGCTGACCCCCGCGTCACCAATTGCGAAGGGGTGTCGATTCGCGACGTGACGCGCGGTCAGTTCGGGGAACCCTTCGACGTCGTCGTCGCCGACCTCTCCTTCATCTCACTGCGACTGGTGCTGAAGGAGTTGGGTGAGCAACTGGCGCCGGGGGGTTGGTGTGTGGTCCTGGTCAAACCACAGTTCGAGGTGGGGAAGGAACGGCTGGCTCGGACCGGCGTCGTCACGAGCGGTCAGCAGCGCGCCGAGGCGCTCACGAAAGTGGTCGCCGCCGCCACTGGGCAGGGCATGGAGATCCGCGGAATCCTCAAGAGCCCCCTGAAGGGGGGACAAGGCAACGTCGAGTACCTGCTGTGGTTGCAGTCGGGGCCATCGGGGAGGATGGGTGTCGATGAGCTGGCTGCGACGGTGGCTCGTCTCGGCCATGACGACCAGTGAACCAGTGCGTGACCACGGAGGGCGGTGCAGTTGTGGATGACATGACGCCTCCAGGTGAGCGCAGGATGCTCCTGCTCGTGCACCCGACGCGTCCGGATGCGCAGGAGCTCGCGGCCGAGGTGGCCGGACGACTCGCCGAGGCGGGAGTGGCCCCAGTGGCGCTCGCCGCCGACATCCACGGCACGGCCCTGGCCGACTGCGAACACCTCGTCATGGCAGACCCGGCAGACCCGGCCAAGGACTGTGAACTCGTCGTCATCCTCGGTGGGGACGGAACCATCCTTCGCGGTGCGGAACTCTCCCGCGGGTCTCATGCCCCCTTGTTGGGCGTCAACCTCGGGCACGTCGGCTTTCTCGCGGAGGCCGAGCGGGACGAGATCGGAGTGACCGTCGACCGCATCGTGGCGCACGACTACACCGTCGAGGAGCGCCTCACGCTCGAGGTGGTGGCCGTCCACGAGGGTGTCGAGGTCTTCCGGTCGTGGGCCCTCAACGAGGTGACGGTCGAGAAGGCCTCGCGGGAGCGAATGATCGAACTCACGGTCGAGATCGAGGGCCGGCCCCTGTCGACCTGGGGTTGTGACGGCTTGGTGATGGCCACGCCGACGGGCTCCACGGCATACGCCTTCTCGGCCGGCGGACCGGTCGTGTGGCCCGACGTGGAGGCCTTGCTCGTCGTCCCCATCTCTGCGCATGCCCTCTTCGCGCGTCCGGTCGTCATCGGTCCCTCGAGCCATTTGGTCGTGCAGTTGGCCCCGCGCACCGACGGTATGGGTGTGCTCTGGTGCGACGGCCGGCGGGCCATCGACCTGCCGGTCGGCGCGCGCGTGCAGGTGCAGCGATCCAATCTGCCGGTGCGTCTCGCGCGACTGAGTGCTTCTCCCTTCACCGATCGGCTGGTCGAGAAGTTCGATCTCAATGTCCACGGTTGGCGCGGGACCGGACGTCGCGCCTGATGCTCTCGGAGATCCGCATCCAGGACCTTGGAGTGATCGAGGAGGCGCTCCTCGACCTGGGGCCGGGGCTCACCGTGGTCACCGGTGAGACCGGCGCCGGGAAGACCATGGTGGTCACTGCTCTCAGTCTCCTGCTGGGACAGCGCGCCGACTCGGGACTGGTGCGCAGCGGAGCGGCCAGGGCATCGGTCGAGGGAGTCGTCAGGGTTGCCGGGGACCACCCTGCGCAGCTCCGTGCGGTCGAGGCAGGCGCGGACGTGCCCGGTGCGGATCCAGATCTGGTCCTCGTGCGCACGATCAGTCAGGAGGGTCGTTCTCGGGCCCATGTGGGCGGACGGTCGGCGCCCATCGGAGTGCTCGCGGAGATCGGTGAGCACTTGGTCGCGGTCCATGGCCAGGCCGATCAGTGGCGCCTGCGTCAACCGGATCAGCATCGTGAACTCTTGGACCGCTTCGGCTGGCCGACCATCGAAGGCCCGCTCACGGCATACAAGAGCGCGTATGCCGCCCACCGGGCGGCCGCCACCGAGTTGCGTGAGTTGACCGAGCAGGCCCGCGAGCGGGCCCAGGAGGCGCACTCGCTGACCGCAGCCCTCGACCACATCGAAGCCATCGCGCCTCAGCCCGGTGAGGACGTGGCCCTGACGGGTGAGGCTGAGCGACTGGGCCATCTCGAAGAGCTCAGAGCAGCAGCGGGCGAGTCCGCGACCCTGCTCGCCGGCGACGACGAGCTGAGCGGCGGCTCGGACCCTGGGGCGTTGGGCGCTCTTGCTCGAGTCCGGCACCTCCTAGAGCGCGCGAGCCAGGATGACGTGAGCGCCAAACCGTTGGCGGCTCGGGCCACCGAGCTGGCTCACATCGCGTCCGAACTCGCCTCCGATGTCGTGCACTACCTTGCGGACCTGGACGTGGATCCGGCCCGGCTGGAGTGGGTGCAGCAGCGGCGAGCCTCCCTCATGGACATCTCGCGCCTCTATGGGCCCACTGTCGACGAGGTCATCTCTTGGTCCAGGGACGCGGCCGCCAGACTGGGGACCTTGGTGGGTGACGAAGACCGGGTGACCGAACTCGAGTCAGAGGTGACTCGTCGGGCTCAGGAGCTGGATGCCTGCCGGGTGGCCCTCACCAAAGCGCGCCTCGATGCATCGGGGTCCTTGACCGCCGCGATCATGCACGAACTGTCCTCGCTGGCGATGCCCGGCGCGCGCCTCGAGGTGGCCGTGCGCCAGCGGGAGCCCGGTCCGGACGGTGCGGACGATGTCGAGATCGGGTTGGCGGCCAACACCGGCGGCGAGATTCGACCCGTCACGAAGGCGGCATCTGGCGGTGAGTTGTCGCGAATCATGTTGGCCATCGAAGTGGCGACGGCCGAAGGGTCGCAGGGTCCACCCACGTTCGTCTTCGACGAGGTGGATGCAGGCATCGGCGGGCGGGCTGCCCTGGCCGTCGGGGCGAGGCTCGCGGCCCTGGCCCGGCATGCGCAGGTGATCGTGGTGACACACCTCGCGCAGGTCGCCGCGCACGCCGACCACCACCTCGTGGTGCACAAGTCCGACGACGGTTCGATCACCCGTTCCGGCGTGACGACGGTTGACGGCGAGGACCGAGTGCTCGAACTCGCGCGCATGCTCGGCGGCACCGACTCGGATGCGGCCCTCGAACACGCCCGCGACCTGCTCGCACAGGTCCGGGCCCGCTCGCTCTGACGTGCCAAGATGGTGCGGATGCCACTGCGACTCCGGACCCCACGCAATGCTGACGCCGACTATCCCGGCGTCAGCGGAGTGGCGCGGGTGGACCGCCGCACCAAGAACCTGACCAAGCGGCTGCGTCCCGGCGAGGTCGCGGTCATCGACCACGTCGACCTCGACAAGGTGAGCGCGGAGGCACTCGTGGCGTGTCGTCCCGCCGCCGTGGTCAACGCCTCCGCATCGATCAGTGGTCGCTACCCCAACCTCGGGCCCGAGATCCTCATGGCCGCCGGCATCCCGCTGCTCGATGGTGTCGGGGCCCAGGTCATGACCACCCTCGAAGAGGGCACCTCGGTGCATCTCGAGGGGGAGCGACTCCTCAGCGGGACCAAGGAGGTCGCCTCGGGAGTCCTGCAGGATGCCACGTCGATCGAGGCTGCGATGCTGGAGGCACGCGCCGGGCTCAATGACCAACTGGAGTCCTTCGCGCACAACACCATGGACTACCTCGTCAAGGAGCGAGAACTCCTTCTTGACGGAGTGGGCGTGCCTGACGTGCGGACCAAGTTCGACGGGCGGCACGCGCTGATCGTCGTGCGGGGGTATCACTACAAGGAAGACCTGCAGATCCTCCGCCACTACATCCGCGAGTACCGGCCGATCCTCATCGGTGTCGACGGCGGTGCCGACGCACTCATCGATGCCCGACTCAAACCGGACATGATCGTCGGCGACATGGATTCGGTCTCGGACCGGGCTCTCACCTCGGGTGCCGAGATCGTCGTCCACGCCTACCGGGACGGGCGCGCTCCCGGGCTCGAACGCGTGGAGAAGCTCGGGGTGACGCCTGTGGTCTTCCCGGCGACCGGGACGAGCGAGGACGTGGCCATGTTGCTCGCCGACGACAAGGGCGCCAGTCTGATCGTCGCCGTCGGCACCCACGCGACCTTGGTCGAGTTCCTCGACAAGGGCCGATCCGGCATGGCCAGCACCTTCCTCACCCGCCTGCGGGTCGGCAGCAAACTGATCGACGCCAAGGGCGTGAGTCGTCTCTATCGCAGTCGGATCAGTGGCTGGTGGCTCTTCCTCATGCTCGCGGTCGGCATCCTGGCGCTCGGCGCCGCCATGTGGGCCACCGATGGTGGCAAGGCATACCTGCAGGTCTTCGCCGCCCGCTTCGACGACCTCTGGTCATTCATCCGAGGGATCTTCACGTGATCGACTTCCGCTATCACCTCGTGTCCATCGTGTCCGTCTTCCTCGCACTCGCAGTGGGCATCGTCCTGGGCGCGGGGCCGCTCCAAGGACAGATCGCCGAGACCCTCACCTCGGAGATCACGCAGTTGCGCACTGACAAGCAGGCGCTGCGCGAAGACGTCACGACCCTGACGCAGGAGGCCACGGTGCGCGAGGCCTATGACCAAGCGGTCGTGGGACGGGTCGTGTCCGGGCTTGCTGCGGGACGTGGTGTCGCGATCGTCGAACTGCCCGGAGCCGATGCCGACCTCGCACGCAGTCTCGCGTCGACCGTCACGGCCGCCGGCGGCGCCGTCGCGTCGACGACCAGAGTGCTCGACACGTGGGTGTCCACGGACGAGGCGGTGCGCTCCGCCCGGGAGGAACTGGCGACCCGTCTCGCACCGACCCTTCGACTCAGCACACCGGAGGTCGGGGCCGAACCCACGACCAGCTCCCTCGCCGACCGTGTGCTCGCGGCGGCGCTCTCCTCCTCGTCCAGCGCACCGCTCGGGTCCGAGGCTGCACGTGACGCCCTCACCGAGCTGGCCGCGGCGAAGCTCGTCGAGGTCGACGCCAAGAGCGTGACCTCGGCCCAACTCGTCATCGTCCTCACCGACCCCTTGGCCGGGACCGACAAGGCGGTCCAGGCTCAGGCTGCCAGCTACGCCAAGCTGATCGGGGCCCTTCAAGCGATCTCCTCCGCCACGGTGGCTGTCGCCGGCAAGGACGCCGAGACACCCAAGGACCGGACCTCGATCATCCAGACGATCCGCCAGGACGGCACCACCTCAAAGGTGGTGACGACCGTGGACGACGCCGAGACCGGCATGGGGTTGGCGAGTGTCGTCCTCGCGCTGGCTGAGGCAGAGTCCGGCACCAGCGGTCACTATGGGACGGCCGATGGCGCGACGGCGGCCCATCCGAGCCTCCCCAAGCCATGAGCGTGGCCCGGTGAGGCGAGCACGCGTATGGGCCGCGGCCGTCGGCGCCGTGTCGTCAAGCGTGGCGTATGCCGTGAGTCGCCATGCGCCGCAATCCCTCCGTGATCCGTGGCAACGGGTGAACCACGCGGGTCGGTCGGTGACCCTCCTCGAAGGACCCGCCGAGGTGATCGGGCTCGCTCTGGGATCGTCCGTCGCCGGGGTTGCGCCCGTCGTTGCGGCCCTGGGGGCGGGGGCACTGGGCGCCCTGGACGACCTGGTGGGTGACCCGTCGAGCAAGGGCCTCAGGGGGCACCTGCGGGCAGCCCGTGAGGGGCGCATCACCACGGGGCTCGTGAAGGTCGCCGGTCTCGGCGTCGTGGGGCTGATGTCGGCGGCCATGACCGATCGGGAATCACGCCCGAGAGATGGCGCCACCGAACCGCTGCCATCCTCATGGGTCAGGGCAGGAGACGCCCTCATCGGGGGTGCCGTGATCGCGGGCGCGGCCAACCTCGTCAACCTCTTTGACCTACGCCCGGGGAGAGCGCTGAAGGTGGGCCTGGTCGTGGGTGTGCCCATGGCCATCATGGGCGGCCCGAGAGCACCCCGTGGTCCGGCAGCCGCGGCCGCAGCAGCAGGGGCGTCTCTGGGGCTGCTCGCTCCTGACCTCAGGGGTGAGTCCATGCTCGGGGACACCGGCGCGAATGCCCTCGGCGCGGTCCTGGGGGTGGCTCTGATCCAAGGGCGTTCACGCAGCACCCGTCTCGCCCTCCTGACCGGGCTCGTGGGCCTCACCCTCCTCTCCGAGAAGGTGAGCTTCACCAAGGTCATCGAGTCCACCCCCGGACTTCGGGAATTCGATGCGTGGGGACGACCGGCTCGATGAACGAGCGGAGGCTTGCCGGCACCGTGGCCGGTGCAGCCGGACTCATCGCGGTGGCCACCCTGCTGGCCCGGGCCGTGGGTTTTGGACGGATTGTGGTCTTTGCCGACGCCGTCCGCGCCGGTGGTGTGGGGGAGATCTATGGCGCAGTGAATGCCGTCCCGAACGTCCTCTTCGAGATCGCCGCCGGGGGAGTGCTGGCCGCGGTCGCCGTCCCTCTCATCGGTCAGCACCTCGGGCGTGGGGACCGCGAGCGAGCGGATCGCTTGGCCAGCATCCTCTTCACCTGGGTGCTCATCGCCCTCGTCCCGATGGCGCTCATTCTCTTCCTGCTGGCCGACCCGATCGCCTCGGTCCTCGTCGAGGCACGCGATCCTGCCAGTCACCGCGTCGGCGCCACGATGCTCCGGATCTTCGCGTGGCAGGTGCCGCTCTACGGGATCGGCATCATCCTCACCGGCCTCCTCCACGCCCATCGCCGATTTCTGGCTGCGGCGCTCGCCCCGCTGCTCTCGAGCGTCGTCGTCCTCGTCTCCTACCTCTGGTATGGCCACCTCGTCGACGGTGTGACCGCTCCCTCGCAGGTGCCGGACAGTGCGATCTCGGTTCTCGCCTGGGGGACCACCGCCGGCGTGGGCGTCCTCAGCCTTCCGCTGCTGGTGCCCGCCCTCCGGACCGGGTGGCGGTGGACACCTTCCCTGTCCTTGGAGCCCGCTGATCGACGACGGATCCTCTCCCTCGCCGGCGCCGGGCTGCTCGCCCTTGTCGCCCAACAGTTCTCCGTGCTCGTCATCATCTGGCTCGCGGGTCATGCTGCGGATCCCGGTGTGCTCCCGGTGCAGCAATACGTCCAAGCCGTCTACCTGCTCCCGTATGCCGTCCTGGCCGTCCCGATCGCCACGAGCGTGTTCCCGGCCTTGGCCCACGGTGAGGGACACGGGGGTGACCAGGGCGAACTCTTGGGCCGAGCCCTACGCGGCATCATCGTCCTCACCGGACTTGCGGCCGGTGTCCTCATGGCCTCGGCCCCCGCAGTCGGTGCCTTCTTCACCGCTCTCGACGCCCGCCGTGGCGCGACTGGTGCGAGCCCGACTGCGCTCCAGAGCCTGTCCGTCGGACTCCTCACCGCAGCCCCGGGACTCATCGGTTTCGCGGTCGCGGCGTTGCTCACCCGCGCGCTCTATGTGCGCGGTCATCCCCTGGCCGCTGGCGGGTGCGTGGCTGCCGGATGGATCGTGTCGGCACTTCTCCCGCTCCTCATGGCTGGCACTGGCGCCAGCGCCCTCGCCACCCTGCAGGCGATCGGCACAGGGTCGAGCATCGGGATGACCTTGACGGCCGTGGCTCTCGCGTTTCTCGTGCGGCGCCACTGGGGTGCGCCTGCTCTCGCGGGAAGTGGCCGGAGTGCTGCGACGGTCATCGTGGCGCTCGCGGTCGCCGTCATGGTGGGGGATCTGGTGACGCACGGTCGGGATCTTTCCGGCCTCGGCGCTGCCCTCGCCAATGGATTGCTGGCGGGAGTGCTGGCCTTGGTGGCAGGGTTGTTCGTCGTGATCATCGGAGACCGCCAGGGGGTGCTCGGCGCCGTGAAGAGGGGTCGTCAACGCAGAGGGCGCTCATGAAGGTGCTGCTCGTCCTGGGCACGAGCACCGGCGGTGTCGGGCGACACGTCCACGATCTCGTGGAGGGACTCGTCGCCGCAGGGGACGAGGTGGTGGTGGCGGCGCCGGTGCCGGTGTCCGAGCAGTTCGGCTATGCAGACGCGGGAGCGCACGTTGTCCCGCTCGAGTTCGGCGACCGTCCGCACCCGGTGCGCGACCTTGCGGCCCTGCGCCGTCTGCGCGAGATCGGGGCCGCTGCCGATGTGGTCCACGCCCATGGGGTCCGAGCCGGCGCCCTCGCCGCACTGGCCCTGCGAGGAGTGGCGCCCCTCGTCGTCACCCTCCACAATGCGGCGCCGGAGTCCCGTGCTGCCGCCGTGATCCACGGGTCACTCGAAGCCATCGTGGCGAGGGGCGCCGCGCTCGTCCTCGGTGTCTCCTCGGACCTCGTCGAGGGACAACGACGGCGTCGTGCACGGCGGGCCGAGCTCGCCGTCGTCCCGGCCGCAGTACCGCCGGGAGTCATCGGGGATCGGTTCGGCGTGCGGCAGACCCTCGACGTCGCGCCCACCACAGCGCTGCTCGTGACCATCGCCCGGCTGGCGCCGCAGAAGGACCTCGACCTCCTTCTCGACGCGATGGCCAGGCTTCAGAAGAAGAGCGTCGTCCCTGCTCTGGCGGTCATCGCGGGCGAAGGGCCACTCCGTGACCACCTCGAGCAACGAATCCGATCCGAGGCATTGCCCGTGCGACTCCTGGGTCACCGCCGGGACGTCCCCGACCTGCTGGCCGCGGCGGACATCGTCGTGTCGACCGCTCGCTGGGAGGGACAGCCCGTCGCGCTCCAGGAGGCGCTGCATCTGGGCGCCGCCATCGTGGCCACCGACGCCGGCGGCACCAAGGACGTGGTGGGTGACGCGGCGATCCTCGTTCCGGTCGGTGACGCCGAGTCGTTGACCTGTGCCCTCGCCGATGTCCTGACCCATGGCGGCGTTCGCGACGACCTGCGGTCCAAGGCCATGCATCGTGCGGGTGAACTCCCCACGAAGGAGGCCGCCATCGCGGCGGCGCGCACGGCATACGCCTCGGTGGTGGACTGAGCCCCACGGGAAGGCGAGACAGGCCGCGTGGTGGTGCCGCGTGGCGTTCGCGATGACGTAGGGTGGGGGTCCGTGGTGATGCTGACGAAACACATCTTCGTGACCGGAGGCGTCGCCTCCTCCCTCGGCAAGGGCCTGACGGCGTCCAGCCTCGGCCATCTGCTCCGCGCTCGTGGGTTGAGCGTGACGATGCAGAAGCTCGACCCCTATCTCAATGTCGACCCAGGGACGATGAATCCGTTCGAGCACGGCGAGGTCTTCGTGACCGAGGACGGCGCCGAGACCGACCTCGACATCGGGCACTATGAGCGCTTCCTCGACGTCAATCTCGTCGGCAGCGCCAACGTGACGACCGGTCAGGTCTACAAGCGCGTCATCGACCGGGAGCGGCGCGGTGAGTACCTCGGCCAGACCGTGCAGGTCATCCCGCACATCACCAACGAACTCAAGGACCGGATGCGGGCGGCCGCGGCCGGCTCACCTGGCATCAACGACAAGGACGCCCCTGATCTGATCATCACCGAGATCGGCGGCACCGTCGGCGACATCGAATCCTTGCCCTTCCTCGAGGCCGCGCGTCAGGTGCGCCATGACCTGGGGCGCGACAACGTCTTCTTCCTTCACGTCTCGCTCGTCCCCTATCTGGCGCCCAGTGGAGAACTCAAGACCAAGCCGACCCAGCACTCGGTGGCCGCCCTGCGCCAGGTCGGCATCCAGCCCGATGCCCTGGTCCTGCGGGCGGATCGGCCGATCCCCGAGCCGATCAAGCGCAAGATCTCGCTCATGTGTGACGTCGACACCGAGGCGGTCGCGGCCGCCGTCGATGCCCCGAGCATCTACGACATCCCGAAGGTGATCCACCGTGAGGGCCTCGACGCCTATGTCATTCGCCGGCTCGGCCTGACCTTCCGTGATGTCGACTGGACCGACTGGGACCGTCTGCTGGACCGGGTGCACGAGCCCGAGCACGAGGTCGAGGTGGCCCTCGTCGGCAAGTACATCGACCTGCCCGACGCTTACCTCTCGGTGACCGAGGCCCTCCGTGCCGGTGGTTTCCACAACGACGCCAAGGTGAAGATCCGCTGGGTGCCCTCTGACGACTGCGCCACCGAGGCCGGTGCGGCCAAGGCTCTCGGGGGAGTGGATGCGGTGCTGGTGCCCGGCGGCTTCGGCGTGCGCGGCATCGAAGGCAAGGTCGGTGCCCTGCGGTGGGCACGAGAGCGTCAGGTGCCGACGCTGGGCATCTGCCTGGGGCTCCAGTGCATGGTCATCGAATACGCCCGAAACGTGGCGGGTATCACCGGGGCGAGTTCCACCGAGTTCGACCCTGAGACCCCCGCTCCGGTGATTGCGACGATGGAGGAGCAGAAGGCCTTCGTGGAGGGCGCGGGGGACATGGGGGGCACGATGCGCCTGGGTTCGCAGCCGGCTGCTTTGACGCCGGGATCGGTCGTCGCCGAGACATATGGGTCGACCACGGTGACCGAGCGCCACCGCCACCGTTACGAGGTCAACAACTCCTACCTCGAGTCCCTGACGGACGCGGGGCTCGTCGTCAGTGGGACGCACCCCGAGTGGGGGCTCGTGGAGTTCGTCGAGCTGCCGCGGGACGTGCACCCCTATTACGTTGCGACACAAGCGCATCCGGAGTTCAAGTCGCGACCGACGCGCGCGCACCCGCTCTTTGCTGGTCTCATCGGCGCGGCCCTCGATGCCCAACGGGCCTCACGTCTCGTCGAGGTCGAGCGCGGCCATCGCGCGGCTGAGTCCGGGGATCAGGTCGAGGTCATGACGCCTGCCGAGGCGACTGCGTGACGCTGGCGGATCGACACGATCCAGCTCCCGTCAGGGAGACCGAGGTCGTCTTCGAGGGCCGGGTCTGGGATGTCCGTCGCGACGTTGTTGACCTGCCGACCGGGCCGGTCGTGCGGGACTACGTCCAGCACACGGGCGCCGTCGCGATCGTGGCCCTCGACGACGCCGATCGCGTCCTCCTCATCCGGCAATACCGCCATCCCATCCGAACCCATGAGTGGGAACTGCCAGCAGGCCTGCTCGATGTCCCCGGCGAGCCACCGGAGGTCACCGCGTCCCGTGAGCTCTGGGAAGAGGCCGACCTCCGGGCCGAGCGCTGGTGGCGGCTCGGCGAGCACCACTCATCCCCGGGCGGTCTCACCGAACGCATGCACGTCTTCCTCGCGCGGGGTCTCACCGTGGTGCCTGAGGACGAGCGCCACGTGAGAACCGACGAAGAGGCCGGCCTGAAGACCCGCTGGGTCCCACTCGACGAGGTTGCCGATGCGATCCTTGCTGGCCACCTCGGGAACGCGACCCTCATTGTCTCGGTGCTGATGGCCCGGGAGTTGCGGTCCCGTGGTTGGGCCGGACTGCGTCCCGTCGAGAGCCTCGATTGATGGTGAGTGCCTTTGGCGGTGGCGGCGCCTTGGGTGTGGGTGCGCACGTTGACCCTGACCGCTGTCCCTGTCGACCCGGGGACGACATGGCGTATGCCGTGTGCTGCCGTCCGCTGTTGCTCGGCGAGTCCCGGGCCGAGACCGCGGAGGCGCTCATGCGAAGCCGCTACACGGCATACGCGCTCGGTGATCTGGCCCATCTCCAACGGACGTGGCATCCACGGACTCTGCCCCTGGGTCTGGTACTCGACCCGCAGCTCCGGTGGACCGGCCTGACCGTCGTCTCCAGCGTCGATGGCGGGGCTGCGGACTCCGAGGGAATCGTGGCCTTCGAGGCCCGCTGGGAGAGCGGTCTCGGAGAGAGTCTTCAGCGCGGCGTTCTGAGGGAGACCAGTGCGTTCACCCGTCGGGCCGGTCGTTGGGTCTATGTCGGGCCGACCGAGGACGGGTAGCCGCCTTCAGTGGGCCGAGGTGGCAGTGGAAGGATTCTGGGTGAACCACCAGCGAGCGGGAGGCCGATCATGACCAAGAAGCAGAGCCCCGTCCCCGAGGGCGCCGACGACATCGGCTACATCGACCCCGTCGAGCAGTTCCCGTCGATCCACACCAAGAGCGGGCGCGTCCGCAAGGACGCCTACGAAGCCGAGATGGAGCGTCTGCAGGAGCAATTGGTGCTCCTCCAGTACTGGATCCAGAAGCAGGGGCTCAAGGTCGTCGTCCTCTTCGAGGGGCGAGGCTCGGCGGGCAAGGGTGGGGTCATCAAGCGGATCACCGAGCGCACGTCGCCACGGACGGTTCGGGTGGCCGCGCTGCCGACTCCGACTGAGCGACAGAAGACGCAGTGGTACTTCCAGCGCTACGTCGAGCACCTCCCGGCCGCTGGCGAGATGGTCCTCTTCGACCGGTCCTGGTACAACCGCTCCAACGTCGAGTGGGTCATGGGCTTCTGTACTCCGGAGGAGCACGAGGAGTTCCTGCGCTCCTGCCCGGAGTTCGAGCGGATGCTCGTCCGCAGCGGCATCATTCTCATCAAGTACTGGTTCTCGGTCTCCTTCGAGGAGCAGCGCAAGCGCTTCGAGGCGCGCAATGCCGAGCCGCTCAAGCGGTGGAAGCTCTCCGACATGGACCTGGCCGAGCACGAGTTCTACGTGAAGTACTCGATGGCCAAGGACATCACCTTCCAGTACACCGACATCAAGCAGGCGCCGTGGTTGGTCGTGCCGTCCGATGACAAGCGGGCCGCCCGCCTGAACTGCATCAGCGATCTGCTCTCGCACTTTCCCTACGAGGACGTGGCGCCCGAGGTCGTCCAACTGCCGGAGATGCAGGACCTGCACTATGTGCGCCCACCGATGCACGAGCAGACCTTCGTCCCCCAGGTCTTCTGAGGCCGAGGGCAAACAACCGATTCGTATGCCGTGGGGCGGGCTTCGTAGACTGGCCCCGATCGCTGCCCACAGACAAAGGACGAATTTCCGTGCTCCGCACCCACGAGGCCGGCACCTTGCGTGCCGCCGACACCGGCTCCACCGTCACGCTGACCGGGTGGGTGGCCAAGCGGCGCGATCACGGTGGCGTGGCCTTCATCGACCTGCGGGATGCGAGCGGCATCGTCCAGGTCGTGGCGCGTGACGAGGTTCTCACGGGCGCGGCGCATGACCTGCGCAACGAGTTCTGCATCAAGGTCACCGGTGAGGTCACCAAGCGCGCCGACAAGGACGTCAACCCCAACGTCCCGACCGGCGAGGTCGACGTCGTGGCCTCGAGGATCGACGTCCTCAGCCCGAGTGCGCCGCTGCCCTTCCAGATCGACGAGCGCACCACGGTGGGTGAGGAGGCGCGCCTCAAGCACCGCTACCTCGACCTTCGTCGCCCCGGTGCCCACTCGGCCGGCGCCGCCATCCGGCTGCGCTCCAAGGTGAGTGCTGCTGCGCGAAAGGTGTTGGGGGACAGGGACTTCGTCGAGATCGAGACCCCGACGCTCACTCGGTCGACGCCCGAGGGTGCCCGTGACTTCCTTGTGCCGGCCCGTCTGGCCCCGGGGTCCTGGTATGCGCTGCCGCAGAGCCCGCAGCTGTTCAAGCAGTTGCTCATGGTCGCCGGCATGGAGCGCTACTACCAGATCGCGCGCTGCTATCGCGACGAGGACTTCCGCGCTGACCGGCAGCCGGAGTTCACCCAGCTCGACATCGAGATGTCCTTCGTCACGGAGGACGACGTCCTGGAGCTCGGCGAGGCGATCGTCAAGGAGATCTGGCAGCTCATCGGGGTCGACCTGCCCACACCCTTCCCACGGATGACCTATGGCGAGGCGATGCGGCGCTTTGGCTCGGACAAGCCGGACCTGCGCTTCGGCAACGAGCTCGTCGAGTGCACGGACTACTTCAAGGACACTCCGTTCCGGGTCTTCCAGGCCGACTATGTCGGTGCCGTCGTCATGCCCGGTGGAGCGAGCCAGCCGCGCAAGCAGCTCGACGCCTGGCAGGAGTGGGCCAAGCAGCGTGGTGCGCGGGGCCTGGCCTATGTGTTGGTGCAGGAGGATGGCGAACTGGGCGGCCCGGTGGCCAAGAACCTCTCCGACGAGGAGAAGGCCGGTCTGGCCGCCCACGTCGGTGCCCAGCCCGGCGACTGCGTCTTCTTCGCTGCTGGCCCGGTCAAGGCCTCGCGCGCGCTGCTCGGTGCCGCCCGACTCGAGATCGGTCGCCGCTGCGACCTCATCGACGGGAGCGCGTGGAGCTTCCTCTGGGTCAACGACGCGCCCCTCTTCGAACCCGCGTCAGAGGCCGTGGCTGCCGGTGACGTCGCCGTCGGTGGGGGAGCCTGGACGGCCGTGCACCACGCCTTCACCTCGCCCAAGGACGAGTTCGTCGACACCTTCGACACCGACCCCGGCAACGCGCTGGCCTACGCCTACGACATGGTCTGCAATGGCAACGAGATCGGCGGCGGGTCGATCCGTATCCACCGCCGTGACGTCCAGGAGCGCGTCTTCAAGATGATGGGGCTGACCGACGAGGAGGCCCAGGAGAAGTTCGGCTTCCTCCTCGACGCCTTCGCCTTCGGAGCCCCGCCGCACGGTGGGATCGCCTTCGGCTGGGACCGGATCGTCATGCTGCTCGGCGGTTTCGACAGCATCC
>DAOLRO010000053.1:0-4655 GCA_035418665.1 Phycicoccus sp.
CGCGGATGCTGAGTCCATGAACTCGACCGAGGCGACTCAGACCGTCGGATCCGCTGGCGTGGTCACGCGCCGTCGGGCCAACTCAGACGTCGTTCGTCCGTATGCCGTGGGCTGGGCGGTCCTGACGGCTGTTCTCGGCCTGCAGTGGCTTCTTCAGAACCCTTATTCGTTCTACAGCTGGATCGTGGAGACGGGAACGTCGAACAGCAACGTTCCCCAGGCGCCCGCTACCTGGGCCCTTGTCCTGATCTTTTGGGTGAAGGCTCTCGTCGTCGTTGCGTCAGCCAGCGCTCCCCTCGTCGCGCGCAAGAATCTCTGGGTTGCCACCGTCTTGGGCAGCGTTGGCTTCATCGGGCTCCTCGACTCCTTGGTCAGGGCAAGTGATGCGACGACCTTGTGTGCCCTGGTCGGCGTCGCCTTCGTCAGCATTCTGCAGAGGCGCCGTCTGGCCTGGTTCCCGGCCGTCCTCGCCTTGGTCGGACCCTTGGCAATGTCGTGGTCGGCCGGGCGGATCCATCTCACGATCCTCGGATTCGACAACCAGTCGGAGTACTGGGGTGCCGTCCAGCGGGTCGTCATGCCGCTCCTCTGGGTCGTTGCCGTTGCCTCGATCCTGGGGCTTGCGCAGGTGGTTCGCACCCGTGCGCAGCAGGCGGCTCTCGCCGACCTGCTCGAGGATCGCTCCAGTGCGTTGGGCCGCGAGGCGGTGGTGCTGGATGAGCGAGCCCGGCTGGCACGGGATCTCCACGACGTCGTGGCTCACCGGGTCTCGCTCATCGCGGTCCGAGCCGAGAGCGCTCCCTTCGCCAACCCGGATCTGGGGCCGGATGCCACACGCCTTCTCGCCGAGACCGCCGACGATGCTCGAGCCGCCCTCGACGAACTCCGGGAGGTGCTCGGCGTGCTCCATCGCACCACCGATCGCGCCCCGCGGACACCCCAACCCGGGGTTGGCCAGATTCAGGCCCTCATCGACGAGGCCCGGGCCGCCGGCGCCGCCGTTGAGGTCGGAGGAGCAATCGGTGCGGTGAGCGACACGACCGGCACCACGGCATACCGAGTGGTCCAGGAGGCCCTGACCAACGCGCGGCGACACGCCCCCGAGGAGACCGCGACGATCACGTTCGGCGGCGACGATGAGTTGGTGATCAGGATCGTCAACGCCGCCAACGGGACGGCCAGCGACGTCGCACCCGGTCGGGGGCTGACCGGCATGCGCGAACGCGTCGAACTCGCCGGCGGGCGCCTCGATGTGAGTCGGGAGGGCAAGTGGTTCGTCGTCGAGGCGCGCTTGCCCCGGGAGACGCCGTGACCAAACTGGTCCGGGTCATCGTTGCGGACGACCAGCCCGTCATCCGCGACGGGATCGCCGCGGTCCTCGACGCTCAGGACGACATCGACGTCATCGGCCTGGCCAGCAACGGGCAGGAACTCATCGACCTCATCGACGCCGGCTCCGTCCCCGACGTGGCTCTGGTCGACATTCGGATGCCGGGTGTGGATGGCATCGAGGCCTGTCGCCGGATCGCCGGGCGCACGGCCGTCCTCATCCTCACGACGTTCGACCTCGACGACTACGTGACGGACGCCCTGCAGGCCGGGGCAAGTGGGTTCCTCCTCAAGGATGTGCCCGCCGCCCGTCTGGTCGAGGCGGTGCGACTGGTCGCGGATGGGTCGATGTTGTTGGGCCCCAACGTCACTCGCCGGTTGGTGGAGGATCTCGCTGCCCGACCCGCGAGGCCGGTCGACCTGGCGCAGCTGGGCCTCACGCAGCGCGAGCAGGACGTCTTCGGGCAGCTCGCCCGCGGAAGGTCGAACGCCGAGATCGCCAGTGCGCTGGTGGTCACACCGGAGACCGTGAAGTCACACGTGGCCGAGGTGCTCCGCAAACTCCAGTTGCGCGATCGCGTGCAGGTCGTCGTCTTCGCCCACGAGCGGGGACTCGTGCAGCCGGAGTGATCCGCTGGCCACCGGTCTGCCCTCCACGACCCGCGCGGGTGCAAGATGACTTCACGCCACTTGACGAAGGAGTCACCCGATGCGCAGCACCATGCAGGACGCGCCCCTGTCGATCACCTCGATCCTCAAGCACGGGACCACGGTCCACCACGATTCCGAGGTCATCACGGCCACCGCCGACGGGATGCGAAGCGAGACGTATGCCGAGCTGGGCGCCCGGGCGGCGAAGCTCGCCAACGCTCTGCGTCGGCTTGGCGTGACCGGCGACGAGCGCGTCGCCACCTTCCAGTGGAACAACGCGGAGCACCTCGAGGCCTACCTCGCGATCCCGTCGATGGGCGCCGTGCTGCACACCCTGAACATCAGGCTCTTCCCCGAACAACTGACCTACATCGCCGAGCACGCCGACGACAAGATCGTCATCGTCGACGACTCGCTCGTGCCCCTCCTGGCCAAGCTGCTCCCAACCTTCACGACCGTCGAGCACGTCATCGTCGCTGGGCCGGATGCCGCTGCGGCAGATCTGGATTCGCTCCGGTCCAGCGGCAAGCAGGTCCACCTCTACGAGGACCTTTTGGCCGCCGAGGAACCGACCTTCGACTGGGTCATCGGTGACGAGAACGATGCAGCCGCCATGTGCTACACCAGCGGCACGACCGGTCAGCCCAAGGGCGTCGTCTATTCCCACCGCTCGGCCTATCTGCACTCCATGGCGGTCTGCGCCGGCAACGTCGGTGGCCTCACCTGGACCGACCGCATCCTGCCGATCGTCCCGATGTTCCACGCCAATGCGTGGGGCCTTCCGTATGCCGCGTTGATGGCGGGCTCATCCCTCCTCATGCCCGACCGCTGGCTCCAAGCCGAACCCATCACCCGCTTCATGGAGGCCTCCAAGCCCACGGTTTCCGGTGCCGTCCCCACCGTGTGGAACGACGTCCTCGGCCACCTTGACGCCAAGGTCAAGGACGGCTCGCCCGCGGACCTGTCCACCCTGCGCCTCGTCCTGTGTGGCGGCTCAGCCGTCCCGGTGAGCCTGCAGAAGGCACTCAAGGAGCGACACGGCATACACATCCAGCAAGCGTGGGGAATGACCGAGACGTCACCGGTCGCCTCGGTGGCGGCCGTGCCGAGCGGCGTTGAGGGAGAGGCGATCTGGCGCTACCGCGGCGGCCAGGGCCGGCCGATCCCCGGCGTCGAGGCCCGCATCATCGGCCCCGAGGGCGACACCCTCCCGCACGATGGTGAGTCCGTCGGTGAGCTCGAGGTGCGCGGGCCATGGATCACCGGCAGGTACTACAAGGACGCCGACCCGGACAAGTTCCACGACGGCTGGCTGCGCACCGGCGACGTCGGGCACATGGACGAGCGCGACTACATCACCCTGACGGACCGGGCCAAGGACGTTATCAAGTCCGGTGGCGAGTGGATCAGCTCGGTCGACCTCGAGTCCACGCTCATGGGGCACCCGGACGTGGTCGAGGCTGCCGTCGTGGCCATCCCCGACGAGAAGTGGCAGGAGCGGCCGCTGGCCTCGGTCGTGCTGCGCGAGGGCGCGACGACGACCCCGGCGGAGTTGCGGGAGTTCCTGTCCGAGCACTTCGCCAAGTGGCAGTTGCCGGATGCCTGGGCCTTCATCGAGGCGGTGCCGAGGACCAGCGTCGGCAAGTTCGACAAAAAGGTGCTGCGCAAGCAATACGGCGACGGCGAGTTGGACGTCGTGCTCTGGGCCCCCTGAGCCATCTCATGCAGCGCAATCCACCGCAACGCGCCGACAGCGATCAGATTGCGGTGACGAGGGCGTTCGAGATGTTGTTGTTGACGTTCGAGTCGCCGGCGGAGGAAGTGTAGATGGTGGCCGTGACGTTGTTCTGGGTGTTGGTGGCCACATCCGCCAGCCGCTGGACGGTGAAGTTCAACACTGTGGACGGTTGGTTCGCCGAGGCCCCCGGGTACGTGTAGTTCAGGATGACGAATGAGCCAGTCGTCGACTCAACTACCCAGGCCGCTGTTGGGGTGATCGTGAAGGTGGACCAATCAAGAACTTGATCCTTGGCGATGCGCACCCTGACCGGACCTGTCGCCGAGCCACCCGCGACCTCGGTCAGTTGCAGGGTGCCGCTTGCCGTTGCATCTACAGGGAGTTGGGCGGGCGTGATGCCCAGCGCCACGGTGAAGTCGGGTGCCGGGATCGTGAAGGTCGCCGCCCTGGTGTCGCTGTTGTTGAGGAAGTTGCACTCCCCACCGGACTCGTCCTCGACATGGACGTTGATGGTGTGGGTGCCGGCAGTCGCTCCCGAGCTCCACGTGAACGGGGCCGAGAAGGTGAACGAGCCTCCCTCGGGCACGGGTTCGTTCGTCGTGGGGTACTCCCAGTAGTGCTTGCCCACGATCACGCCCAAGTAGTTGATCTCCACTGCGGACGTCGTGCAGGTGTCGGGATCAGGGGCTGTGCACGAGTAGGTGTAGTCGGAGGTCACCGGCATGCTGACGTAGATGGCCTTCGTCGGATCTTGGGGGCCCCCGACGTTGGTGACGGTGATGGTTGCCGTGAAGGGTGAGGGGCCTGTGAACGTGTATTGGGACAGTGCCAGCGACGGCGTGAAGTCAGGGCAGCCCGAGGCAGATGCCCAAGGAGCCGCTGCCCCAGCGAGGACCGCAGGCACCGTCCACGCGGTGCCGGCCATCAGCGTGCGTCT
>DAOLRO010000053.1:4755-7896 GCA_035418665.1 Phycicoccus sp.
GCGACTCCCGGACGAGGGGTGCCGTACCCGGTCAGCGCAAAGACGGCCCGGAGGCATCTGTCATGGCTTGGCTCGTTCTCGTTTTGTCCGGCGTCCTCGAAGCAGTCTGGGCCACCGCGCTCGGCCGCTCCGAGGGCTTCACCAAACTCGCCCCGTCGGTCGTCTTCGGCATCGCCTTGGTCGCCAGCATGGGCGGCCTCGCCTGGGCGATGCGCACCCTCCCGATCGGGACCTCGTATGCCGTGTGGGTCGGCATCGGTGCCGCCCTCACCGTGACCTACGCGATGGTCACCGGCACCGAGCCCTTCTCACTCCTCAAGGCCGGCTTGATCGTCGTGCTCATCGGCTGTGTCATCGGCCTGAAACTCGCCCACTGACCAAGGCGCTGTGACCCCGGGGCCGGCTCACGGCATACGCCGTCGTTGCCTTTGGGACGGAAGGCCCCACTTTGGAACGCGAACTAGCGTCCCAGAGTGGGGCCTTCCGGCATTGGGCGGGAAACTCAGGCGCGGGCGGCTCGGTCCGTCAGGGAGGCGGGTGGGTTGAAGCGCTCGCCGTAACGCTCCGCCAACTCGTTGGCGCGGGCCACGAAGCCCGCGACGCCACCGGGATAGCCCTCGACGTATTGGACGACACCGCCCGTCCAAGCGGGGAAGCCGATGCCCATGATCGAGCCGATGTTGGCGTCGGCGGTCGAGCGCAGGACGCCCTCGTCGAAGCACTTCACCGTCTCGAGGGCCTCGGCGAAGAGCATCCGCTCCTTCATGTCCTCGAACGGGATCTCAGCGCCACCAGCCTCCGAGCCACCGAAGCGCTCGCCGAGCCCGGACCACAGCCCGGTGCGCTTGCCGTCGGCGTATTCGTAGAAGCCGGCACCGCGCAGCCTTCCCGGGCGCCCCTCCTCGATCATTGCGCTGACGACCTCGGTCGCGGGGTGGGCCTTGAGGTCCTCGCCGGCAGCCTCGGCCGCAGCACGTGTCTCGCCCTGGATCTTGGCCATGAGCTCCATGTTGAGCTCGTCGCACAGTTGGAGCGGCGCCGCGGGGTAGCCCGCCTGCAGCCCGGCCTGCTCGATCGATGCCGGAGCCACGCCCTCGCCGACCATCGCCAGCGCTTCGTTGATGAAGGTGCCGATGACCCGCGAGGTGAAGAATCCGCGCGAGTCGTTGACGACGATCGGCGTCTTCTTGATCTGCTGCGCGAGGTCGAAGGCCTTGGCGAGCACCTCGTCGCTCGTCTCCTTGCCCGCAATGATCTCGAGCAGCGGCATCTTGTCGACAGGGGAGAAGAAGTGCAGGCCGATGAAGTTCTCCGGCCGCTTCACGCCCGCCGCGAGGCCCGTGATCGGCAGCGTCGAGGTGTTGGACCCGAGCACCGTGTCCGCACCCACGACGTCCTCGATCTCCTGGAAGACCTTGTGCTTGAGCTCGGTGTTCTCGAAGACCGCTTCGATGATCAGGTCGACGCCCGCGAGATCGTCGACCGAGGCCGTCGGCGTGATCTTGGCGAGCAGGGCGTCACCGGCCTCCTGAGTCATGCGGCCACGGCCAATTGCCTTCTCCACCAACGAGACTGAGTAGCCCTTGCCCTTCTCCGCGGCCTCCTGAGAGATGTCCTTGAGGACCACGTCGATGCCCGCCTTGGCGCAGACGTAGGCGATGCCGGCGCCCATCATCCCGGCTCCCAGCACGCCCACCTTTTGAGCCTTGTATGCCGGGATGCCGGCCGGCCGTGAACCCCCACCGTTGATGGTGGCCAGGTCGAAGAAGAACGCCTGGATCATGTTCTTGCTGACCTGGCCGGTGAGGAGGGAGACGAACCAACGCGTCTCGATATCGAACGCCGTGTCGATGTCCACCTGGGTGGACTCGACGGCAGCGGACAGGATCGCCTTGGGGGCAGGCATGTTCGCGCCCTTGAGCTGCTTGCGCAGGTTGGCCGGGAAGGCCGGGAGGTTGGCCGCGAAGGCGGGGTTCGACGGGGTGCCGCCGGGGACCTTGTAGCCCTTGCGGTCCCACGGCTGCGTCGCCGCGTCGGTGGCCTTCTCCGGGGTGTCGGTGCTGGCCATGATCCACGCCTTGGCGGCGGGCACGAGCTCCTCAACCGAACCCACGACCTCGTCGACGAGGCCGACCTCCTTGGCCTCGGTCGGCCGGAAGCGCTTGCCCGTGCTGAGCACCTTGAGGAAGGCATCGAGGATGCCGAACATCCGGACGGTGCGGACCACCCCGCCGCCGCCGGGGAGGAGGCCGAGGGTGACCTCGGGGAGGCCGACCTCGGCACCGCGGACGTCGGCGAGGATCCGGTGGTGGGCGGCCAGGGCGATCTCGAGTCCGCCGCCGAGGGCGGCACCGTTGATCGCGGCGACGACGGGCACGCCGAGGGTTTCCAGGGCCCGCAGTTGCTTCTTTATGCCGTTGACATTGGCCGTGAGGCGGGCGGCGTCGTCGGGCCCGGTCTTCATCATGTCCTTGAGGTCGCCACCGGCGAAGAAGGTCTTCTTCGCCGACGTGATGACCACGCCCTTGATCGAGTCCTTCTCGGCCTGGAGGCGCTCGACCGCAGCAGCCATGGACGCGCCGTAGTCGTTGTTCATGGTGTTCGCCGACTGGTTCGGGTCGTCGAGGGTCAGCGTGACGATGCCGTCCGGATCCTGGTCCCAACGGATGGTGTTCGTGAAGTCGCTCATGAGTTCAGTTCTCTCGCTTCGAATCTCGTGGGGGGTCAGACGCGCTCGATGAGCGTGGCCACGCCCATGCCGCCGCCGATGCAGAGGGTGACGACCGCGCGACGCAGGTCGCGGCGCTCCAACTCGTCGACCATGGTGCCGAGGACGATCGCCCCGGTCGCGCCCAAGGGATGGCCCATCGCGATCGCGCCACCGTTGACGTTGAGCACCTCGTCGGGGATCTCCATGTCCTTCTGATACTTCAGGACGACGGAGGCGAAGGCCTCGTTGATCTCCCACAGGTCGATGTCCGACGGGGTCAGACCCGCCGTCTTGAGCAACTTGCGCGTTGCCGGCGTGGGCCCGGTCAGCATGATCGTCGGGTCGGCTCCACTGGTGGCGGTGGCCACGATCCGTGCGCGGGGCTTGAGCCCCAGCTCGGCGCCGACCTCGCCTGAACCCACGAGCATGAG
>DAOLRO010000053.1:7996-15168 GCA_035418665.1 Phycicoccus sp.
TCATCCCACGCCTGCTTGGCCAACCGTTGGGAGCGCACGGCATACGTGTCGACGTCGGTGCGGGAGAAGCCCTCCAAGGTGGCGATGAGGTCGGCGCCCACGCCCTGCGGGACGAAGTAGGTGTCGTAGTTCGTCGCGGGGTCGAGTGCCCACGCGCCTCCGTCGGAGCCCATCGGCACGCGTGACATCGACTCGACGCCACCGGCGAGGACGAGCGAGTCCCAGCCGGACCGGACCTTTTGAGCGGCGGTGTTGACCGCCTCGAGTCCGCTCGCGCAGAAGCGGTTGAGCTGGACCCCGCCCACCGTGTCCGGCAGTCCAGCGGCAATGGCCGCGGTGCGGGGGAGGACGGCACCCTGGTCGCCGACGGGGGAGACGATGCCCATGACGAGGTCGTCGATCCGGTCGGTGTCCAGGCCCGGGTTGCGCTCGCGGAGAGCGTCGACGAGGCCGACGACGAGGTCGATCGGCTTGGTCCCATGGAGTGAGCCCTTGCGCCCCCGCCCGCGGGGGGTCCGGACGTGGTCATAGATGAATGCCTCGGTCATGGGGCCATCCTCTCCCGATCACCTGAGATCGCGACGCACGATCCCGCCGTCATTACTCGCGAGTTACCCAGATCACATGGAAGTCTCGGGACGTGCAGAAGTTCACCCGGATCGCCGTCGTCAACCGGGGTGAGTCCGCGATGCGGCTCATCCACGCCGTCCGTGACCTCAACGCGGCCTCCGCGGCCCCGGGAGGAGACGGACATCGCATCGAGGTGATCGCACTCCACACGGAGGCCGAGCGGCACGCGATGTTCGTGCGGGAGGCGGACACGGCATACGACCTCGGTCCCGCCGCGAACCGGCCCTATCTCGACCATGCCCTGCTGGAGCGGGCTCTCACCGAGACCGGCGCCGAAGCCGCGTGGGTCGGATGGGGGTTCGTCGCCGAGGACGCCGGCTTCGCCGACCTCTGCGGTCGCATTGGCGTCACCTTCATCGGCCCCAGCGGCGAAGCCATGCGCAGGCTGGGCGACAAGATCGGCTCCAAGCTCATCGCCGAGGAAGTCGGAGTGCCGGTCGCGCCGTGGAGTCGCGGTGGTGTGGACACCCTCGAGCAGGCGCTCGCGGTGGCCAACGATCTGGGCTACCCGCTCATGCTCAAGGCCACCGCCGGTGGCGGGGGACGCGGGATCCGCAAGGTCACCAATGACGACGAGCTCACCGCGGCCTACCAGTTGACGCGTGACGAGGCCCAGCGGGCCTTCGGTTCTGGTGTCGTCTTCCTCGAGAGCCTCGTGACCGGTGCTCGGCACGTCGAGGTCCAGGTCATCGCCGACGGTCAGGGCACGGCGTGGGCCATCGGGGTCCGCGACTGCTCCGTGCAGCGACGCAACCAGAAGGTCATCGAGGAGTCCTCCTCGCCGGTCATGACGGCTGAGCAAGCGCAGGTGCTCAAGGACAGTGCCGAGCGGCTCGCCATCGCGGTGGGGTATGCCGGGGCCGGGACCGTCGAGTTCCTCTTCCAGCCGCAGGACGGCACGTTTGCCTTCCTCGAGGTCAACACCCGGCTCCAGGTCGAGCACCCGATCACCGAGGAGGTCACAGGCACCGACCTGGTCAAGCTCCAGATCCATGTCGCTCAAGGCGGACGGCTCGAGGGGGAGCGGCCGCGCGAGCACGGGCACGCGGTCGAGGCACGGCTCAACGCCGAGGACCCCGACCGTGACTTCGCGCCGAGCCCGGGACACATCTCCCTGCTCGAATTGCCTGCGGGCCCGGGGATCCGCGTGGACACCGGTGTGGGGGAAGGGGATTCGATCCCCGCCGACTTCGACTCGATGATCGCCAAGATCATCGCGTGGGGTGCCACACGCGAGGAGGCGCTGGCCCGCCTCCGCCGCGCGATGGAGGAGACGACCGTCGTCATCGACGGCGGCTCGACGAACAAGTCCTTCATCCTCGATCTGCTCGACCAGCCCGAGGTCATCGACGGCAGCGCCGACACCGGCTGGATCGACCGGGTCCGCGGCGAGGGGCGGCTGGTCTCGCATCGGCACTCGGGCGTGGCGCTGGTGTCAGCAGGCATCGAGGCCTATCTCGATGAGGAGGAGCTCGAGCGGACCCGACTCCTCGAGACCGCCCGGGGCGGGCGCCCACAGGTCCAGCACCGCGTGGGCCAGGGGGTCGACCTCAAGCTGCGCGGCACGGCATACAAGGTCCATGTCCTGCGGATCGGGCCGCACCGTTTCCGCGTCTCCATCACCGGTGGTGGCGAGGCCAAGGTCGATGTCGACATCGAGCGACTCTCCGACTACGCCAGCAGGCTCCGCGTCGGCGGGCGCACCCATCGCCTCGTGACGGCCACCCATGGGCCGACCCAACTCGTCGAGGTCGACGGCGTGACCCATCGCGTCTCGCGGGACGAGGGGGGCGTGTTGCGTTCTCCTGCACCGGCTCTCGTCGTCGCCACCCCGGTGGAGGCCGGCGCCGAGATCGCCGAGGGTGCACCGGCGATCGTCCTCGAGTCGATGAAGATGGAGACCGTGCTGCCCGCGCCGTTTGCAGGCGTCGTGCGCGAGGTGCTCGTCGCAGCCGGTCACCAGGTGGAGACCGGAGCACCACTCATGCGCATCGACCCGGTGGCCGAAGACGAGGGGGGCAATTCCGTCGCGGCTCCAGCGGCGACCGCCGCGCTCGTCGACCTCGACCTGCCGGCGAGCAACGGAGAGGCCTCGGGCATCGTGCGCGACCGGGCCGACCTGGAAGCCATGCTCCTCGGCTATGACATCGACCCGGCCGACGAGGGCGCGACGCTCCAGCGCTACCTGCACGAGCGCGAGGGCCAGTCACTCAGTGCGGGCGAGGTCGACCTCCTCGAGGTCTTCGCGGACTTCGCCGAACTCTCTCGCAACCGTCCTGTCGGCGCCGATGAGCAGGTGGAGAACCGCGTCCATTCGCCGCGCGAGCACTTCCACACCTACCTGCAGAGTCTCGACGCTGATCGCGGCGGGATGCCCGAGGCCTTCCGCACCAAGATCGCTCGGGTCGTTGCCCATTACGAGGTGACCTCCCTCGATCGCACTGCTGAGCTGGAAGAGGCGGTCTTCCGCGTCTTCCTCGCGCAACAGCGCTCAGCGCCTGACGTCTCGCTCGCGACCAGCCTGCTCCGCGAATGGATCACTGAGCCGCCACCGTCCGGCGCACTCGGTGATCGCGCCAGAGACGTCCTCGATCGTCTGATCCTCGCTGCCCAATTGAGATTCCCCGTCGTCGGTGATCTGGCGCGCAGCGTGCGCTTCCGGTGGTTCGACCAGCCGCTCGTCGACGAGAACAGGACGGCTGTCCTCGAGCGCGTGGGGCCTGAGATCGAGGAGTTGGCGGCACTCCCCGCGAGCGCGGCGCGGTCGGCGCGCCTCGACGCCCTGGCCCAGATCCCGGAGCGCATCGTTGCCTTCCTCGGCGCCCGCCTCGAGCAGGGGGTCCCGGCGACCGAGCCGATGCTGGCCGTCCTCATCAAGCGCCACTACCACGAGCACGAGATCTCAGAGATTCCCGAGTATGCCGTGCACGGGCGACCGTTTGCGGGTGCGGATTACGTCCTCGACGGGCGCCCCTCGCACCTGGTGACGACGGTGGCCGACATCGATGAGATCGTCCCGGGCTCCACGCTGGCCGACGATCTCGCCGACCTCATCGCAGCCCGCCCAGTCGGCTCAGAGGGCGTCATCGACCTCTACCTGCGCTGGCCCGATGCTCCCGAGGACGATGACGAAGCCTCCGCGACCCTCGCGCAGCGGTTCGCAGCGCTCCCGGTGGCCCACGAGATCCGACGGATCGCGATCGGGGTCGTCGCTGGTGGTGGGCGCGAGGTCGGCTACTTCACGCTTCGTCCCGCCGGGGACGGCACGCTGTTCGAGGACCTCTTGGTCCGCAACGTGCACCCGATGGTCGGTCGGCGGCTCTCCCTGTGGCGCCTCCGGGACTTCGACCTCACCCGGCTCGACGGCCCGACGGACGTCCTGCTCCTCCAGGGCAAGGCCAAGGACAACCCGGCCGACGAGCGACTCTTCGCCCTCGCCCAGGTCCGCCAGTTCAGCGTCGTCCGCGACGACACGGGCCGGGTCACCTCGCTCCCGCACCTCGAGCGCGCGATCGCCAACTGCCTCGAGGGCATCCGCCGCACCCGAGCCGCGCGAGGTGCTGCTGGGGCGCGCCTCGACATGAACCATGTCTGGCTGCACATCTGGCCGCCGATCTCTGCTGATCTCGACCAACTCACTGCCCTCGCCGGACGCATCGCCCCGCTGACCGCCGGGGCCGGGATCGAGGAGTTGCGCATCGAGGGCCGCCTCATCGTCGATGACGACACGGTGACTCCGATGGTCGCGAAGTTCTCCTCACAGCCGGGCAGTGGCATCGTCACGAGCATCGAGGCACCCGCCACCGACCGACTGGCTCCCCTCGACAGCTATTCGGAGAAGGTCGTCCGCGCCCGACGCCGCGGGCTCGTCTATCCCTACGAACTCGTCTCGATGATCGCGGGCTCCGGGGGCAGTGCCGTCGAGCACGACCTCGACGAGAGCGGTCGGCTCGTCCCGGTGGATCGCCCCTACGGCCTCAACACGGCCGGCATCATCTGCGGCGTCGTGACGACCCCCACGGCGCTCCATCCCGAGGGAGTCACTCGCGTCCTGCTCTGCGGCGACCCCCTCAAGAGCCTGGGCTCGGTGGCCGAGGCCGAGTGCACCCGGATCATGGCGGCCATTGATCTCGCCGAGTCGATGGGCGTGCCGGTTGAGTGGTTCGCCCTGTCGGCGGGCGCTCGGATCGCCATGGACTCCGGCACCGAGAACATGGACTGGATCGCCAAGGCGCTCAAGCGGATCGTCGAGTTCACCCAGTCCGGTGGCGAGATCAACGTCGTGGTCGCGGGCATCAACGTTGGGGCGCAACCGTATTGGAACGCCGAGGCCACGATGCTCATGCACACCAAGGGCGTGCTCATCATGACTCCTGACTCGGCGATGGTCCTCACCGGCAAGCAGTCCCTCGACTTCTCCGGTGGCGTCAGCGCCGAGGACAACTTCGGCATCGGCGGCTACGACCGCGTCATGGGCCCCAACGGTCAGGCGCAGTACTGGGCCAAGGATCTCGCCGAGGCCTTCGGCCTGCTTCTCGACCATTACGACCACACGTGGGTCGCTCCCGGAGATTCCGGACCCCGCCACGCGGAGACGGAAGATCCGATCGATCGGGATGTCACGGCATACCCGCACGATCCCAAGGACAGTGGCTTCACCACGGTCGGCGACATCTTCAGCCGGGCCACCAACCCGGACCGCAAGAAGGCCTTCGACATCCGCACCCTCATGCGGTCGGTCACCGACCTGGACCACCCGATGATCGAACGCTGGGCGGGCATGGCCGATGCCGAGACCTCCGTGGTCACCGATGCCCACATTGGAGGTATGCCGGTCTGTCTCCTTGGCATCGAATCGAAGACCGTTGCGCGGCGCGGCTTCCCGCCCACCGACGGGCCGGACACCTACACGGCGGGCACGCTCTTCCCGCGCTCGAGCAAGAAGACCGCACGAGCCATCAACGCGGCCTCGGGCAATCGGCCGCTCGTCGTCCTGGCCAACCTCTCCGGCTTCGACGGCTCGCCGGAGTCGATGAGGGCGCTGCAGCTCGAATACGGGGCCGAGATCGGTCGGGCCATCGTCAACTTCGAGGGTCGGATCGTCTTCGTCGTCGTCTCGCGCTATCACGGTGGAGCCTTCGTCGTCTTCTCCAAGGCGCTCAACGACAACATGACCGTGCTCGCGGTCGAGGGCTCGTTCGCCTCGGTCATCGGTGGGGCTCCGGCCGCCGCGGTCGTCTTTGCCCGCGACGTCGATGCCCGGACAGCCAAGGACTCGCGGGTGGCCGATCTCGAGGGGCAGGTGGCGGCTGCCAAGGGTGTCGAGCGAGCGGCACTCGTGGCCCGTCTCGACGAGACGCGTCAGGCCGTGCGGGCCGAGGTGCTCGGGCAGGTGGCCGCGGAGTTCGACGGGGTCCACTCGATCCATCGCGCGGTCGAGGTCGGCTCGGTCGACGAGGTCATCGCCGCCGAGGACCTCCGCCCCAAGATCGTGTCAGCGCTCAGTGCTGGATGATTTCCGGCCCTCGTCCGACGTGGGCTTGGGATGCCAGAAGCGCGTGGGTCAGCGCGCTTGGCATCCCCGTCGACACGTCGGCGTCGCCAACGTCGGTGGGAGGGATGCCAGTGGCGGGATTGGTCACGCCCTTGGCATCCCAACCGGTCACCCGAGCCCAGGTGAGGGAGTGCTGCCGGCATGACGAGGGCCGTAGGGCTCGTGCTGGCGGCGGGTGTCGGGAGGCGGATGGGGCAGCCCAAGGCGCTCGTCGAAGACGCGGAGTCCGAGCTGACCTGGGTCGAGCTCACCGTCAAGAAGCTCGCGCTCGCCGGCTGCTCCTCGATCTTTGTCGTCATGGGCGCCGAGGCCGACGAGGTCGCGCTGCGACTCCTGCCGGGCGCCCGGGCGTTCCGACTGAAACTCCGTCGCAAGACCCAGGTCCTGCTCGTCGATGCCCTGGACTGGGAGGAGGGAATGGGCGCCTCCTTGCGCGCAGGACTCGAGGCCATCGGGGAGATCCACCCTGGGGACGAGGACGACCCGGACGGGCCCGACTCGGTGCTCATCACCCTCGTCGACCTCCCCGACGTTGGCATCGACGTCTACCGGCGGCTCCTGCGCACCGGTCGACGGGACGGGACAGCGGCACTGTTGCGGGCGGCATACAACGGGGTGCCGGGCCACCCCGTGCGGATCGGGCGTGACCACTGGGCCGGGGTCATGGCCACGGCGCGGGGGGATCGTGGTGCGCGCGAGTATTTCGCCAGCCACCAGCCCCGGATCGTTGAGTGCGGCGACCTGGCCACGGGTCGAGACATCGACACGCCTGCGGACCTCGCGGGGGCCAACCCTTCCGCGGAGCGGATCTGACAGTGCAAGGTGGGGTCATGGACCCCCGCACCGACGTCGCCGACGCGCGCGCCCTCGCCGACCGGCTCAGTGCGACCGGCTATCTCTCCGACGATGCCCTCTCGACCGTCGGCTGGTTGGCGCTGCGGCTGGGTCGCCCGTTGCTGCTGGAGGGTGAGCCGGGGACGGGCAAGAC
>DAOLRO010000054.1:0-13072 GCA_035418665.1 Phycicoccus sp.
GCCCGGTCCTTCATCAACTGCTCGGGCGAGACGTAGAACGGCATCTGGCTCATCGCGCACCTCCCGGGTTGCCGCGACGCTCGTTGACAATGGCTTCGACGACCGACGCCACCTGCTCATCGGGCACAAAGCGCACCCCTTGGGCGTCGACCAGTGCCACCGTGGGCCAGATCCGCCGACCGAGGTCGGGGCCACCCGTTGCGCTGTCGTCGTCCGCCGCATCCCACAGTGCCTCGAGGGACACCCGCAGGGCCGAGTCGGCGTCGAGGTCACGCCGGAAGAGCTTCTTGAGGGAGCCGCGCGCGAAGAGTGAACCACTCCCGATGGTGTGGTGGTCGTGCTCCTCGTAGCAGCCGCCGGTCACGTCGTAGGAAAAGATGCGTCCTCGCTCCAGCTCGAGGTCGTAGCCCGCGAAGAGGGGCACGACGGAGAGTCCCTGCATGGCCATGCCGAGGTTGCTGCGAATCATCGAGGCGAGGCGATTGGCCTTGCCCTCCAACGACATCAGCGCGCCTTCGATCTTCTCGTAGTGCTCCAACTCGACCTGGAAGAGGCGCACCAACTCGATCGCCAGACCAGCCGTGCCCGCGATGCCGACGGCGGAGAACTCGTCCGCCGCGAAGACCTTCTCCATGTCCCGGTTGGCGATGAGGTTGCCCATCGTGGCCCGGCGGTCACCGGCGAGCAGGACGCCGCCGGTGTAGGCCACCGAAACGATCGTCGTGCCGTGCGGCGCCTCCAGCGCGCCCGCCGGCAGTCGGCGGGACCGCGGGAGCATCTCCGGTACGTGGGCGGCCACGAACTCGCTGAACGACGACGAACCAGGTGTCAGGTATGCCGTGGGCAGCGACCCACTGCCGGGTGCACCGCTCACTGTCCGCCCTTCTGGACAAAGCCCCGGACGAACTCCTCGGCGTTGGTCTCGAGCACCCCGTCGATCTCGTCGAGGAGGTCATCGATGTCCTGGGTCTGAGCCGTCGGCGCCACTGGCGTGGGCTCGGGCAGGTCGTCCGGTCCGTCATCGCGCCGATCGCGCTTGATCTGCTCCTGACCAGCCATGGCCACCTCCCACGTCGCATCGATGGCCGTGCGCCACCAGCGTCTCCGAGCCTAGTTCACCCAGCCCGCACGTCACGGGATGGTCAGGGAGTGGCCAACTCGGCCATGAGGTCCGCCATGGACGCACTGCGCTCCACGACGCCCCCGAGCTGCTCCTCGGTCCCGCGATGAGGATCCATCATGGGGATCCGTTGCAGGTTGCGCTGGCCCGGCACCTCGACGATGAGGGAGTCCCACGAGGCCGCGACCACCTGCTCGGGGAAGCGCTCGAGCACCGTGCCGCGGAACCATGCCCGGGTGTCGGCGGGTGGCTGCGTCATGGCTGACTCCGCGTCTTGATGGGAGACCAACCGTTCCAGCCGTCCACTGTCCGACAGCCGGTGAGCCAGGCCACGGTCGGCGCGGACGTCGGACCACTGGATGTCGACCGCCTTCAGTCGTGGGTCGCCCCAGCCGAGGGAGTCACGCTCTCGATAGCCCTCGAGCAGGGCCAACTTGGCCACCCACTCAACTTCGCGTCGCGCCTCCATCGGGTCACGGCGAAGGCGTTCGAGGACGAGGGTCCACCAGTGCATGACCTCTCGGGTGTCCTCGTCGACGTCGCGCCCCCAACGCTGGTCGAGATAGGCGGCGGCTCGCTCGTGGAAGTGGTCGAGGAGGTCGAGGGCCGTGAGTCGACGACCGTCTCGAAGGGTCAGGAGGTGGGTGAGCGACGGATCGTGTGACACCGCGCGCAGGGCTGCGACCGGCTGCTCGATGCTCAGGTCCTGGTCGAGGAAGCCGTCCTCGATCATCGCCAGGACCAGCGACGTGGTGCCCATCTTGAGCAGGTTCGCGACGTCGGAGTGGTTGGCATCGCCGATGATCACGTGGAGTCGCCGATAGAGGTCGGCGACGGCGTGGGGCTCGTCCCGGGTGTTGATGATGGGCCGCTTGAGCGTGGTCTCCAAGCCGACCTCGCACTCGAAGAAGTCCGAGCGCTGGGCCAGTTGGAAACCGTTCGTGCGACTGTCCACTCCGATGCCGACCCGGCCGGCGCCACACATCACCTGACGCACCACGAAGAAGGGCGTCAAGTGCTTGACGATGTCAAGGAACGGGGTCCGCCGGGACATGAGGTAGTTCTCATGGGTCCCATAGGACTGCCCCTTGCCGTCGGTGTTGTTCTTGTAGAGATTGACTCCCGGCGGCACCGTGCCCAGCCGCTGGACCGCCTCGCGCATGACCAATTCACCGGCTCGGTCCCACCGGATGGCGTCGCGCGGATTGGTGACCTCGGGCGAGCTGTACTCGGGATGGGCGTGATCGACGTAGAGCCGGGCGCCGTTGGTAAGGACGACATTGGCCATGGTCGGGTCATCGAGCGCCGGATCACCCCACTCATCGGTGAGTTGGCTCGGATGCGCGACAGCGCGGTTCATCTCGAAGCCGCGTGCGTCCCGCAGCGGCGCCTCGTCGGCGTAATCCCACGAGGCGCGCGCAGGACGGATTCCGCGCGCCGCGGCATACGTCGTCACCACGTCTCCGGAGAGCACCATGGGGTTGGCCTGCGGTCGTCCGGGGACCGAGATTCCGTATTCGGTCTCGATCCCCATGATCCTGCGCACCGTCATGGCTCGAGGCTACGTGAGCGCGCCAGCCCGCTCGCCGCTGTCCCACTAGGCTGACCGCCATGCGGGATGTCGTCGTCTTCACCGGTTCGGCCCACCCTGAACTCGCGCACCTCATCTGCGACCATCTCGGCGTCACCCTGTCCGAGACCGCGATCAGTCGCTTCAGCAATGACTGCCTCCAGGCCCAACTCCTGGCCAACTGCCGTCAGCGCGATGTCTACATCGTTCAGCCACTCGTCCCGCCGACGCAGGACTCCCTCATGGAGCTCCTCCTCATGATCGACGCGGCCAGGGGCGCGTCGGCACAGCAGATCACGGCGGTCATCCCGCACTACGCCTACGCCCGCTCCGACAAGAAGGACGCCTCGCGCATCTCCTTGGGCGGTCGCTTGGTCGCCGACATGATCTCCACCGCGGGCGCCAACCGCGTCCTCACGATGAACCTCCACGCACCCCAGGTTCACGGCTTCTTCTCGGTCCCCGTCGACCACCTGACCGCGCTGGGAGTGCTCGCCGACCATTTCCGCGAGCAGGACCTCACCAACTCGGTCGTCGTCTCCCCCGACCTGGGCAACGCCAAGGACGCCACGCAGTTCAGCCGCCTCCTGGGCCTCCCCGTGGCCGCGGGCTCGAAGCGTCGCCTGGGCGATGACAAGGTGGTCATCGACTCGATCGTCGGTGACGTCGAGGGCAAGCGGGCCATCGTCCTCGACGACGAGATCGCCACGGGTGGCTCGATCGTCGAGTTGCTCGAGAAACTGTCGGAGTTCGGGGTCACGGAGGCCGCCGTCGCCTGCACCCATGGTCTCTTCGCCGGCAAGGCCGTCGACAAACTCCGTGGCCACCCCATGATCAGCGAGGTCGTCACCACGGACACCGTCCCTGCACCGAGCAACTGGCCCGAGCTCAAGGTGCGCACCATCAGTGGACTCATCGCGGAGGCGATCACCCGCATCCACGAGGGCGAGTCGGTCTCGAGCCTCTTCGACGGGGTCGACCCGACCCACGCTCCTCCGCGGCAACGCTCCCTGTTCGAGCGGACGGATCAGTGAGTCGACTCCTGCCGGTCCTGCTCGACGCCGCCTTCGTGGTCGTCTTCGCGGCCATCGGGCGGCGCAGTCATGAGCACGGCCTCAGTGCGGTCGGCGTGATCCAGACGGCGGGCCCCTTCCTCTGCGGTGCAGCCGCCGGATGGTTGCTGGCCTCGACCCTGACCTCGCTCGCCCCGACCGGTCTTCCCTTCGGGCTCGTCGTCGTCGTCGCCACGGTCGTCATCGGCATGCTGTTGCGGCTGGCCATCGGTGCAGGCACGGCGTGGTCGTTCGTGACGGTGGCCACCGCAGTCCTCACCGTGATGCTCCTCGGGTGGCGCCTGCTCGCACGCCTCGTCGGAGACTGACGAGATGGCTCTCAGCGCCGAGGACCGGGTCGACACCTGGCTGCGCAGTCAGGGGCTGCCCTATCTCGTGCCCCGTTCCCGTCGCGCCGCCGACCTGCTGCAACGCACCTCCCCCGCCGTGGTCCTGCTCCTGGGCGCGCTGGTCTTCGACATCCTCGGTGGCACCGCCCTGGGCACCGCCTTCGACTCGGTCGGTGACTCGTTGGGCGCGGCCTCGGACTTGCTTCTCGTGCTCATCCTCGTGGCGTCCGTCGTCGGTCCCGTGTGGCTCGCGTGGTGGCTTCATGGGGCGATGGTCCGCTGGAGTGATCCCAAGGGTCGCGCGGTCGCGCTCGGCTTCATGGGCGTGTATGCCGTGGCCGCCCTTGCCGCTGATCTCGCCGCTGGCTTCGGCTGGGGGCGGATCGTCGCCGAGGTGGTTCTGCCCGTGGTTGCCCTGCACTTGGTCGTCTGGAGTGGGCTGGGGTCCATCCTCGGCTGGGCAGGGCGCTGGGCCTGGCGGTCGATGAGCGCCATCCAGAGCATGGCCTCACGGGCGCTGCCAGTGATCCTTGTCCTCGTCGTCTTCGCCTTCTTCTCCACGGAGCCGTGGCAGATCGCGGACTCGCTCGGCCTGCGCCGCCAGTGGGCGTTGACGGGGGTCATCGCCCTCATCGCGATCCTCGCCATGGTGCCGGTCGCGCGCAGCGAGATCGACCAGGCACATGACGCGCTCACCGAGGAACAGGCCCACACCCTGCTCGCGGGCACCCCGTTGGCCGACGCGCCGACCGGTGCCGTGACCGGCCGAGCCCTCACCAGGACCGGGCGGATCAATGTCCTGGCTGTCCTGGTCCTGGCCCACCTGATCCAGGCCGCAATGTTCACGATGGTCATCGCAGCCCTGCTCGTGACAATTGGGCGGATCGCGATCACCGATGCGGTCGTCAAGGCCTGGCTCACGCACGAGCGGGTCCCCTACACCTTCCTCGGCGACAAACTCCCGATGGACCACCAGACGGTGCGGACTGCCTTCCTCCTGGGCATCATCGGAGCCCTGTCGTTCGTCCTGTCCAGCCTGTCGGACCAGTCCTACCGCACGCTCTTCTTCGACCCGCTCCTGGAGCGGGTGCGGGTCGCCGTGGCGGCCCACCGAGCCCTCACCTCAGAGCCTGACTCCGCCCCGCTGCCCCCTCTGCCGGGTGTCACGGCTGCCGCGCCCGACGACGGACGGCGAGCGGACGGCATACCGGAATGATGGTCCGCGCCCCGATGGGGGTGTGGGACGGCCGACTCAGAGGTATTGGCCGGTGTTGGCGGTCGCGATCGACTTGCCGGGCTCGGTGCCCTCCTTGGTCTTGATGAGGGTGCGGATGTAGACGATCCGCTCCCCCTTCTTGCCGGAGATGCGCGCCCAGTCGTCGGGGTTCGTCGTGTTGGGGAGGTCCTCGTTCTCGCGGAACTCGTCGGTGCACGACTGGAGCAGGTGCTCGACGCGCAGGCCGCGCTGCTTGGTGAGCAGCAGGTCCTTGATCGCCATCTTCTTGGCGCGGTCGACGATGTTCTGGATCATCGCGCCGGAGTTGAAGTCCTTGAAATAGAGGATCTCCTTGTCGCCGCCCGCGTAGGTCACTTCGAGGAAGCGGTTGTCCTCGTCCTCGGAATACATCCGGGTGACGACGGCCTCGATCATGCCGCGCACCGTCGCCTCCGGGTCGCCGTGATGGACCGCGAGGTCGTCGGCGTGCAGGGGCAGGTCGGGGGTGAGGTACTTGGCGAAGATGTCGGTGGCGCTCTCGGCGTCGGGTCGCTCGATCTTGATCTTCACGTCGAGTCGACCGGGGCGCAGGATGGCCGGGTCGATCATGTCCTCGCGGTTGGAGGCCCCGATGACGATGACGTTCTCGAGGCCCTCGACGCCGTCGATCTCGGCGAGCAACTGCGGCACGATCGTGGTCTCGACGTCGGAGGAGACACCCGAGCCGCGGGTCCGGAAGAGGGACTCCATCTCGTCGAAGAAGACGACGACCGGGAAGCCCTCGTTGGACTTCTCCCGGGCCCGCTGGAAGATGAGGCGGATGTGGCGCTCGGTCTCGCCGACGTACTTGTTGAGCAGCTCGGGGCCCTTGATGTTGAGGAAGTAACTCTTGCCCTCAGGGCGCCCTTCCTTCTCGGCGATCTTGCGCGAGAGGGAGGCCGCGACGGCCTTGGCGATCATCGTCTTGCCACATCCGGGAGGACCGTAGAGCAGCACGCCCTTCGGCGGCTTGAGGTGGTGCTCGATGTAGAGGTCGGGGTGCAGATAGGGCAACTCGACGGAGTCACGGATGAGCTCGATCTGCCCGCGCAGGCCACCGATGTCCTCGTAGGAGATGTCGGGCACCTCTTCGAGGACCAGGTCGGCGACCTCGGCCTTGGGGACCCGTTCGTAGACGAAACCGGCGCGCGACTCCAGCAGGAGGGCATCGCCGACGCGGATCTTCTCCTCGAGCAGCGGCTGGGCGAGGCGGCAGACGCGCTCCTCGTCCCCATGGGCGAGCACCAGGACACGATCGGGCTCGAGCAACTCCTTGACGACGACGACCTCGCCGGTGCGCTCGAAACCATGCAGGCCCACGACATTCATCGACTCGTTGAGGATGAGTTCGCGACCGGGCAGCAGTTCCTTCATCTCGACACCCGGGCTGACAGCGACGCGCATCTTGCGGCCACCCGTGAGGATGTCGACATTGCCGTCGTCAAGGATCTCGACGAGGACGCCATAGGTCGCCGGGGGTTGGCCGAGGCGGTCGACCTCGGACTTGAGGGTGACGATCTGCTCCCTGGCATCGCGCAGCGTGCGGACCAGGCGCTCGTTCTGGGAGGACATCGTGGCCAGTTGTGAACTCAGCCGGCGCACCTCGGCGGTGTCCTCCGCTCCGGGGCGCGCGGACCCGCCGCGGTCGCTCTGCTCACCGGTCATGGGCACCTCCTGGGCCGAATACGGCATGCGGCGCATGGACACTGCGCCGCCTCGACCCTAACTCGTCACTCGCTCTCGAAGGGTGACGTTTCAGTCCGTGGCGCGGGCTCGACGACGCTGCGGCGCACGCGCCGGACCCGCTTCTCCGACGGCACCCGCTCCCCCAGTGCCTCGGGCGACCACACCTGGTCCTCCGGAGCCACGTCGTAGCCGCCACCGGGCCGGCGCTTGCGCAGGGGCGGAGTGACGCCCGGCGCCAGCCGACGGGTCGTGATGAGGAAGCCGGTGTGACCGTGCATGCGGTGCTCGGGCCGCACCGCCAAGCCTTCCAGGTGCCAGCCGCGCACGAGCGACTCCCACGCACTCGGCTCGGTGAAGCCACCATGGTCACGTGCGGCTTCGGCCACCCGGGACAGTTGGGTTGCAGTGGCGACGTAACAGATGAGCACACCACCCGGGGCGAGGGCATCGGCCACGACGTCGAGGCACTCCCACGGGGCGAGCATGTCGAGGACGACCCGATCGATGGTGCCCGCCTCGACGGCCTCCGGCAGCGACTCGACGAGATCGCCCACCGTGACGGTCCAGGCCGGGTGGTCGACCCCGAAGAACGCGCGAGCATTGGCCTGCGCGATGTCGGCGAAGTCGGCGCGCCGCTCGAAAGAGTGGACCATGCCGTCGGCACCCACAGCCCGCAACAAGGACATCGAGAGGGCCCCGGAACCGACACCGGCTTCGACGACCCGCGCTCCGGGGAAGATGTCGGTCATCGTCACGATCTGACCTGCGTCCTTGGGATAGACGACGGCTGCCCCGCGCGGCATCGACATGACGTAATCCGACAGGAGCGGCCTCAGGGCGAGATACTCGACCCCCGCGGTGTTCTTGACCGTGGATCCATCGGGTGAGCCGATGAGGTCGTCGTGGGCGAGGTAACCACGATGGGTGTGGAACTGCTTCCCTGCCCCGAGGGTGATGGTGTGCAGGCGGCCCTTGGGGTCGGTCAACTGGACCCGCTCCCCTTCGCCGAAGGGACCACGGCGCAACTCCGCACCAATCGCTGTCATGGTGGCCGAGTCTAGGTCCCGCCGACTGTGACTCCGATCAGTGCGCGATCGAGGGGAGAACGGCATCGAGGTGCTGGGCCGTGATGGCCCCCCAGATCTGGTCGGCGTGGGTGAGCACAGCCAAGCCGATCCGGCCTTCGAACATGCTCGTGAGCACACCCCAGAGTTCGTCATCCGGCGCCGCCACGCAGATCGCACCTGCCGGGACCGGACTGGCCACGGACGACACCGGTGCACTGTCCGGCACTGCATCGCTGACCGATCCGGCAGGCACCCACAGCAACCCGTCGGGGTGATCGCCGATGAGGGTCACCACCGACGCAGGTATGCCGCGCAGGTCACCGACAAGCGTCCCCACCGAGATCAGGTGCACGCGCTGGGCGGCTGCACGGACCGTGACCCCCTCGAGAAGGCCGCGCGAGCGACCGACCGCGATGGCCTGGCTCGCGCCCCGCCAGATCACCGAGATGAGCAGCACCGCCCACACGAGCGTGAAGGTGTCGGGCGCGACTCCGGCCAGCAGGGGTCGTCCGAGGGCCCAGAAGACGATGAGTGCGGCCACGAGTCGGCCGCCCCATCCCGCGGCGATCATCCCTTTTGACCGACGACCACTGGCGCCCCAGACAGCGGCTTCGACCAGTTGCCCGCCGTCGAGGGGCAGGCCGGGCAGGAGATTGAAGGCAGCCAGCAAGAGGTTGACCCACGTCACACCAAGGAAGACCAGTCCGGCCACGGGTGATTCGACGACGTGCATCCCCACCCAGGCGGCCCCGCCGAGCAGGGCGTTGGCCAGTGGACCTGCCGCCGCGATGACTGCGGAGCGTCCCGCGGTCAGGCCGGTCGACGCGAACGCGGTGTGTCCGCCAAGGAAGTCCGCGACGACCCGATGCACGGGAATCCCGAGCGAACGAGCGGCGAGCGCGTGAGCCCCTTCGTGGACCAGGACGGCGAGGAGGAGGGACAGGGCATAACCCGCACCGATGAGGTAGGCGTGGGGAGTCCGGTCAACGAGGCGCGCGCCGGTGAGGACGATGATCACCGCGGCGAGGAGGAACCAGGACCAGCCGATGTGGACCGGGACACCACCGATGGTGGCGACCCTGAGGCCCGGGCCCTTGGCGGTCGCGGTGGAGGTCATGGGGTCAGAGCGTATCCGTGAGGTGGCCACGGAACGGGTCCCGCAATCCGGTCACGGACCAAACGTTCCGGCCCCCGACTCGCGGCGCACGGCATACTTGGTGTGTTTGTCCACAACCCCCAGGAAGAGTGTTCGTGCCCCAGCGCCCCGATGCCACTGCCGATCTCACCGCAGCCCTGAACGAGCGAATCCTCGTGCTCGACGGGGCCATGGGGACGATGATCCAGCGTCACGGCCTCTCCGAAGCGGACTATCGGGGGCAGCGTTTTGCCGACTGGCGAAGCGATGTGCAGGGCAACAACGACCTGCTGTCCCTGACCCAACCCGAGATCATCGGGGGCATCCACCGCGACTATCTGCGGGCCGGCGCCGACCTCATCGAGACGAACACCTTCAGCGCCCAACGAATCTCGCTCGGCGACTACGACATGGGTGACTTCGCCTACGAGATCAACGTGGCCGCCGCAGAGTTGGCGCGGGCCGCGTGTGACGAGGTGGCGACCGAGTCCGGTCGGCCGCGGTGGGTCATGGGGGCAATCGGCCCGACGACGCGCACGGCCTCGATCTCGCCCGATGTCAATGACCCCGGTGCCCGCAACATCTCCTATGACCAGTTGGTGGAGGCCTATCTCGAGCAGGCCCGCGGCTTGGTCGACGGCGGCGCTGATGCTCTCCTCATCGAGACCATCTTCGACACCCTCAACGCCAAGGCGGCGATCTTCGCGGTGGAGACCCTGTTCGAGGAGCAGGGTCGTCGTTGGCCGGTCGTCATCTCGGGCACCATCACCGATGCCTCGGGGCGCACGCTGTCAGGCCAGGTGACGGAGGCCTTCTGGTATTCGGTTGGGCACGCGCGGCCCTTGGCCATCGGCCTCAACTGTGCACTCGGCGCCGACGAGTTGCGTCCTTATGTCGCGGAGTTGTCGCGCCTGGCGGACTGTTTCGTGTCCGCCTATCCCAACGCCGGCCTGCCCAATGCCTTCGGCGAATACGACGAAACCCCGGACCAGATGGCCTCCGTGGTCGAGGAGTTCGCCACGAGCGGGCTCATCAACATCCTCGGTGGCTGCTGCGGCACGACGCCCGACCACATCAGGGCAGTGGCCAAATGCGTCGACGGGGTGAGCCCGCGAAGGCCCGCCCAGGTGGTCCCTGCCCTGCGCCTGTCCGGGCTGGAGCCCTTGGTGGTCACGGAGGACTCGCTCTTCGTCAACGTCGGCGAGCGGACCAACATCACGGGGTCGGCCCGCTTCCGCAAGCTCATCAAGGAAGAGGACTACCCCGCGGCGCTGACCGTCGCGCGTCAGCAGGTCGAGGCCGGAGCCCAGGTCATCGACATCAACATGGACGAAGGGATGATCGACGGCGTCGCCGCCATGGATCGCTTCGTCAAGCTCGTCGCGGGTGAGCCCGACATCTGCAAGGTCCCCTTCATGATCGACTCCTCGAAGTGGGAGGTCATCGAGCAGGGGCTCAAGGCGGCACAGGGCAAGTGCATCGTCAACTCGATCTCCATGAAGGAGGGCGAGGGGCCCTTCCTCGAGCAGGCGCGGCTGTGCCGCAAGCACGGTGCCGCCGTGGTGGTCATGGCCTTCGACGAGGACGGTCAGGCCGACAATCTCGAGCGCCGCAAGGCGATCTGCAAGCGGGCGTACGACCTGCTCGTCGACGAGGTGGGCTTCCCCGCCGAGGACATCATCTTCGACCCCAACATCTTCGCCGTCGCGACCGGCATCGAGGAGCACGCGGCCTACGGCACCGACTACATCGAGGCCGTCCGCTGGATCAAGGAGAACCTGCCGGGTGCCCTCGTCTCCGGCGGCGTCTCCAATGTCTCCTTCTCCTTCCGGGGCAACAACCCCGTGCGCGAGGCGATCCACGCGGTCTTCCTTTACCACGCGATCCGCGCTGGCATGGACATGGGCATCGTCAATGCCGGTGCCCTGGTGGTCTACGACGAGATCGATCCCGAGCTGCGCGAACGCATCGAGGACGTCATCCTCAACCGGCGTCCCGACTCCACCGAGCGACTGCTCGAGATCGCCGACCGCTTCAACACCTCACCTGAAGAGGCCGGGGCCACCCTCGAGGAGTGGCGTCGCTATCCCGTCCGGGAGCGCATCACCCACTCCTTGGTCAAGGGCATCGACGACCACGTCGTGGCCGACACCGAGGAGTTGCGCCTCGAGATCATGGCCGCTGGTGGAGCCCCGATCGAGGTCATCGAGGGCCCGCTCATGGACGGCATGAACGTCGTCGGTGACCTCTTCGGCGCCGGCAAGATGTTCCTCCCCCAGGTGGTGAAGTCCGCTCGCGTGATGAAGAAGGCCGTCGCCCACCTCATCCCCCACATCGAGGCCGAGAAGGCCCGTACCGGCGTGGACTCCAGCAGTGCCAAGGGCCTCATCGTCACCGCCACGGTCAAGGGCGACGTGCACGACATCGGCAAGAACATCGTCGGCGTCGTGTTGCAGTGCAACAACTACGAGGTCATCGACCTCGGGGTCATGGTGCCTGCCCAGAAGATCCTCGACACCGCCCGTGAGGTCGGCGCCGACATGATCGGCCTCTCCGGCCTCATCACTCCGTCACTCGACGAGATGGTGCGGGTCGCTGCCGAGATGGAGCGCCAGGGCTTCGAGATCCCCCTTCTCATTGGCGGCGCCACGACCTCGCGTGCCCACACGGCGGTCAAGGTCGACGGCCAATATCACGGTCCCGTCGTCTGGGTGAAGGACGCCTCACGGTCGGTCCCGATCGCCAGCCAACTGCTCAACCCGGAGCAGCGCGAGACCCTCATGAGCACCATCAAGAGCGACTACGACTCGCTGCGGGCACGACACGCCGCCAAGGCGACCGAGCGCCCACTCATCTCCCTGGACGACGCACGGGCAAACGCCACGCCGATCGATTGGTCCGCGGGCGTTCCGGCGGCACCCCTCACGCCGGGCATCACCGAGTTCCTCGACTACCCCCTCGAGGACCTGCGCGACTACATCGACTGGACACCCTTCTTCGCGGCCTGGGAGATCAAGGGGCGCTACCCCGATGTCCTCAACACCCCGGGCGTGGGTGAGGCCGCGCGCAAGCTGTTCGACGATGCGCAGGTGATGCTCGAGAAGGTCATCGCCGACAAATGGCTCACCGCCAACGGTGTCATCGGGCTCTTCCCCGCCAATGCGGTCGGCGACGACATCGAGGTGTATGCCGATGAGTCCCGTTCGGAGGTCATCGCCACCATCCGCTCGCTGCGGCAACAGGGAAAGCACCGCGACGGCATACCGAATCGGGCGTTGTCCGATTTCGTGGCGCCCAAGGCGACGGGGCTGGCCGACCACGTCGGGGGCTTCGCCGTCACGGGCGGGATCGGTGCCCAGGACCGGATCATGGCCTTCAAGGCCGACAACGACGACTACTCTGCGATCCTGCTCGAGGCCATCGCCGATCGCTTCGCCGAGGCCTTCGCCGAGCGCCTGCACCAGCGGGTGCGGAAGGAAATCTGGGGCCACGCGGCCGACGAGGACCTCGACAACGAGGCACTGATCGCGGAGAAGTACTCCGGGATCCGTCCCGCCCCGGGCTACCCCGCGTGCCCGGAGCACACCGAGAAGGGGACTCTCTTCGAGTTGCTCTCAGTGACGGGGCGCACCGGCATCGAGCTCACCGACTCGATGGCCATGTGGCCCGGGGCGGCCGTGTCGGGCTGGTATTTCGGCCACCCCGACAGCCAGTACTTCGTCGTGGGGCGACTTGGTCGCGACCAGGTCGAGGACTACGCCAAGCGCAAGGGCTGGACGGTTGCTGAGGCCGAACGCTGGCTCGGCTCAAACCTCGGCTACCTCCCCGAGGACTGAC
>DAOLRO010000054.1:13172-15085 GCA_035418665.1 Phycicoccus sp.
CCCGAGGACTGACAGCAAAGGCACTCACGCAGCGGGCGGGACGGCGGTGTCGGTGGCACGGCATACGGTGTCTGGCATGTCACCTGCACTGTCACCGAGCCGCGCCGCGGACTTCAAGCAGTGCCCCCTGCTCTTCCGCTTCCGGACCATCGACAAGCTCGAGGGACCGCCGAGCCCGGCGGCGGCACGAGGCACCCTGGTCCACTCGGTGCTGGAGCACCTCTTCGATCTCCCCGCTGCCGAGCGCACCCCTGAGGCGGCCAACGCACTCCTGCTGCCCCGGTGGGAGGCCTTGCAGGCGGAGCGACCGGAGCTCGCGACCATGATCGAGGACAGCACTGACCTCGACGAGGCCTCGTGGTTGACCGATGCCGGCGCCCTGGTCGACAAGTGGTTCGGCCTCGAGGACCCGACCAGGCTCGAACCCGCCGAGCGTGAGCTCTATGTCGAGACCGAGATCGACGGGCTCACCCTGCGTGGTTATGTCGACCGCCTCGACGTCGCGCCGGATGGTGCCATGAGGGTCGTCGACTACAAGACCGGCCGGTCCCCCGGTGACCGGTTCGAGGGCAAGGCGCTCTTCCAGATGAAGTTCTACGCGCTCGTCCTCTGGCGCCTCCACGGCCAGATCCCGAAGATGCTCCAACTGGTCTACCTCGGCGACAGCCAGATCGTTCGCTATGTGCCGGACGAGCACGACCTGCGTTCCTTGGAGCGCAACCTCCAAGCGGTATGGGCTGCTGTTTGCCGCGCCGCAGAGACCGGGGACTGGCGCCCCCGGACGTCGAAGTTGTGTGGCTGGTGCGACTTCAAGGAGTTCTGCCCCGAGTTCGGTGGCACTCCCCCACCCTTGCCGGCTCACGCCGCCACCATCGCCCTCGACCCGGCCGTGTCCGGGAGTGCTGTGCCGGGTGACGACTGAGGCGGCTCAGGCCGATTCGGTGCCCATGGACACCCGGGCCTGCTGACCCAGTCGAGCCAGATTGTCCGGGGTGAGCCCGGCCAAGGTGCCGATCTGCACGGCACCGGCAATCTCCGGCACCGGGATCACGAAGGGGATCGCGATCGTGGGGACCCCGGCCGCCACCGCCGACCGCACGCCCGTCGGGGAGTCCTCGAGGGCGATGCAGTCGCCGGCCTCGACACCAAGTCCTCGGCAGGCCGCCCAATAGGGCTCCGGATGCGGCTTCCCGTGCTCAACCTCGTCGCCGGTGATCACCGCAGCAAAGGAACCCTCGGGCAGGGCATCGATCACCCCGCCGGCCAGCGAACGCCACGACATGGTCACGAGCGCGCAGGGCACGCCGGAGGCCCCGAGGTCGGCGAGCAACTCCCGAGCCCCGGGACGCCATGGGACGTGCTCCGTCACTCGCGCGACGACGCGGACGAGCAACTCCTCGATGATGCGCTCGTTGTCCCACGTGATCGGTGAGTGGTCGCGGATGAAGGACGCCGACACGTTGAGGTCCTTGCCGACGAGTTGGAGCGCGTAATCGTCATTCCACTCCCCACCGGCCGCCTCCACGATCTCGTGCTCGGCCTCGATCCAATAGGGCTCGGTGTCGACAAGCGTGCCGTCCATGTCCCAGAGCACGGCGGCGGGCAGGGGGGCAGCCAGATCCATGACCGCGAGTCTACGAAGCACTCGCGTCGGTCCTCACCCCCGGTGCGTAGGGTGTGGACTGCCCAGCATCGGCGAGGAGGACGTGCGTGATCGAGATCGAGGACCTGCCCGAGTTGTCCAATCCCGTGATGATCGCCGCCTTCGAGGGCTGGAACGACGCGGGCGACGCGGCCAGTGGCGTCATCGAGCATCTCGCTGAACTGTGGAGTGCGGAGGCCGTTGCGGCCCTCGACCCCGAGGACTACTACGACTTCCAGGTCAACCGGCCGCGCGCCGTCATCGAGGGGGG
>DAOLRO010000055.1:0-14939 GCA_035418665.1 Phycicoccus sp.
GACACGACAGACAGGGTATGCCGGGTGCTTGCCTCCCGCTGCGGCCCCGGGCGATCACGGGTTGAGGGTGTCGCCCCACGTCAGGTCGCGGGCTCGTCGGTACGCCTCGCCCTGACGTTTGCTCACGATTCGGTCATGGAGAAGGCCGTCGTTCTCACACGTGCGCACCTGCACCAGGCCCTTGCGCTGCAGCGGATGCCGGACCACGCGAGCCGGTGCTGGACCGGACTCGCCTCTCTGGGAGTCGTCGGACCGCGCGGCGAGGACGAAGGAGAACTTCTCGTCCTCGAAGCCGCGCTCGGCTCCCTTGAGTGCCCGGTGGGTGGCCGAGCGGGGTAGGCGCACTGCGAAGTGGCACCAATCGGGCGCCACTGCGGGACAGGCGTGGGCGTGGGGGCAGGGTGCCAGCAGGTGCCAGCCGGCCTCGATGACGCGAGCGCGCGCCGCGAGGATCGCGGAGTGTCCGCGCGGCGTGCCGGGCTCGATGGCGAGCAGGAGACTCGCCTTGTCGAGGGCCTCGTCGACGAGGTGGGCAGCCGTTGCGTCGGCGAGCTCGCCGAGCAGATAGCTGATCGTGACCAGGTCGGCGGAGGGAAGGATGGTTGCCGGCCCGAGGTGGGCCCGCTCCCAGACCGTGGACGCCACCGGCCCATCCCCCCGGGCAGCGATCCGCCGACCCAGGTCCAGAGCCACCTCGGAGGCGTCCAGGACTCGGCTCGTGACCTCCGGCCAGAGCTCGTGCACGGCCCACACCGCTGCACCCGTCCCGCCGCCGAGGTCGAGATGGGTTGCGGGAGCTTGTGACTGGAGCACCTCGTGGGGTGACATGGAGAGCGCAGCGCGCACCGCGGCATACGTGGCCGGCATCCGGTAGGCGCCATAGGCGAGAGCGGACTCCTGCGTGGCCAGCGCCAACTCCGTCGGCGCGGCACCGGATCGATAGATCTCGCGGAGCCGCTCGGCGGCCGCGCGACTGGCCGGCGTGTCCGCCTGGCGGATCTGGGCAGCGAGCGCGTCGGTGAGGTCCATGGTCAGTGGCTGATCCCTGCGCCGACCGCGGTGTAGACCGCGACGCAGAGCAGCATGAGAGCGAAGACCCGGGCCAGGCGGGCGGGCGGGATCCGGCCGGACACCCGGGCGCCGACGAGTGACCCGCCGATGGCCGCGATGGTGAAGGGGATGACGACCTCCCACGTCGGGGAGGCGCCCGACAGCAGTCGGGTGCTCAGGGCGGTCGCGGAGTTCAGGGCGATGACGAGCAGGGAGGTGCCGACGGCCACCGGCATGGGGAAGTCGAGGGCGAGGACGAGCGCCGGCACGGCGGCGAACCCGCCGCCGACGCCGAAGAAGCCGGTGAGCAGGCCGACGGCTGACGCCGCGACGAGCACGCGCACGACGCGTGGGATGTTGACGTGGAAGGTGGGGCGGAAGGTGACGATGTCGAGGGAATGGATCTCGCCCGCGGCCGCTGCGCGCGCCCCGGCGGAGGCTCGTCGCCACATGAGCAGGGCGACGAAGAGCAGGAGCACCGAGAAGGCGAGGAGCAGGGTGCGGCCCTGCACGTCGAGTGACAGTCGGCTGCCGACGATGGCCCCGAGCATGCCGATGGCCCCGAAAAGCAGGCCCTGCGCCCATCGGACTCGCCCCCGTCGGGCATGGCTCGTGGCCGCGACCAGGCTGCTCACCCCGACGATCACCAAGGAGCCGGCCGTTGCGCTCTGCGGACTCTCATGGAGGGCGAACACGAGCACGGGCACGGCGAGGATGGCGCCTCCGCCACCGAGTGCCCCCAGCACCACGCCGACGACCAATCCGGCCACGACGGCGATGACGGTGAGCGAGGACACCGCTCGATCATGTCGCACTCGGACGCGCGTGGCGGGGAATGCTGGCAGGCTGGGGACGGTTGGTCTCCAGAGATCCGACCATCACCGACCAAGGAGCAACGACATGAGCACCGTGGACCTCACCGCGGAGTCGTTCGAGAAGACCGTCACCGACCACGACATCGTCCTCGTCGACTGGTGGGCCTCGTGGTGTGGCCCGTGTCGCCAGTTCGCGCCCACCTATGAGGCCTCGAGCAAGAACCACGAGGACGTCGTCTTCGGAAAGGTCGACACCGAGGCCGAGCAGGCACTCGCTGGCGCTGTGGGCATCACCTCCATTCCGACGGTCATGGCCTTCCGCGAGGGCATCCTTGTCTACCGCCAGGCCGGGGCTCTTCCGCCCGCCGGGCTCGAGCAGGTCATCTCCGCCGTGCGTGAACTCGACATGGACGAGGTCCGTCAGCAACTGGCCCCTGGCGGGGCCGAGGCCGCCGAGGCCGACCCGCAGTAGTGACCCTCGCGCTCATACGGGCGGGGGTATCATCACTCCCGACAGTCCCCTGTGAGTGCCCCTGCTGCCGCCAGGGCCACAGTGGACGCACTCACAGGCAAGGACGCCATGCAGCTCAATCCCGATGACATGACCGCGGTGCTCAAGCGTCTCAAGCGCGCACAGGGCCAGATCGGCGGCATCATCAAGATGATCGAGGACGGCCGCGAGTGCCAGGACATCGTCATGCAGATGGCGGCCGTGTCCAAGGCGATCGACCGGGCCGGATTTGCGACGATCTCGACCGGCCTGAAGCAGTGCGTCACCGACCCCGAGGGCTCGGAAATGGACCTGGAGAAGATGGAGCGGCTCTTCCTCTCGCTCGCCTGACCCTGTTGGCCCGCGTCGCGAATCATCGCCACCACAACGCAGGGATCATACCCCTAGGGGTATGATCCCTGCGTTGTTGTCGTAGAGCGGGAGAGGGCTCCATCGTGTGCCGAGCAGTGAAGTGCACCAAGTGCGGGAAGACCACGTGGGCGGGCTGTGGCCAGCACGTCGACCAGGTGATGAAGAACGTGCCCAAGGCCGACCAGTGCGCCGGTCACGAGGGCGAGTCGAGTCAGGGCTTCTTCGGCAAACTGTTCGGCCGCTGACCGGACGCGAGGCCTGCCTCAGGCCATCGGGTCGATGAGGCGGATGCCCCGGCTCGGCGTGCGGCCCATCGCGGGCAGTGCCTCGGCGGCCTCCTCGAGAGTCAGAGGCGGCCGCGGGTCGAGCAGTGCGTCGAGGACGAGCCCGCCCGAGGACAGGTCGTCGAGCATCGGGGCGTAGTCGCATGCCGCCATGCCATGACTGCCGAGCAGCTCCAATTCCCATCCGATGATGCGTTCCATCGGGATCTGGGCAACGCCGGCGGCAGGAGGGAGCAGACCCACTTGCACGTGCCGCCCCCGCCTTCCCAGAGCGAGCACGCCGGTGCGTGCTGTGGCCGGTGAGCCGAGGGCATCGATGGCCACGTCGGCGCCTCCGTCGGTCAGCTCGTGCACTCGGTCGGCCAGGTGGTCGTCGAAGACCAGGCCATCGGCGGCTCCGAGCGACCGAGCAGTGGCCAAGGCGGTCTCGTCGACATCGACCGCGATGACGTCCGCTCCCGCGGCCACGGCCACCGCGATGGCCGCCAAGCCGACCCCGCCGCAACCGATCACGAGGACTCGGTCACCAACGCGCACCCGGGCCCGCGCGGTCACCGCCCGGTATGCCGTGGCCACCCGACATCCCAAACCGGCGGCCACCCGTGGGTCGAGATCGTCGGGTAGGGCCACGAGATTGGTGTCGGCCGCTCGCACGACGACGAACTCCGCGAACGAGCCGGGATCGGTGAAGCCGGGTTGGCGTTGGTGGGGGCAGACCTGCCCGTCGCCAGCACGGCATACGGGGCAGTCGCCGCAGGCGAAGACGAAGGGTGCCGTCACGGCGCGACCCAACCACGCGAGATCTACCCCCGCGCCCACCTCGGTCACCGTCCCGGCGAACTCGTGCCCCGGCACGTGCGGGAAGCGGACGATGTCGGAGTCATGGCCCATCCAGCCGTGCCAGTCGCTTCGGCAGAGCCCGCTCGCGGCGACCCGGACGACCGCGCCACCGGGAGGCGCGGTCGGCGTCGCGGAGTCCTGGACCATGAGGGGCTCGCCGAACCCGGCGTACGTGAGGGATCGCACGCGCCCACTGTGCCAGTGACGGTGCGCGGCCTGAGGGGGCGGTGGTAGTCATGTGTCATGGCCCTCGACGTCGAGTTGGCAGAGGTTCGGGATTTCCTCGCTCGCCACGCACCCTTCGATGCCCTCCCCGCGGAGGTCCTGGCCGAACTGCCGCGCCAGTTCACGGTCGAGTACCACCGCCGCGGGCGTGCGATCATCGGTCTGGGGAAGGACAACCATTCCCTCTTCGTCATCCGCTCCGGAGCCGTCGACATCCTCGACGAGCAGGGCAACCTCATGGATCGGTGCGAGGTCGGTGACGTCTTCGGGTCGGTGACCCTCGTCCTGGGGAATCCGTCGATCCACGACGTGGTCGCGATCGAGGACACCCTCGTCCTGGCGCTGCCCGAGGAGCGCTTCCGGCGCTTGTGTGAGCGGCATCCCGACTTCGACCACTTCTTCGACATCCAGCGAGCCCACCGAATGCGTGGCGCAGTCGCCACTCTCCAGGACTCGGAGACCACGCATGCGATGTTGCGCACCGGGGTGCGAGACCTCGTGCGGCGCGAGCCGATCACTGTGGGTGTCGACGCGACGATCAGGGCGGCCGCGCAGGTCATGAGCCGCCAGGGTGCGTCGTGCCTGCTGGTCGTCGATGACGATCGGTTGGTCGGCATCGTCACCGACCGTGACCTGCGCAATCGCGTGGTGGCACAAGGAGTCCCAACGGACTTGGCGGTGAGTGAGGTGATGACGGCTGACCCCGTGATGGCTCAGGCAGACAGCCTCGCCTTCGAGGCCCTGCTCGAGATGGTCGGCCGCAACATCCACCACTTGCCGATCGTCGAGGGTGGTCGTCCGGTCGGCGTCATCACGACCACGGACCTCATGCGCATGGTCCAGGCCAGCCCCATCTATCTCGTCGGCGACATCCAGAAGCAGATCGATGTCGCCGGGGTTGCTGCCGCGAGTGCCCGCCTGCCCGCGATCGTCGAGTCGCTCGTCGCCCAGGACGCATCGGCGGAGGACATCGGGCGCGTGGTCACGGCAATCGGGGATGCGGTGGAACGGCGACTTCTCACGCTGGCCGAGCAGGACTTGGCCGTGGCCTACGGACCCCCGCCGGTGCCCTACGTCTGGGTCTGTCTCGGCTCCCGCGCCCGCTTCGAGCAGGCCCTCGGCGCGGACCAGGACAACGCCCTCATCATCAGCGACGAGGCACGCGAGGAGGACCTCGCGTGGTTCGCGCTGCTCGCGGAGTGGATGACGGCGGCTCTGGTGCGCTGTGGCTATCCCGAGTGCAAGGGCAAGGTCATGGCGACCAACCCGGACTTCCGCCGGACCGTGCGCGAGTGGCGGCGCGAACTCGTCACGTGGCTCACCCGGCCGGTGCCGGAGGCGGTGCTCCAGGCGAGCATCGTCTTCGACATGCGGCCCGTCCACGGTGACGTCGAGCTCTTCGCCGAGGTACAGCGCGAGGTGCTCGAGCGGGCGCCGGACTCGACGCGTTTCCTCGCCCACCTGGCCAGGGCCGCGACGCTCAACGAGCCTCCCCTCGGCTTCTTCCGCGGCTTCGTCCTGGCCAAGGAGGGCGACCATCGGGACACCCTCGACATCAAACGCGGCGGCATCGGTGCCGTGGTCGAGCTCGCGCGAGTTCACGCGTTGGCGTTGGGGTCACCCGCGACGAACACCCATGCCCGGATCGCGGCAGCCGTGGCCGCCGGCATCATCACGCCGGAAAAGGCGGCAGATCTCAAGGACGCCTTCGAGTTCATCTCCTACGTCCGGCTGCGTCACCAGGCCAGCCAGGTGCGTGCCGGACGAGAGGTCGACAACCGGGTGAACCCGGCACAGCTGAGTTCCTTCGACAAGCGCCACCTGCGGGAGGCCTTCGCCATCGTCCGGGCCGCCCAGGCAGCGATGGCTTCGCGTTATCCGACGAGCTTCATGTGATCTCGCTCTTCCGTCGCAGCAGCGAGAGCCGACGACAGCGGGCGCTGGGCCGGGCTCCGGAAGGCGCGCTCGCGGCATACCTCGGCAAGCCCTGGCCGGACGAGAAGGCGCGCGTTGCCGACGTCGAGTTCCTGGCCCTGGACTTCGAGACCACGGGCCTGGACCCGACTCGGGATCGCATCCTGGCGGTCGGCTTCCTGCCGGTGGTCGCCGGGCGCATCGTCCTCGGTGAGGCACGGTCGATGGTGGTCGCTGCTGCGGGGGAGGTGGGGGCCAGTGCCAGCGTGCACGGCATCACCGATGACGTGCTCGTCGCGGGCGTGCCGCTTGAGGACGCGGTGAGCGAGGTGCTGGCGGCGCTCGCGGGACGGGTCCTGCTGGCCCACCACGTCCAACTCGAGCGCGGCTTCCTCGATCATGCCTGCCGCGCCCTGTGGGGAGCGGGCTTCGAGGCCGAACTGGTGGACACGCTGGCCCTGCAGCGGGGGCTGCTCAGTCGCGGCTTCCATGAGGAGCCGCCGCCGGGGTCACTGCGCTTGTGGGCGGCTCGGGAGCGCTTCGGCCTGCCGGCCTATCGCGCCCACGACCCCCTCATCGATGCGCTGTCCTGCGCGGAGTTGTTCCTCGCCCAGGTGGCCGAGATGGGGGATGCGTCCTTGCCCCTGCGTCGGGTCCTGACCTGAGCGGTCCGGATCGAGACGATCCTTCGGGATCGCTCAGAAGATGCGGGGGCTCGCCTGCGACATGGCGCGGAGCTCGCGCTGGACGCGCTCGAGGTCGCGGTCGGAGATGTGGTCCCAGCCGTGGCTCTGGCGGCGGGCGTTGCGGATGCGGTCGGCCACCTTGTGGGCGGCTTCGAGGGAGAAGGTGCGGTGCGTGGTCATGACTCAATTGTCACGCTTCTGACCATAAAGAACAACGCGACTCTACTAACCAGTAGTGAAGAGATTCTTAAGAATGTACTAGGCTCGCGCCATGCTCGATCCGCACCGTGTCAGCATCTTTCGCTCGGTCATGGCCAGCGGTTCGATCCAGGCCGCCGCCGACCACCTCGGGATGACCTCTTCGGCGGTGAGCCAGCACATGGCCGCGCTGCAGAAGGAGACCGGACTCGACCTCTTCGATCGGGTCGGGCGCGGGATCGTCCCCACGGCCGCTGCGGAGGCTCTTCTCGCGCGCAGCGACGACGCGATGAACCAGTGGACCCGGCTCGACTCCTTCGTCGAGGACCTGCGTGAGGGCCGTTCCGGTCGCCTCGTGCTGGGCTACTTCGCATCCGCGGGCGCTGCGTGGCTGCCCTTGGCGGTGAAGTTGCTGTCCGACGAGATGCCGGACCTTGTCGTCGAACTTGTCCTCACCGAAATCAACCCCCGTGGCACCCACCCGGACATCGACATCACCATGGACAGCACCGAGAACGCGCGCCGGCCCGGCTACCGCAAGGTCCCCCTCACCGACGATCCGTTCGTCGTGGCCGTCCATCGGGACGACCCGCTGGCGCGCCGGGAGAGCGTGCATCTCACCGATCTCCGGGCAGAACGCTGGGTCACCAACGATCACCTCTCGGGCCCCGGACACAAGATGGTGGTCGCCGCGTGCGCGGCCCGCGGTTTCACCCCGAGGTATGCCGTGCAGGCCCAGGACCATTACAGCGCCATCGCCTTCGTCGCGGCCGGCGTGGGCATCTCGCTGCTGCCCCGACTGGCAGCGCGATGGATCCCCGAACAGGTCGTGCTCGTGCCCGTCGTCGACCCGCCCGTCCGTCATCTCGTCGCGATGGTGCGCGAGGGAGGCCCGCGCAACAAGGCAGTCGACCGGGTGCTCGAGTTGCTCCTCGAGCTGACGACGCGCGCCTCGCGCCGCCGCCGGACACTCAGTGCGCAGGGGCTGGATGCCTGACCGCTGAGGTCGGCTGCTTCGCCAGCGAGGCGCCCTCGACGTCGAGATCGGGCGTCAGGCGGGCCAGCCATCCCGGCATCCACCAGGCGCGTTCGCCGAGCAGGTGCATGAGTGCTGGTGTGAGGGTCATCCGCACGAGGACGGCGTCGACGAGCACGCCCACGGCCAGCCCGAAGCCCATCGGCCGGATCATCGTCAGGTGTGAGAAGGCGAACCCGCCGAAGACCGCGAACATGATGACGGCGGCAGCCGTCACGACCTTGGCCCCGTGGACGAATCCGCCGCGCACGGCTGCCCGAGCGTCCTCGCCGTGGCTCCAGGCCTCACGCATGCCGGAGACGAGGAACATCTGGTAGTCCATGGCGAGGCCGAAGAGCACGCCGATGAGCATGATCGGCATGAAGGACAGGATCGGGCCGGGATCGTGGACGCCGAAGACCTCGCCGAGCCAACCCCACTGGAAGACCGCCACTGTGGCGCCGAAGGCTGCAGCCACTGACAGCAGGAAGCCGGCCGTCGCGACGATCGGGACCACGATCGAGCGGAAGACTCCGGTGAGGATGACCAGGCTCAGCCCAACGACGACAGCCAGGTAGGGCGGCAACGCCTTGCCCAGGGTCTCTGACATCTCGATGTTCGCGACCGTCTGGCCGGTGAGTCCCAGCGTCACCCCGGCGGTCTTCTGGATCGTCGGGAGGCTCGCGGCCAGGGTGTGCACCGTCGTCACGGTCGCGGCGTCGGCCGGGCCCGTGTTCGGCACCACCTGGAAGGCGAGGGTGCGGTGGTCCGCGCTCTGGGCAAAGGGAAGGACGTGCCCGACGCCGGGGACGTTGCTCAGCGACGTCGCCAGTTGTGCTTGGGTGGCGATCGCCTCCTTCGGGGTCGGGTCGCCCGGCAACTGGGCCATGACGAGGACCGGTCCATTGACGCCGGGTCCGAAACTGTCGGCCACCGCGGCATACGCCTTGTATGCCGTGGAGTCCGCCGGCTCATTGCCTCCCCCCGGGAGGCCGAGTCGCAGGTCGAGGGCCGGGATCGCCATGACGGTGACGAGGCCGAGGACGCCGAGGACGGTCAGCCAGGGGCGGGTCGTCATGAGACGGACGTACCAGCCACCGCGCTCCTCCTCGTGATCGTCGCCGGGGACGATGCGCGTGCTGACCTCACCCGGGGTGGTGAATCCCGCCGCGCGCCAAGCGCGCTTGGACACCACGCGCGTTCCCAGGCCCCCGAGCAGAGCCGGGATCAGAGTGAGGGAGACCGCCACGGCCACGGCCACGGTGCCGGCGGCCACGAAGCCCATCTGGGACAGGAGCGGGATGCCGCTGATGATCAGGGCGGCGAGCGCGATGACCACGGTCGCGCCGGCGAACAGGACCGCATTCCCCGAGGTGCCGGTCGCGCGCCCGATCGACTCCTCGAGTTCCATCCCGTGGAGGATCTGGCCACGGTGACGATTGATGATGAAGAGGGCGTAGTCGATGCCGACCGCCAGACCGAGCATGAGCGCCAGGGCCGGTGTCATCGAGTTCATCTCGTAGAAGACCGTCAGTGCCATGGCTCCGGCCACCCCCACGCCGACGCCGATGAACGCGCCGAGCAGGGGGAGCCCCGCTGCCACGAGCGTGCCGAGGACAGCGATGAGCACGACGCCGGCGAGCATCAGGCCGATGACCTCACCGAGTCCGATGACACTGTTGTCCTGGGTGATCTCCACGCTGTAGTCGGCCCGAACCCCTGCGTTGGCCAGCTGGGCGCCGATGACCGGGATCTGCTGGCGCACCTCGGGGTCGATGGAGTGGGTGTTGCGGTCGAACTGGATCTGCGCGACCGCCGTGCGGCCATCCGAACTGACCAGACGCAGATCGTTGATGGCGGCGACTGTGGCCTGTCCCTGATCGAGCTCCGTCTTGCCCGCCAGGTACTGCTCGTAGCCCTTCATGAACTCGGCGTGCCCCTCGGCGTACTTCTTCTCCCCCTCGGCGAGTTGGGCTCGGAGACCGGGGAGGTTGGGGTCCTCAGGGTTGGTCGCGACGGTGGCGTTCTCGAGGCCCTTGCCCCTGTCGAGGAGCTCGCGAGCCTCCCGCAGCTGCCTCTGGCCGTCCTCGATCTGAGGTGCCGCCGCATCGAGCTGCGCCTTCCCCTCGGCGAGTTTCGCTGCGCTGGAGTCCAATTCGGCCTGAGCGGCGAAGGGGTCGACGACTCGCTTGACCTGATCCAGGCGAGACCACTCCTCGAAGGTTGCCTCGATCGCGTCCTGCTGCGCGGTGGTGAAGGAGCCGGAGTCGCTGCGAAGGACCACGGTCCCGAAGCCGCCTGCTGCTTCGGGGATCTTTGTGCCCAACTCGTCGAGGACGCGCTGGAAACTGCTGCCGGGGATGCTCACCTCATTGGTCGGCGGCTTCCCGAGGGTGAGGGCGCCGACGCCGAGGATCGTGAGGGTGAGGACCCAGAAAGCGATGACCGCCTTGGTGTGCCGGGCACACCACCGGCCGAGTCGGTAGAGGACGGTGGCCATCAGCGCGTGCCTTCATCGAAGCCGGTCCGGAGGAGGGTGAGTGCCTGCACGAGGAGTTCTTGGTGGAGTGCGAGGGATTTGGGCGTGATCTGGCCGCCCGTGCGTCGGAACCACACCCTGAGGGTGGCCTCGGCAGCCGCGGCGACGGTGGCGGCCAGTGTCACGGCATACACCTCGTTGGTGTCGGGACCGAGGCGGGTGGTGAGCCATTGCGCGAGCCAGTCGACGAAGGCCTGAACGTGATCATGGGCGAGGTGCCGGGCTGCGGAATGCTCACCGGCGGCACCAAGGACGGCAATGCGTTCCATGAGCGCCGAACCCTCGGGGCCCGAGAGCATCGCCTCGAGGGTGTCCCAAACGACCTCGTCGCTCGGTCGTGAGTCGAGGGTTTCGGTGAGCTGGTCGAGGAGTTGCTCGACGGACTGGGCCACGGCGGCATCGACCGAGGGGAAGTAATTGAAGAAGGTGCGGCGAGACACGCCTGCTCGGTCGGCGATGGCCTCCGCCGTGAGTCGCTCGGCACCCTGGGTGCGGACGATGTCGAAGGCGGCGTCCGCGAGGGCGTTGCGGGTCTGTCGCTTCTTGTGCTCGCGCAGGGAGGTGGCGTCGGCCATCGGCATTGCTGCACGGTAGGGCAGATTTGCACTAGCGTGCAAATTGACTGCTTTCGCTTACCCCCATGGGTATGCGAACCTAGGCTCCATGTCCGTGACCGTCTCCTCTTCGTCTGCCCTGCTCGCCCGCATCCGCGACAGCGTGATCGGCGACGACCATGTGATGCAGACCCCATATGGCCCCCGCCGCGTGACCTACGCGGACTACACCGCGTCCGGGAGGGCCCTCAGCTTCATCGAGGACTTCATCCGCGAACAGGTGCTGCCCAGCTATGCCAACACCCACACCGAGTCCAGCGGCACCGGCCTGCAGACGACTCGCCTGCGTGAGGATGCCCGCGAGATCATCCGCGCATCGGTCGGGGGCGACGAGGACACCGTCGTCATCTTCGCCGGGTCGGGGTGCACCGGTGCCATCGCGAAATTGATCGGCGTGCTCGGGCTGCGGATCCCCTCGGGGCTCGAGGACACGTGGCACCTGAGCGAGCACATCCCCGCTGACCAACGTCCCGTCGTCTTCATCGGACCGTATGAGCACCACAGCAACGAGGTCTCCTGGCGTGAGACCGTTGCCGAGGTCGTGACCATCCCAGAGGACGCCGATGGTGGTGTGTGCGTGGCCGATCTCGAGGCGCGGCTCGAGGAGTATGCCGACCGCCCGCTCAAGATCGGCTCCTTCAGCGCGGCCTCCAATGTGACCGGCATCGTGTCCGACACGCACGGAATCTCGGCCCTGCTCCACGCCCACGGAGCCCTGGCCTTCTGGGACTTCGCGGCCGCGGGGCCCTATGTGGACATCGAGATGAACGCTCCGGTTGGTGGTGACCCGGCGGCCTACAAGGACGCGATCTTCTTGTCTCCGCACAAGTTCATCGGTGGACCCTCGACGCCGGGAGTGCTCGTGGCCCGTCGTGAACTCTTCGCCAATCGGGTGCCGGATGTGCCCGGCGGCGGCACGGTCGCCTATGTCAATCCGGACGAGCACGTCTTCCTCGCCGATCCGGCCCATCGCGAGGAGGGTGGAACGCCCGCGATCATCGAGTCGATTCGCGCCGGGCTGGTCTTCCAGCTCAAGGATGCCGTCGGGGTGGAGACGATCCGCGAGATGGAGGAGCGCTTCCTCCGACGGGCCGTGGACGCCTGGCGTCAGGAGCCGGGCATCGACATCCTGGGCAACCTCGATCGTGAGCGGCTCTCGATCGTCTCCTTCGTCATCAAGGGCCACGACAGCCCCTACCTGCACCACAACTACGTCGTCGCACTGCTCAACGATCTCTTCGGGATCCAGTCGCGCGGCGGCTGTTCGTGTGCCGGTCCATACGGCCATCGTCTGCTCGGCATCGACCTCGAGCGCTCGCACGAGTTCGAGCGTGAGATCACGGGTGGGTGCGAGGGGATCAAGCCCGGCTGGGTGCGGGTGAACTTCAACTACTTCATCTCCGACACCGTTGCCGACTACGTCATCGAGGCCGTGCGCATGGTCGCTCGGGATGGCTGGCGCCTGCTCGGTGACTACCTCTTTGACCCGATGACGGGCCGCTGGCGGCACCGCGAGGGAGTCATCGAGCCGCCGATTCGCTTGCGGGACATCGCGTATGCCGTGGACGGCACCATGCAGGTCCCGGCCGACTCGCTCACCGGAGGTGAGGAGTTGCTCGCGCAGCACCTGGCCGACGCGGCTGCGATCCTGGCTGCCGCCGAACCTCCCACGGATCTGGTCGAGGGGCAGGGGCGGCTGAGCGAGGACTTCGAGCACCTGCGCTGGTTCGACCTGCCCGCGACTGCCCTGACATCCTGAGGCGCATGTCGCCTGAGCCCGAGGTCAGCCCCGACGTGCCACGCGCGGCCACGGTCGGCGACGGAGATTCACTCGGACAGGCTGGGCAACAGGTCGGGGCGCCGGTGCCCGGTTGGGCTGGGTCCTTCAGTCCCCGGGGTCAGGTCCTGACCGGCCGGTGGGTCACGCTCAGGCCCTTGGTGGCCACCGATGCGCAAGGTCTCCACACGGCATACGCGGATCAGTCCGATGCGGACTGGACGTATCTCTCGGTGGAACGTCCGACCTCGATCGCCGCGACCGAAGCCATCGTTGACGACCTCTTGGCGGCACCGATGTTGCCGTATGCCGTGGTGCGGCATGGGGAGTCATCGCCGGTCGGGATGCTCTCCCTCATGCGGATCGACCCGGCCAACGGGGTGATCGAGATCGGTTGGGTCGCCTTGGGTCCGGGGCTCCAGCGGACGCCGGGATCGACCGAGGCGCAACGCCTGCTCATGGGGCACGTGTTCGAGGATCTGGGGTATCGACGCCTGGAGTGGAAATGCGATGCGCTCAATGCGCCCTCGATGCGGGCCGCCAAGCGCCTTGGTTACACCTACGAGGGCACCTTTCGGCAGGCGATCGTGACCAAGGGGCGCAATCGGGACACGGCCTGGTGGTCCGTGATCGACTCCGAGTGGCCGGCGGTGCGTGACCGCCTGGACGCCTGGCTCGACCCCGCCAACTTTGACGCCACTGGTTGCCAGCACACCCGCTTGGGTGGTTAGCGCAGGTCCGTTGAGTCGAGGGGCGTCCTCCGAGTTGAGGGGCATGGTTGCAGGAGCGCCTCTCAACGCGACGGACGCCCCTCAACTCGAGGAGGATGCGGTTCAGTCGGGGATGGGGCGGGTCGAGATGACGGCATCGACGTTGAGCGGGCCGTAGAGGTGCGGGAACTCCTCGCCGGTCACAGGGTTGCCGACCTCGCGGACCAACGGTGCGGTCAGGCGCGTCGGGTCGATGGTGAGGAGCACGAGTTCGCCGCCGCTGGCGAGGTAGGTGCCGTAGTAGCGCTCGAGGGTGGCCGGCCACTGGTGGGCTTCGCTGGCATGCATGAAGCCTTCGTCCTCGATGGTCTTGCCGAGGCTGGACTGCACATAGGCGCCGGATTCGAGGGCCTGCTCCCAGTGCAACCGCTCGGCGATGTGGAAGATCGATTCCCCCTGCTCGGTCGGCCCTGGCTGCTCCGTCGCGTCGGAGCGTGCGGTCGGCTCAGCCGGCTCGCTCGGCTCGGTGGTCTGGGACATGGGATCAACCTCGGGGTCGGGGTGTGGTCTGAACGCGATAACGCTGGGGGGCGACGTGCACGGCATACGCATCATCGGTCACCCCGCCCGATGCGATGACGGACGCGAGGAAGCGGCCCGAGTCCTTGACGGTGCGTTCCTGCGTCTCGTAGTCGAGGCCGACGATGCCGAAGCGCGGGACCTCGCCCTCGGCCCACTCCCAGTTGTCGACGAAGCACCAGTGGTAGTAGCGCTCGAAGGGAAGGCCCGACTCGGCCATCGCCTTGAGATGGTCATGGAGATAGCGGCTGCGGAAGCTCTCGAGGGCTCCGGACGCAGGGTCACCGTTGTCGCAGGTGCCGTTCTCGGTGACCCAGATCGGTCCGGGGTGTCGCTCGTGCAGCCAGCGGGCGACCGTGACGAGGCCCTCGGGGTGGATCTCCCAGCCGAGGTCGTTGACCGGGGAGTTCGGGAAGGTGCCGTCGTCCATCTTCGACACGGCGGTGCGTGAGTAGTAGTTGATTCCGAGCCAGTCATAGCGTCGGGCCGGGCGGACATCCTCGGGTTGGCCACCGAGGATGCGGGCGAAGCGCCCGGCGAGGAAGGCGTCAGTGATGACCTCCTGGAAGAGGAGGGCGTTGGTCCGGGCGAGCAGGCGGTGCAAGGGGTTTCGAGCGTTCAGGGGGTCGAAGACCCGCAGATGGTGGGCGAAGCCGACCTTGGCTTCGGGCTGGACCTCGTGGATGAGGTCATAGGCCAGGCAGTGGGCCCGTGCCATGGCGTGCAGGACCTTGCGGATGGCCTTCCAGTCGTTGGTGTGACCGGGCGGGAACTCACCGAAGAGGTAGCCGCCCGTGACGAAGACGTTCGGCTCGTTGATCGTGCACCAGT
>DAOLRO010000056.1:0-8283 GCA_035418665.1 Phycicoccus sp.
TGCCGCCGGTGTAGTACCAGGCGGCGATGACGGCGAGGATGCCGATCGGCAGGAGTGCCCAGGCCTCTGCGAGGCCGACGAGTGCGAGTCCGGCGAGGGCCGCCAGGCCGAAGGCGGCGAAGGCGGCGATCTTGACGTTGCCCGGTTCGGCCAGCCCTTGGCCGACCAAGCGGACGGGACCCACGCGTTCGGCATCCGTGCCGCGGATGCCATCGGAGTAGTCGTTGGCGTAGTTGACGCCGACCTGGAGAGCGAGCGCGACGATCAGCGCGAGGACCGCGAAGGCGATCACGGGGTGGCCGCCCAAATGTGCCGCGGCAGTGCCGGCGACGACGGGTGCGACGGCAGCGGGAAGGGTCCGTGGGCGAGCTCCCTCGACCCACTCGTGCAGGGTGGCCAACGCTCAGATGCCCTTGAGGAAGTCGGGGTCGTCGTCCGGGCCCTTGGGCGGAGCCTTGCGGCCCGGCCCGGGGCGCCCAGCGGTGCCGGAGCCGCCACCGAGCCGACCGAACCCACCCGGCGCGGCCTCGAGGATCGAGCGCGGACGTCCGGCGATCAACCATCCGGCGCCACCGGCGAAGGGGAAGAGCAGGATCACGAAGACCCACACGATCTTGGGCAGTCCACGCACCTCGTCGTCGTCGGTGCGCACGCAGTCGATCAGGCAGTAGATCGAGATCGCGAGACCGAGGACGAAGGGCAGGACGCGGAGCATGGCCCCATCATCCCACGGGGCGCTCCGCGAGCAGGGTCACGATTGCGGCACGGTCGGGCTTGCCGGGTCCCTTGGTCGGCAGCGCATCGGCCGTCGCCACCTGTTGGGGCAGGGCTTCCGGGGGGAGTATGCCGCGGAGCCGGTCTCGCATGTCGGCGAGGGTGGGTGGGGTGGCCGGGTTGGTGTGAGTCGGATCGACTGTCCTGTCGGTGCCCATGACGAGGAGGGCTGAAACCCGTTGCCCCCACTGCTCATCCGGGACACCGACGACGACCACCTCGCTGATCTCGGGGAAGCCGGAGGCGATGGCTTCCTCGACGATGCGGGGGGCGACCTTGAGCCCGCCGGTGTTGATCAGGTCGTCGAGGCGCCCATCGACCTGGAGTCGGCCATCGGGCAGGAGATGGCCGTGGTCGTCGGTGCGGAACCAACTGGTTCCGTCCTCGTCAATGACGAAGGACTCGGCCGTGCGGGCCGGGTCGTCGAGGTAGCCGCTGGCGAGGGCGGCCGTACCGAGGAGGATCCGTCCGTCGTCCTCGATCCTCAGGCGCGTGCCCGGGATCGGCGTGCCGTCGTAGACGCAACCCCCGGCGGTCTCGGACATGCCGTAGGTCGCGACGAGGACGACGCCTGCCTCGTCGGCGCTGGCCCGGAGCCGGGGAGGCAGGGCTGCGCCGCCCACGAGGATGGCATCGAACCGTCGGAGTGCGTCCGGCCCCTCGCGGTGGGCCAGGAGCCGTGCGACCTGGGTGGGGACGAGCGCGGTGTAGTGCCGCTCGTCGGGGTCGAGACGGCGGGTCGCGTCGATGAAGCCGTCGATCGTGAACGAGGTGTCGAGGGTGATCGTGCGGGTGCCTGCGACCAGGCCGCGCAGGAGCACCTGGAGCCCGGCGATGTGGTGGGCAGGCATCGCGAGGAGCCACTGGCCGGGCCCGCCGAGGTGTCGATGGGTGGCCCCGATGCTGGCGGCGAGCGCGCTGGTGGTGAGCATCGCGAGTTTGGGGGTGCCCGTTGATCCCGAGGTGCCCACCACCACGGCGAGGTCCTCGGGCAGCTCAGCGAACGGTGGGAGGGACGGCGGCGGTGAGCCCACGGCATACGGGGCAATGGGTGCGACACCGCGCAGTGCCTCGGCCAGGCGAGGGAGCACACTCAGCGCCTTGGCCCCAATGGGGATCGCAAGCGGCTCGATCTGCACGGGCCAACTCTAGGTCTCGCGCTACTGGCCGGTCGGGGTCACCATGGAGGGACCACGGCCCCGAGGAGGTCGGCATGGACGAAGAGTTCAGGGCTCATCTGGAACAGGTGCGCGCGCGTCGCGGGGAGTTGGGGGAGTCGATGCGCGCCCTCGACGACGCGCTCTCGCTGCCCCTTGGGCTTGATGTGTGGGGGCGGCGGGTGAGGGCCGCGCTCACCGAACTCGCGTCGGACGTGCAGGACCATGTGGCCCTCACCGAGTCACCGGGCGGGCTCTACCCCAGCCTGTCGGCGACGGCGCCTCGTCTGGCCTCGGGCATCGAGGCCCAACTGGAGGATCATCGGCACTTCGTGGAAGAGGTCGAGCGTCTCCTCCAGGCCCGCGACGACGGGATCTCACGCGCTGACCTCTCGCAGCATCGCGACGAGATCACCGCGCTCGTGCACCGGTTGGTCAAGCACCGGCAGCGCGGCTCGGACCTGATCTACGAGGCCTACGAGGTCGACATCGGCGGCTCCGGCTGATCGCCACCGGCCGAGGGTGGAGGATGGCGCGATGGAGAAGTTGAACGAGATGTCCGTCGCCGATCGCTATCGGGCCGCTGCCGAGAACTTCAGTCGACTGGTCGACGGGGTCGCCGACTGGGATGCACCCTCGCCGGTCAAGGAGTGGACGGCCCGCGACGTCGTCGGGCACCTCGTGACCTGGGTGCCTGGCATGGTCGGGGGCGGCTCGGGCTTGGCTTTCCCCGAGGGTCTGGATGCCGCGACCGATCCCGTCGGTGCGTGGCGTGGGCTCGATGCCCGCGTGCGCGAGATCCTCGACGCTGCCGATGAGGCTGGGGCGATCCACAGCAATCCGCACACCGGCGAGGCGCCGGTCGAGAGGGTCATCGACCAATACGTCTCGCCCGACCTGGTCTTCCATGCCTGGGATCTGGCCAAGGCATCAGGTCAGGACCCCGAACTCGACGAGGACTTCATCGCGGGTGCGTATGCCGGGATGAGCCAGGCGAGCGAGATGATCCGCGGCTCGGGTCAGTTCGGTGACCAGCAGCCGGTGGCCGACGACGCGTCGACGACGGACAAGTTCTTCGCGTTCATCGGCCGCGATCCCAACTGGACCCCCTGACCTGGCCGCGAAGCGCCCGTCGAGAGGGCACTTGAGGAGGGAACTGAGGCGTTCATTCCGTCATCAAGTGCCCACTCGAGGAAGACCTCGCGGCGTAGGGGCCTCTGGATCAGAAGTACCAGGGGAACGGGGACCAGTCGGGCTCGCGCTTCTCGAGGAACTGGTCACGACCCTCGACGGCCTCGTCCGTCATGTACGCCAAACGCGTCGCCTCACCGGCGAAGACCTGCTGCCCCATGAGTCCGTCGTCGAGCAGGTTGAAGGCGAACTTCAGCATGCGCTGCGCCTGAGGTGACTTGCCCATGATCTCGCGCGCAACCTGCAGCGCCTCGACTTCCAGCTCGGCATGCGGCACGACCATGTTGACGGCACCCATCCGGTGCATGTCGTCGGCCGTGTAGGCCCGACCGAGGAAGAAGATCTCGCGCGCGAACTTCTGTCCGACCATCTTCGCGAGGTAGGCCGACCCGTAGCCTCCGTCGAAGGACCCCACATCGGCGTCGGTCTGCTTGAAGCGAGCATGCTCGCGCGAGGCCATCGTCATGTCACAGACGACGTGCAGGGAGTGACCACCACCGGCGGCCCACCCGTTGACCAGAGCGATGACGACCTTGGGCATGGTCCGGATCAGTCGCTGCACCTCGAGGATGTGCAGCCGACCACCCTCGGCCTTGACCCGGCGCTCGTCGATGCCGGCCGCGCTCGCATCCCCCGACGGGTCCGCCGCGTACTGATAGCCCGAGCGTCCGCGGATGCGCTGGTCGCCGCCGGTGCAGAAGGCCCAACCCTCCGTCGTCGCCGAGGAGCCCTCGCGTGGTGACGGCCCGTTGCCGGTCAGCAACACCACGCCCACGTCGGGTGTCATCCGCGCGTGGTCCAGCACCCGATAGAGCTCGTCGACCGTGTGCGGCCGGAAGGCATTGAGCACCTCAGGTCGATCGAAGGCGACTCTGACACAACCCAATTCGCGTGCACGGTGGTAGGTGATGTCGGTCAGATCCTCGAAACCGGGCACCACGTCCCACGCCGCCGGGTCGAAGGTCTGGCTCACGCCGTCGAGTGCACTCACATCGGCGAGCCTAACGATGACGGCGACCACACGGCATACGAGGTATGCCGTGTGCTCGCCGTCGTCGCCGAGGTCGCCCGCCAATTGGGCTGTGGACAACCCGCACACGTCGCGTGGACATGGCACCGTCGGAGATCAGTGCATCCCGACGGTCTGAAGGAGCAGGGAGAAGTGTTCGGTGACAACGTGATTGACGGTCGCTGGAGCCGTGAGCCCGACGACTGGGAGCCGCCGTTGGACTATGACGATCGCTGGATGAGTCATGGCTACGGTCGGGACCTCGGCGAACTCACTCGGATCACCGTCTTCAAGGACCAGGTCCTCGACGTCCAGCGCCGCCCGGTCGAGGGCAGCGGCTACGAACGCGAAGCGATCTCTCTGGGTGCCGGTCAGCCCGTGGCGCCGCCCCGTCCTCCGGCGCCGCCACCCCTGCCGACGCCACCGCTGCACGAGGTCCGGCTGGCGTGGTTGGAGCGACTGGTCGGCGGGGCGGAGGCACTGGCGGCGCTTGACGATCGCCCCTTGGTGGGTGATGAGGGGTGTGGTGCAGAGGGTTTGGCCTGGGATGTCGGGACGCGCCTCACGCGGATCCTCGACCGGATCGATGACCTGGCACCTCGTCTCATCGGCCCGGAAGGCGTCGTCGCCGCCCGCCGACTCCTGGTGCGCGCGATCACGAATCGGCCGATGCTGCTCGGCCCGCTCGACCGGGATGCGGAGACTCCTGGTCTGGCCATCCACGCGGCCGGGAAGGCCAATGACCTGGTCGGGCCGCAGCGGTTCGTTCTCGCCAAGGAGATCCAGTCCGTTGCCGCGATGAGTGCGGCACCGGGCCAGCGGTCCAGGAGTCTGGCGGATGCCGCCTCGGGTCAGGCCCTGGACTGGCCGAAGTGGCTTCAGTTCTCCGAGCTGCCCAACGTCTACGTCGTCGGCGCCCCAGACCTGTTGATCAGCGACTTCCGTCGGTCCTTGATCAAGGATCGGGACGAGTGCCTCCGTTTGCGCGCGGCCACACCGAAGGCTTCCTGACCCGCGGCTGTCGCGCGGGGGCCGCGTCCATGAGGAAGGCCCTAGCCTGAAAGCATGAGCCTGCATTGGTACACGATCGTCATCGACTGCCACGACGTCGCTGCGCAAGGACGCTGGTGGGCGGAGACCCTTGACTACAAGATCGTCTACGAGGCCGAGGACGAGGTCGCCATCGTCCCTCCGTGGGTCGACGACGAGGCTCATGTCGCCACCGACGCCGAGTGGCGCCGCACCTCCCAGGCCCTCGTGTTCGTCCCCGTCGAGGAGGGCAAGACGGTCAAGAACCGTCTCCACATCGATCTGGCTCCGCACAAGACCCAGGACCGCGACGCGGAGATCGCAACCCTGCTCGAGCGTGGTGCAACCCGAGTCGATGTGGGCCAGTCCGACGACGTGACCTGGACCGTGTTGGCCGATCCCGAGGGCAACGAGTTCTGCGTGCTCTCCGCGCGCGACCGCTGACGCGTGGAACTCCCAGGCCTCGACGAGCTCGAGGCGTCGCTGCGGGTCGTCTCGATCCCGATGCGCGTGCGCTTCCGTGGGATCACCCACCGCGAGGTCGCCCTCGTCGAGGGACCAGCGGGCTGGGGCGAGTTCGGGCCCTTCCTCGACTACGGGCCGGTTGAGTCCTCCCGTTGGCTTGCCTCCGCCATCGAGAGTGCGTATGCCGGGTGGCCGGCTCCCGTGCGGGACTCAGTCCCGGTCAACGCCACGGTTCCGGCTGTCCCAGCCAGCGACGTTGCCGCTGTGCTGCAGCGCTTCCCGGGGTGCACGACCGCCAAGGTCAAGGTGGCCGAGGCCGGGCAGTCGCTGGCCGACGACGCGGACCGGGTGTCCGCTGTCCGGGACGCCATGGGGGTCAATGCACGGATCAGGGTGGATGCCAATGGTGGCTGGTCGGTCGACCAGGCGAGGGATGCGCTCGGCCGGCTCACGGCATACGGGATCGAATATGCCGAACAGCCCTGCGCCGCCGTCGAGGACCTGGCCCGCCTGCGAGTCGCGTTGGCGCGCAACGGGATCGCCGTGCCCATTGCCGCTGATGAATCGATCCGAAAGGCAGAGGACCCGCTGCGCGTGCGGGACCTGGGGGCGGCAGATCTCATCGTCGTCAAGGTGGCTCCGCTCGGAGGGGTGCGTGCGGCCATGCGGATCGTGGAGGAGTGCGGACTGCCGGCCGTGGTCTCATCGGCGCTGGACACGAGCGTCGGGATCGCGGCGGGCGTGGCTCTGGCGGCGGCACTGCCCCAGCTCGACCACGCCTGTGGTCTGGGCACCGTGGGGCTCTTCGAAGGTGATGTCACGACGGACCCCATACGACCGATCGAGGGCGCTCTCGCGGTTCGGCGAGCCATTCCGGACCCAGACCTCCTCAACCGCTGGGCCGCCCCGGCGGATCGCCACCTCTGGTGGCTCGGGCGGCTTCGCTCAGCCCACGCCGAGGTTGCGTCATGATACTTTCATGACATGGCACATCTGCAGGTGAAGAACGTCCCGGACGACCTCTACGAGGCCGTGCGTGAGCGCGCGAAGTCCGAGGGCCTGACGATCAGCGACCTCGTGCTCCGAAACCTGCGTCGCGAGGTCGAGAAGCCGTCGCTGAAGGAGTGGGTGGCCACCGTGAGTGCTCGATATGACGGGAAGCCTCCGCGGGACATCGACACACAGAAGATCATGGATGAGGTCAGGGCCGAGTTCGAGTGATCGTCGTCGATGCCAGCGCCATCGTGGATGCCTTGATTGATGCGCCTTCGGGTCGAGCGGTCCGTCAGGCGTTGGGACAGGCTGATGCCCTTGCGGCGCCTGCGCTCCTGACCGTCGAAGCGACCTCGGCCCTGTGGCGGTTGGTTCGTGTCGGGGCTCTGTCGGAGGGTGACGCGTCACTGGCTCTTCGAAGCCTCGCCGCTCTGCCGATTGAGTTCGTGCTCCATCAACAGTTGGTCGACTCAGCGTGGGGACACCGACAGCGAATCCGCATCAGCGATGGCTTTTACGTTGCTCTGGCGCAACACCTGAGGGCGCCGCTGCTGACGACGGATCAGCGGCTGGTCCGCTCAGATCCGGGGGTTCCGATCGTGCCGCTGACCTGAGAGGCTCGGGGTATGAGCGGTGTGGTCGAGGTGAAGTGGGTGTGGCTCTTCCTCGACACCGTCGAGACCGATGCGGGGCCCTCGTGGGAGTTCTGGCGGCAGGTCACTGGATCGACGCTGTCGCCGACGCGCGGGGAGCGCAGCGAATTCGCGACCTTCCTGCCGAGTCAGGGCGACCCCTGGATCAAGGTGCAGGCGGTCCAGTCCGGAGGGGGCGTGCACCTCGACCTCGACGTCGACAACCCACGGCTTGCCGCTGCGGAGGCCGCAGCGCTCGGCGCCACCGAACTGGGCACGATCGACGATGAGACCGGCAGCCCTGGCGTGGTCATCATGGCCACCCCGGGAGGCCAGACCTTCTGCTTCACGACCCATCGGGGCGAACGGGCCGCCCAAGTGCGAGAGGGCATCGAGACCATCGTCGACCAGGTCTGCCTTGATCTGCCGGAGTTGTCGTATGCCGTGGATGCCGTCTTCTGGCACGAACTCACCGGGTGGGAACTCGGCCACGGCTTGCACCGCGAGTTCTCCTTCCTCCGGCGCCCCGACCATCTGCCGGTTCGGGTCCTGCTCCAACGACTCGATGAGCGCGACGGACTGGCGCGCGCGCATGTCGACCTCGCCTGCATGGACCGCAGTGCCACGCGTGCCCAGCACGAGGCGCTCGGGGCCGGATTCGTGGCCGATGGGCGGGGCTGGACTGTCATGAGTGACCCGGTCGGGCGACACTATTGCCTGACCGACCGAGACCCTGCGACGGGCACCAGACCCGCCGCGACCGAGCGAGCGGAGCCCTCCTGGTGAACATCGTCTTCGTTGAACCCGCTTTTCCCGCCAACCAGCGCCGCTTCGCGCTCGCCCTCGCGGCCGTCGGCGCCAATGTCTACGGCGTGAGTGAGACCGACGAGTGGGGGATGGACGAGGAGCTCCGGGGCGCTCTCAAGGGCCACTACAAGGTCAACTCGGTGACCAACGTCCGGGAGCTGACCGAAGCGACCCGCTACTTCCAGGACCGGGTCTGGATCGACCGACTCGAGGCGACGGTCGAGGC
>DAOLRO010000056.1:8383-9956 GCA_035418665.1 Phycicoccus sp.
GACACCGAACTCGCCCACGCCATCACGGTCTTCGCCGCGACAGGTGCCACGTCGATCGCCGTCGAGGAGTTCGTCGAGGGGCACGAGGGCTTCTACGACACCATCTCGTCGCACAACCGTGTGGTCCACGACTGGACGACGCACTATTACCCCAATGTCCTCGAGGCCATGCGCACCCGCTGGATCTCGCCGCAGTTCATCACCACGAACCGGCAGGCCGACTCGCCCTTCTATGCCGAGGTCACCGAGATGGGCCAGCGGGTCATCGAGGCCCTCGACATCGGCACCTCGGCCACGCACATGGAGTGGTTCCACGGGCCCAAGGGCCTGAAGTTCTCCGAGATCGGCGCCCGCCCACCGGGTGTGGGTGCCTGGGATCTCTACTCCGCCGCCAACGACGTCGACGTCTATCGGGAGTGGGCGCACATCATCACCCATGGGAGCGCCGAACGTCGGATGACCAGGCGCTATTCGGCCGGCATCGTCGCCCTGCGTCCGGAGCGGGACGGCCACATCACCGGCTATTCGGGCATCGACGACATCCAGGGCCGCCACGGCCAGTGGATCATCGATGGCCACTTCCCGCCGGCTGGGCACTTCACCCAGGCCGTCGAGGCGGGCTACATGGCCAACGCCTACGTGCGCATGCGCCACCCCGACTACGACGCGCTGCGCGGGATGCTCGACGACGTGGGTCGCACCGTCCAGGTGCACGCGAGCTGATCCACCGGCAGAAGCCAGCCCGAGCGGACCCGAGGGGGCATGGGAGCCAGCCCACGGCATACCCTCTCTTTCACCATGCGCACCCTCCTCCTCGGCCCCCAGCGGTTCCAGACGACGGCGACGACCGCCCTGCGATCGCTCGGCGTCGAGGGACCCGTGGCGACGATCAATTCGGGGTGGGAGGAGCGCGAGGACCAGGTCGGCGAGCTCGATGCGGCGCTGGACCACCGTGCGGTCCACCTGCGCCTGCACCACCGGATGCTCGACGTCATCGACAAGGATCCGGCCTTCTCGGCGCATGCCCTCGCCTTCCGTGATCGTCACGACGACCTCTTGGCCGCCTATCGCCTGCGACTGCACCATGCGATCGATGGCGTGTATGCCGTGCAGCGGCGGTCGACCTCCGCGCCCACCTTTGGCGGAGTGGACGACGCGATCGACGGGGTGCGGGCCGTCGATCGTTGGTATCTCACCCAGTTGAGGGCGTTGTACGACGACCTGGCGGAGGTGGCGCCACTGGACTCCAGTGGGGTGATTGGCTGGCACCGGGGGGAGATCGCCGCGGTGCTCGGTCGGGCATCGGCCCTGATCATGCCCGGTGGCAATGTCGGGACGCTCCTGCGCACCCTGCGCCTCTTCGCGATCGAGATCCCCGAGTCCTTGCCGGTGATCGCCTGGTCGGCCGGGGCGATGGCGCTCACCGAGCGGGTTGTGCTCTTCCATGACTATGGCCCGGAGGGGGCTCGCGAGACCGAGGTCTTCGACGCCGGGCTGGGGCGGGTCAAGGGGGTCGTGGCGTTGCCGCACGCCCGTCGCCGGCTCCGGCTCGAGGACAAGGTGCGCTGCTCGG
>DAOLRO010000056.1:10056-12257 GCA_035418665.1 Phycicoccus sp.
GCGTTGCCGCACGCCCGTCGCCGGCTCCGGCTCGAGGACAAGGTGCGCTGCTCGGTCCTGGCCCGCCGCTTCCTCGAGCGGCACTGTGTGTTGCTCGATGACGGGACCGCACTTGATCTCGAGCCGGACGGATCGCTGCCGGCGGGGGCGCGGATCCTGGGCATCGACGGGTCGGTCCACGAGGTGAGGCCGCGATGAGTGCGAATGCGCGTCGCCGCGCGCCGGGTCGGTTGGCGATCAACCGGCTGCGTGAGCGGGGGGAGTTGGACGCTGCTGTGATCGAGCGGTTCATCGCTCGCCACGGGAGCCCGATCATCGAGGGGGAGCGGGCGACCTTCCTCTTCCGAGGTGAGGCCGACGAAGTGCGCGTTCGACACCGCGTCGTCGGTCTGCCGGACCCGCTGCCGATGCGTCGGGTGGGTGGCGACCTCTGGGCCGCGACCACCGACCTGCCCCAGGGTTCGCGGGTCGAATACCAGCTGGAGACACGACGCGGCGACCACTACGAACGCTTCAACGACCCACTCAATCCGCGCGTCGCGCACTCACCGGTCGGGTCGAGTTCGGTGTGCGCGGCGATCGGCTACTCGGTGCCGGACTGGGCGTTGCCGCATGCGGAGACGCGTCCCGGCGAGCTCTTCGACGAGGTCATCCGATCCAAGGCGCTGCGCCGCGACCAGCCGATCAAGCTGTATCTACCGGCCCGCTTCACCCGGGCCGCCCGCTATCCGCTCCTGATCGTCCACGACGGCACCGACTATCTCGGCTACGCCGCCATGAAGACGGTCCTCGACAACCTCATCCACCGCCTCGACGTGGCCCCGATGATCGTGGCCTTCGTGCCCCCGCGCGATCGGCTCCGCGAATATCCCAACTACGCGCCGCATGCGCGCTTCATCGCTCGCGAGCTCGTGCCGCTCCTGACCGAGCGTTTTCCGTTGCAGGACAATGCCGCTGGGCGCACCTTGATGGGGTCGAGCTTTGGGGGGATCGCTTCTCTCTCCACGGCAGTGCGTTATCCGGGCGTCTTCGGATCCCTGTTCCTACAGTCGGCATCTCTGGTGTTCACCGACATCGGCACCGAGCACGGTGGGGGGCCAGCCTTCGACCCGGTTGTGAAGTTCGTCAACCGCTATCGCGCCAAGCCGTCGGCGCCAGTGGACCGGATCTTCATGTCGTGTGGCACCTATGAGCCGCTCATCACCCCGAACCGCTCGATGGTGCCCGTCTTCCGCTCGACCGGCATGACGGTGAAATACGTCGAAGCCCGCGACGGGCACAACTGGGAGGACTGGCGCGATCGCCTGCGTGACGGGTTGTCCTGGTTGCATCCCGGGCCGCAACTGTTCGTCTACGAGTAGGAGTCCAGGCATGGAAGGGGTGGGCGTGGTCGACAAGGACGCGTTGCGGGTGGCGGTCGCCGAGGGTATGCCGTGGGTCCGGGCCGAGCTCGCCCGTCTCGTTGCGTTTCGCTCCGTGGCCAACCCCGCGATCGAACCGGTCGAGCAGTGCATCGGCGCTGCCCAGCGGGTCGCCGAACTCGTGCGCTCGGTCGGGGTGGACGGGGTCGAGGCGATCGAGACCCCTGATGGCTCCCTGGCGGTGTGCGGGCGGACTCGTCGCTCGGATGCGGCATCGGTCCTGCTCTACAGCCATCACGATGTGGTGCCTGTTGGTGACCCAGCGGCCTGGACCAGTGATCCGTGGAGCCTGACCGAGCGTGACGGACGCTGGTATGGCCGTGGAGCTGCCGACTGCAAGGGCAACCTGCTGGCGATCCTGTTGGCGCTCAAAGCACTTCGACAGGTCCGTGGTGACTGGCCGGTCGAAGTCGCTGTGGTCGTCGAGGGGTCGGAGGAGCAGAGTTCTGGAGGCATGGAGGCCCTCGCCCGGAGTCGTCCGGACATGGTGGCGGCGGATGCGATTGTCATCGCCGACACGGGCAACATCGAGTCGGGCCTGCCGACCCTGACGACGTCCCTGCGGGGCACAGGGAGTGTGATCGTCACCGTCCGGACGATGGAGCACGCGGCCCACTCGGGGATGTTCGGGGGTGCTGCACCCGATGCCCTCCAAGCTCTCTTGATGGGCCTGGCCAGCCTGCGTGATGCCAGCGGCGAAACCACCATCGATGGACTCGCCCATGACGGGGTCTGGGATGGGGCGCCATTCGACGCCGACCGATTCCGGGCTGACGCGGC
>DAOLRO010000056.1:12357-14933 GCA_035418665.1 Phycicoccus sp.
CAGGTGACCGCCGCCGTGCAGGGCGAGGCCCGTGCTGTCATCAATCTCCGCGTGCCTCCCTCGATGGATTCGGCTTCGGCACAACGACTCCTCATCGAACATCTCGAGCGTCACATCCCCTGGGGTCTCGTTGACGTCCGCCCAGTGTCGCTCGGCCAGGGCTTCCGGGCCCGCACGGACGGGCCGGCCTACGCGGCGATGGAGCGGGCCATGGCGCAGGCCTTCGGCGTCGCCCGGGTCACAACCGGACAGGGCGGGTCCATCCCCCTGGCGGTGGCGCTGGCCGAGCTCCACCCCGACTCCGAGATCATGCTCATGGGCGTCGAGGAACCTGCCTCACGGATCCATGCCACCGACGAAAGTGTCGATCCGCGCGAACTCGAGCGCACGGCATACGCCCTCGCCCTCTTCCTCTGCGAACTGGCCTGAGTCTCAGTCGGATTCGGGGAACTCCAAGCCGAGAAGTGCGTTCTCGACGACCTCGGACAGGGCGGGGTGGATCCAGTACTGACCGCGGGCGATGTCGATGGCCTTCTGCCCGAAGGATGCTGCCTGGATGAGGGGCTGGATGACGGTGGAGGCCATCGGACCGATGCAGTGGGCGGCGAGGATCTGCTGGGTGACGGGTGAGGCGTGGACGGTGAGGAAGCCGCTCGTGTCCTCCAGAGCCCAGCCGTAGGCGACGTCGCCGAAATTCTGGGTCTTGGTGACGTATGCCGTCCCGCTGGCTTCCAATTCGGCCCGCGTGGGGCCGAAAGCTGCAACCTGGGGGTGCCCGAAGACGGCGTGCGGGACAAACCGGTGATCAGCCTCAATCGGGTGAGCAGTGCTGCGCCCGAACGCAATCGCGAGGTTGTGAGAGACGACCCGTGCCTCATGGTTGGCGACATGTTTGAGTTGCCAGTGGCTGCAGACGTCGCCGAGTGCCCACACTCCCTCAGCCGTGGTGTGCTGCTCGGCGTCGACGATGACATGGCCCGTGGCATCGAGTTCGATGCCACCAGCGGTGACGTCGAGACGGTCGCCATTGGGCTGTCGACCGGCGGCGATGAGGACGATCTCGGCCTCCACCATCGCGTCACCCTCAGGTCCGGTCACGTCGATCTGCCAGATGCCGGACTCGGTGCGGCGCGCGGCCGTGACGCCGGTGGCGACGCGCAGGTCGTAGCGATCGCGGGCAAGGTCGGTGTAGCGCTTGCCGATCTCGGCCTCTTCCTTGGTGAGCACCGTTGCGCTGCGCTGGATCTGGGTCACCGCAACGCCCAGTCCAGAGAAGACGTGGGCGAATTCGCAGCCCACGAAGCCACCACCGAGGATGATCATCCGGTCGGGAAGTGCGTCGAGGCGCATGACGGTGTCCGAGGTGTGCAGCCCGCGCTCGGGGTCCGGCGTCCGAAGTCCATCGATCGGCAACCCGAGGGCTCGTGAGCCTGCGGCGACGACGACCTGATCCCCGGTGACCTCCTCCCCGGTCGACAGTGCGAGGCGACGTTCGCCCACGAAACGGGCCGTCGCGGCATACACCGTCACGAAGTCCTGCGACCGGCGGTAGGCCTCGCCCCCGACGGCGATGGGATCGATGCGATGGAAGACGCGGTCGCGGATGCCCGGCCAGTCCACCGTGGGGTCAGGGAAGGTGACGCCGAGTCTGGGTGACTCCTGTGCCTCGACGACGCGATCCGCGGGCAGGACGAACATCTTGGTGGGGATGCACCCGACGTTGAGGCAGGTGCCACCGAAGGTGCCCTCCTCGATGATCGCGATGTCGAGGCCCTCGAGCTCGGGGGTGATCAGGCTGTTGCCGGAGCCAGTGCCGATGATGACCAGATCGTGGTGGGGCATGGCGTCAGCCTAGGAGCGCCCGTCCACAGGCGAGGTCCCGGAGGTGTGTCGTCCACAGCGTCCAGCGGACCGTGGCGGGCTCGCCCGGTCGGCGGTGGGCTGTGCCCATGAGCGATGACATGTGGGAGTTGGAGCAGGCAGCCGAGCGCTGCATGACCTGGTCGGTCGATTTGAGGGCTCAGGCCTCCATGGTGCGGGCCACGATGGCCCTGCCCTGGGAAGGGGCGGGCTCGGGCGTATTTCGCGAGAAGACGGCGCAGCGTTGGGCCGCCCTCCTGCGCCTCGCCGAGCAGGTCGAGCAGTTGGGAGTCGAGCTCCGACAGTTGGCGTGGACGCTGGAGGCGGCATGAGGGCGAGAGCGGACCCGGACGAACTCGCGAGCGCGGCCTTCGTCCTCGGTCGAGCGGCACGGGTGGTCGAGGAGGCGCGTGGTGGGGTGCACCCAGGTGGCACGGCATGGCTCGTGGCGCGAGTCAGTGCAGCCGCAGTCCCTTCGGGGATGGTGGGCGCGGGCGATCCGTGGACTCGGATGCGTCTGGCGAGGGAGATCCAGGACGGTCTCGCGGCGTTTGTCGTGGCGGCAACCGTCGAGGAGCGGCGGCTCGATGCGTTGGCGGCTCGCCTTCGGCTCGTGGCGCAGCTCTATGCGGAAGTCGAGGCTGCCGTGACCAGCACACTCGAGGGGTTGAATCGGACTGTCCACGACCACCCCGACGTGTTGGAGCGGGTGGCCG
>DAOLRO010000057.1:0-14915 GCA_035418665.1 Phycicoccus sp.
TCGAGGGCCTGCTTGAGGTCGGCGATCAGGTCGGCGGCATCCTCGATGCCGACCGAGAGGCGGATCAGGTCAGCGGGGACCTCGAGCTCGGTGCCCGCGACCGAGGCGTGCGTCATCCGCCCCGGGTGCTCGATCAGGGACTCGACCCCACCGAGGGATTCGCCGAGGGTCCAGATCTGGGTCTCGCCAGTCACCTTGACCGCGACATCCTCCCCGCCGCGCACGCGGAAGGAGACCATGCCGCCGAAGCGCTTCATCTGACGCGCAGCGATGTCGTGGCCCGGGTGGTCGGCCAGCCCCGGATAGAAGACCTGGGTCACCCCGTCATGGCCCTGGAGGAAGTCGACGATCGCCTCGGCGTTGTCGCAGTGGCGCTCCATGCGGACCGCGAGCGTCTTGAGCCCGCGCAGCACCAGCCACGCATCGAAAGGCCCCGCGACAGCGCCCATCGCGTTCTGGTGGAACGCAATTCGCTCCGTCACGTCCTCACCGGAGGAGGTCTTGGCTCCGGCCCGCGTTACCAGCGCTCCCCCGACGACATCGGAGTGACCGCCGCAGTACTTCGTCGTCGAGTGCATGACGATGTCGGCGCCCAGCGCGAGGGGATTCTGCAGATAGGGGGAGGCGAAGGTGTTGTCGACGGCCAGCAACGCTCCTGCCTCGTGGGCGATCTCGGCGACAGCGGCGATGTCCGCAATGCCGAGCAGGGGGTTGGTCGGCGACTCGATCCAGATCAGCTTGGTCTCGGGCCGGATGACCGCGCGCACCGAGTCGAGATCGGCGATCTTGGCGATCGAGTGCTCGATCCCCCAGCCCTTGACCACCTTGTTGAACAGTCGATAGGTGCCGCCGTAGGCATCGCTCGGCACGACCGCGTGATCGCCGGGGCGCAGCACCGAGCGGAGCACGGCGTCCTCCGCGGCCAGTCCACTGGCGAAGGCGAACCCGCGCTCACCACCTTCGAGCGAGGCAATGCACTCCTCGAGGGCGGTGCGCGTGGGGTTGGCCGAGCGCGAGTACTCGTAGCCGCCGCGCAGGCCACCGACACCGTCCTGCTTGTAGGTCGAGGTCGCATAGATCGGGGGGACGACCGCGCCGGTCGTCGGGTCCGGCTCGGAGCCGACGTGGATGGCTCGGGAGGAGAAGCCGAGGGGCTCGTCGTTTGGCATACCCCAGAGCGTATGCGGTCCGCTCACCTCCCCGGCAGACCATCCTCGCGACGCGGTCCCTCCACCCTCCCCGCAGCCCGCCAGCCATGTCGAGATAGACCAATACGCCAACGTCGCGCGTGGCGATCCTCGGCGTGTTGGTCTATCTCGACTTGGTCAGAGGTGCTTCTGCCATTCGAGCATCTCCGAGGCAACGCGGCAGCCGAGGGCCTGGTTGACGGCGAGCATGTGCTCGTTGTCGTCCGCATTCCAGGTGCGAATCACCCTGATGCCCGTCCCGGCACGAGCCACCTGTTCGGCATTGGCGCGCTTGAGGGCCAGCCCCAGCCCGTGACCGCGGTGGTCTCGGTGGACGAGGGTGTCCTGCTGATAGGCGACCGGCCCGAGGTCCCGTGCCCACTGGACCTCGGTGAAGCCAGCGACCTTCCCCGATGCCACGTGCTCAGCCCAGACCAACCAGCGGGTGCGACCCATCGCCTCAAGTCGCTCACCCAGGGCCCGGACGCGCTCGACGTCCCACACCTCCGGCTCCAGAGCGAGCTCACCGAGCGGAATGTCCGTCGTCATGGCCTCCTGGAAGCGCGCGTAATCCCCCTCGCGCTCCGGCGGCAGACCAACCTCCGTCACCAGTTGATATCCCTCTGGCACAGGCACGTTCGCAGTGTCGCCTGCCCACGTGGACAGGTCGAGGTCGTTGCGCAGAAGCCGCTGCGCCAGCGAGAAGCCACGCGGCTCGGCAAAGGCGAACCCTGCCGGCCGCGCACCGGGGCGGGCGTTGAAGTGCATCTGCAGCGTCGCCCTCCCCTGCTCACGGACCTGCTCCTCGACCCAGTCGAGCAGTCGCGTCCCCAGCCCGCGGCGCCGGAACTCCGGCAGCACTGCGATCGTCGCGAACGAGTGGGTCAGGTTGTCCTGCAACGGAAACATCACGCTCGCCCCCGCCACCACCCGGCCCGCGTCGACGATTGCCAGGAGCCGACGCCCCACCGCAGGGTTGAGCTCCATCGCCCGCAGATCAGTCGCAGATCGCTCGTCCGACTCCCAGTTGTCGGCCATCGCAGCATCGATGAAGACCTGCGCCCACTGCTCGAACAACTCGCCCTGAGCCGGGTCCAGCCCACTCACGCGCACGAACTCCATGACGCCCACCCTGACACGCGATACCGACGACTGTCTCACCTCACTGACAGACTTGGGCGATGCGCATGTTCGTCGGCATCACACCGTCCGAGGAGGTCATCGACTCCCTCGACACCTTCCTCGCGCCCCGCCGCGAGCACGGCGACCTCCGCTGGAGCGACCCTGATCAGTTCCACATCACGCTCGCCTTCTGCGCGGACGTGCCCGAACGCTCGCTCGACGCCTTCGGTGAGCGACTCACGGAGGCGGCGGCACGGCATACGCCATTTCCGTTGCGGCTCAGCGGTGGTGGCACCTTCCCCGACCCGGACCGAGCCAAACACGTGTATGCCGCACTCGACCTTTCGCAGGCGAGCTCGGTCGCGCTGCACTCCCTCTCGGCCGCCACCAGGGCGGCCGCGACGACGAGCGGGATCGAGGTCGCCGGGGGGCCGTACAAGCCGCACCTGACGATCGCCCGCTCTGGCCGCCCGTTCAGTGCGATCCGTTGGCTCCGGGTGCTCGAGGGCTTCGGCAGCCCCAGTTGGACCGTCGAGGAGATCCATCTGGTGGAGTCCCACCTCGGGGAAGGTCGCGAGCGGCGTCCGCGTTACGACACCATCGAGACCTATCCGCTGGGCCAAGGGAGACTGGACTGATGTTCTTCGGATCACGAGACAAGACCGTCATGCCGACGCGGGAGGAGGCGCTGCCCGGACGGGACCAGCGGCCCTTCATGGTGTCCCCGACGCACACCGTCCTCGGCACGCCGCTCGAAGGTCCGTGGCCGGACGGCACGGAGGCCCTCTACATCGCCATGGGGTGTTTCTGGGGCGCCGAGCGGATCATGTGGAAGCTGCCGGGCGTCGTCACGACAGCGGTGGGCTACATGGGTGGGTTCACGCCCAACCCGACCTATGAGGAGACCTGCACCGGCCGGACCGGCCACGCCGAGACGGTGCTCGTCGCCTACGACCCGACCGTCACGAGCCCGGAGCTGATCCTCAAGGCGTTCTGGGAGAACCACGACCCGACCACCCTCAACCGCCAGGGCAACGACATCGGCACGGCATACCGGTCGGCCATCTTCCCGACGAACCCGGTCCAGAAGGCGGCGGCCGAGGCGACGCGCGACGCCTTTCAGGGTGAGTTGACCCGCGTCGGCGCCGGGGAGATCAGCACCGCGATCCAGACGGCCGAGGAGGCCGGGCCGTTCTGGTATGCCGAGGACTACCACCAGCAGTACCTCGACAAGAATCCTGCGGGATACTGCAACCACGGTCCCAACGGACTCACGTGCCCGGTTGGCGTCGCCAACCTCCCCGCCCAGACCGACGTCGCGCCGCCTCTCTGATCATCAGAGCAGACGTCGATCAGAGAGGACCGGCCTTGGGGAACTTCCGCATCGTGATGTCGGCAATGCACTACGCCCACGAGCTGTGGCGTTACGGCGAGGGCGAGTTGGCTGGACGTGCCGCACTGATGACGGCGGGCGAGTGCCTCGATGTCGGACAGCGCGCGGGGGAGTTGGCCATGGAGGGCGGCGCCGACGAGCTGTGGCCGGATGGTCCTCGGGGCTACCCCCGCGCGCGACTCCTGGCCGTCATCGAACACCTGGAGGGGGCGGCACGGCCCGCTTCCCGGACCCGTCGGCTTCCCGAGAAGTCGATCCCGAGCGAGTTGCTCTTGGACCCCGAGGCCCAAGCAGCCCAGACCGAAGCGCTGCGCGCCGAATGGATCGCCCGCCAGCTCTGTTGAGCACCTGAACCCAGCGGTGCTGCCGGGGCCTCAGCGCGCGCTGAATGGCCAGAACCATCGACGCGGCCGAGTTGCGGCCGGCGAATCAGTCGAGGCGTGGGTAGGGCGCTCATCGGCGTCGATGGTTCGCGAGGCACGCCACAGCGTGACCAGGTCCTCAATGTCGACGGTCGGCGCGAGCATGCGAGGCAGGTGGCCCTCGCTCGGCCGGAGCCGGTCCTCTCGGACCCGACGGTTGAAGTCCTCGAGCACGGCCCGGACCGACTCCTCGGACCTCAACTCGCGCAGTGACTCCGGGAAGCCCGCGGCCTCCTTGCGCAACGCGATCGCAGGTGGCAGGGCGCCGGTGAAGTCGAGTTGCTCGCGTGTGGCCAACTGCTTGACGAACCAGTCGGGGTCGTTGGGGTTGATCGGTGGCAGCGGCTTTCCTGCGCCGGGCAGGTTGTCGAATTCGCCCCGCTCCTGCGCCTCCCGAATCGCCTTCTCGACCGGCGACTCCCACCGCTCCATCAGCCGGGTCGATGTATTCCGCGACCCCACACGGGTAGCGGAATACATCGAATCGGCAGGAGGCGCATGACCGAGCCGAGTGCTCAGTCGGCGAGGAAGCCGAGCAGGTCGGCCCGGGTGAGCACACCGACCGGCTTGCCGTCCTCGACGACGAGCACCGCATCTGAGCCCTCCAGCGCATGCCGCGCCTCGACCACTGGCTCGCCGGCACCCACGAGCGGCAAACCAGCCGCCATGTGCTTGTCGACGGCATCGGACAGGTGCGCCTTGCCGGTGAAGAGAAGCTCGAGCAGGTCACGCTCGGACACCGACCCGGCCACCTCGCCCGACGTCACTGGTGGCTCGGCCTTGACCACGGGCATCTGGGAGACGTCGTAGTGGCGCAGGATGTCGATGGCTTCCTTGAGCGTCTCTTGCGGATGGGTGTGCACGAGGGCGGGGAGCGCACCCGACTTGCCGCGCAAAACGTCCCCGACAGTGGTGCCCTCGGTGGCCTTGGAGAAGCCATAGGACCGCATCCAGTCGTCATTGAAGATCTTGGAGAGGTAGCCACGCCCCGAGTCCGGGAGCAGCACGACGACGACCGCGTCCTCCGGCAGATCGCGCGCCACCTCGAGGGCAGCCACGACGGCCATCCCGCAGGAGCCACCGACGAGCAGCCCCTCCTCACGCGCCAACCGCCGCGTCATGGCAAAGGAGTCCGCATCGGACACGGCCACGACCTCGTCCACCTGGGCCGGGTCATAGGCACCCGGCCAGAAGTCCTCGCCCACGCCCTCCACGAGATAGGGACGACCGGTCCCTCCCGAATAGACCGAGCCCTCCGGGTCAGCCGCGATCACCTGCACGCGCCCGCCCTCGGACTCGGGCCGATCCGCAGACACCTCGCGCAGGAAGCGTCCCGAGCCAGAGATCGTGCCGCCGGTCCCTGCGCCCGTGACGAAGTGGGTCACCCGTCCATCGGTGTCGGCCCAGATCTCCGGCCCGGTCGTCTCGTAGTGCGACAGCGGACCCATCGGGTTCTCGTACTGGTTCGGCTTCCAAGCCCCCGGGGTCTCCCGCACCAGACGGTCGGACACGTTGTAGTACGAGTCCGGGTGCTCCGGCGCGACGGACGTCGGGCACACGACCACCTCGGCACCATAGGCCTTGAGCACGTTGCGCTTGTCCTCACTCACCTTGTCCGGGCAGACGAAGATGCAGTGATAACCCTTGCGCTGCGCGATCAGCGCGAGCCCCACACCGGTGTTCCCGGACGTTGGCTCCACGATCGTCCCGCCGGGTTGCAACGCTCCCGACGCCTCGGCATCCTCGATCATCCGACGGGCGATCCGGTCCTTCACCGACCCACCGGGGTTGAGGTACTCGACCTTGGCGAGGACGGTGGCCTTGGTGACGCCCTGGGTGACGGACGAGAGCTTGACGAGAGGGGTGTTCCCGACGAGGTCTGCGATGTGCTCGGCATACTTCATGCCGGTCATCCTCTCAGGCCTGCGCCACTCCCGACGGGACCGGGCCGCACGAGGCCGACCACCCGGCATACGCTCGCCTCCATGACCGATCAGATCGAAGGACAGCGCCGGATCGAAGGTCATGGCGGCATCCACGCCCTCACCGTCGCCCGCGCCCATGGCGTCGAGGCGATGTTCACCCTTTCCGGCGCCCACGTCTTCCCGATGTACGACGCCGCGGTCAACGCTGACCCGCCCACCCGGCTGCTCGACGTCCGCCACGAGCAGACGGCAGCGTTCGCCGCCGAGGCGACGGGCAAGTTGACCCGCACTCCCGGTCTCGCAGTGCTCACCGCGGGTCCCGGCGTCACGAACGGCGTGAGCGCCCTTGCCCAGGCGTCCTTCTCCGGCGCACCCATGGTCGTCATCGGGGGCCGCTCGCCCGACAACCGCTGGGGGCAGGGTGCGCTGCAGGAGTTCGATCACGTCGCCTTGGTCGAGAACGTCACTCGGTATGCCGTGACCGCTCACTCCGCGGGTGAGATCGCCCAGTGCACGGAGGACGTGTTCACGGCGGCCTCCAGCCCCCATCGCGGCCCGGCGTTCCTCGACGTGCCGCTCGACCACTTCTTCGACTCCGCGGCTGTGGATGCTCCGACCCGGAAACCCAACGGCGGAGCCGAACCCGACCCGGATGACCTGACGCGCATCGTCGACCAACTCGCCGGGGCGACGCACCCGCTCCTCATCCTGGGCAGCGACGTCTGGGCCGACGGAGCGGAGGTCGCCGCGCGGCGCATCGTCGAAGACCTGGGCATCCCGACCCTGACCAACGGCATGGGTCGTGGAGTCCTGCCCGGCGGGCACCCGCTCCTGGTGACCAAGGTACGCAGCGCCGCGCTCAACAACGCTGACCTCGTCATCGTCGTGGGCACACAACTGGACTTCCGCCTCGGCTACGGCCTCTTCGGGGGCAAGGACGAGCGACCGCTGGCTCGGGTGGTCCACATCGCCGACTCACCCGGCCAACTCGCTGGTCACCTGACTCTCGCAGCGAGCGCCGCCGGCGATCTCACCAAGGTGCTCGACGGCATACGAGATGGGTTGCAGCGCAAGGCAACCCAGCCTGACTGGACCGACTGGGCGCGCGGCCTGCGCGATCAGGTCAAGGCTGCGGCCGAGCGCGACCGCGCCCTCCTGACGGCTGAAGCCGACCCCATCCACCCGGCGCGGATCTACGGAGAGCTCCTCCCTCGCCTGGCCGACGACGCGGTCGTCATCGGTGACGGTGGCGACTTCGTGTCCTTCGCGGGGAAGTTCGTCGAGCCGCAGCGCCCCGGGTGCTGGCTCGACCCCGGCCCCTTCGGCTGCCTCGGCGCAGGCATCGGTGCGGCGATCGCGGCGCGCATTGCCCGGCCGAACAGCCAGGTCGTGCTGCTCCTCGGTGACGGTGCGGCCGGCTTCGCCCTGAGCGACGTGGACACCCTTGTGCGACACCGACTTCCGGTCGTCATGGTCATGGGCAACAACAGTGCCTGGGGCTTGGAGAAGGGCCCGATGCAGATGCTCTACGGCTATGACGTCATCGCCGACCTTGCGCCGCGCACCCGCTACGACCAGGTCGTGACGGCCCTCGGCGGCGGCGGGGAACTCGTCACCGACCCGCGCGAGATCGGTCCGGCCCTCGACCGTGCCTTCGCGAGCGGACTGCCCTATCTGGTCAACATCGTCACGGACGTCGACGCGACCTACCCCCGCAACACCCTCGGCATCTGACTCATCCGATTCGATGTATCCATCGCCCTGATCCGCGTCGCCAGATACATCGAATCGGCAGCACGTCAGGGGAGGCGGGACAGGAAACGTTCGGCGTCGACGACGACCCGAGCGATCGTCCCTCGCCCAACGTCGGTGCCGTGAGAGTCGACGGCGGTCACGGCATACGAGAGTGATCGGGTCGACTGCCGCATCACCGTTGCGGTGCAGGCGATCTCACCCCCGACTGCTGTGGCGGCGAGATGTTCGATCTCGACGCGGGTGCCGACACTGGTCAGGCCCGCACCGAGTTCCGAGTCGATCGCCGCGCAGGTCGCACCTTCCAGCCAGGCGATGAGTCGCGGAGTGCCCAGGACCGGCAGCGAGCCAGACCCGACGGCCTCGGCGGTGTCGGCTGCCGTCACGAGGTGATGGGTGATGGCTTGGCGTCCGACGAGGTCAGGGATGTCCATGACCGAACCCTAACGAGAGCGCCACGACTCGCCCGACGGGAACGCAGGGGGTTGACCTCGGCGTTGGACCTCGTGACACTCGAACTCCGTCTCGAGGGGAGGACCAGCAGTGGGACGCGCACGACGAGCCCGAAAGATCGCGGCCACAGCCGCTTACGGGGGCGGTGGCCTGGCCGCAGCGAGTGCTGCCCTGGGCGTCATCGGGTATGCCGTGGTGCGGGCGGAAGCCGCCATCGCTCGGCGCATCGTGGGGTCACCGTTCGACGGGGCGCCCGCGCATGACGGTCGCTACGGCTCCGGGCCGGGCGAGCCCATCCACTTCATCGTCATCGGTGACAGCACGGCGGCTGGTCTCGGCGCGGACGAACCACAGCAGACCGTCGGCGCGATCATCGCGACCGGCGTGTCCGCCCTGTTGGGTCGTCGGGTCGAACTCACCAATCGTGCGGTGGTCGGAGCCGAATCCTCGGATCTGGAGCGCCAACTCGCGGATGCGGTCGAGGACGGAGGACCTCCGGACCTCGTCGTCGTCATGGTCGGCGCCAATGACGTCACCCATCGGGTGGACCGCGCGAGTGCCGTCCGGCACCTGGAGACCGTGGTGCGCCGGGCCCGTGGCTTCGGCGCCGAGGTCGTCGTGGGCACCTGCCCGGACCTGGGGACAGTGGAGCCCGTGCCCCAGCCCCTCCGCCTGCTCATGCGGCGATGGAGCCGCGACCTGGCAGCCGCCCAGACGGTGGCGGTCGTCGAGGCCGGCGGTCGCACCGTGTCGCTCGGAGACCTGCTCGGGCCGGAGTTCTATGCCTCGCCCCGGGAGATGTTCGGGGCTGACCGATTCCACCCCTCGGCAGCGGGTTACGCCCGAGCAGCGGCAGCTCTCCTGCCGTCGGTCTGCGCGGCCATGGGCGTCTGGGGCGCGCCCGGTGTCGCCGAGCGTGCCCCCGAGCCCCACCGGGGCGAAGGCTTCGGTCCGGTCGCCGTCGCCGCCGGCCAGGCCGTGTTGACTCCGGGCACCGAGGTCAGCCCGGCCGAGGTGGCCGGTCAGGCCCGCGGACCCCGCGGTCGCTGGGCCGCCCTGCGCCGCCGTCGCCCCACCGAGGCGACTCCGATCGCGACCCCACCGGCCGATCCGGCCAGCGCGGTGACCGCGGAGACTCCCGGGGGAGCCGACCGAGAGCAGTGAGCGGTCAGTGGGAGCTGACGATCGCTTCCAGCTCGATCTCGACCAGCCAGCGATGGTCGAGCAGTGCGGCGACCACGACCATGGTCGAGGCCGGGCGGACCTCACCGAACACGTCCCCGTGCACCGATGACACCGCATCGACGACGTCCGCGTCCGCGGTCGTCAGGTAGTGGCGCGTGCGGACCACGTCAGAGACGCTGCCACCCAACTCCTCGAGCGCCTTGAGGGCGATCTCCCAGCAGCGGCGCGCCTGGGAGGTGGCCTCCGGCACGACGGTCCCGTCCTCGCAGATGGGTGCTGTGCCCGAGATGAAGATGTGATTGCCGACCCGCACTGCGCGGGAGAAGCCGACGGTGGACTCATAGGGCGAGCCCGACGAGGCCCGCCTCCTCTCGTTGCTCATGCCTTCATCCAACACCCGCAAGCCCTCCCGCGCACCCCGCCACGGCACTCTTCGGAGGCCGCCACGGGGTGAGACAACGCACAGTGCCCGAGGCGACCACCCGGCATACGATCGAAGCAGTCGTGCCCGGAAGACCCCTCGGCCAGCAGCCACGCGGTCCCACCAACGAAGGAGAACGATCGTGCCCGAAGCAGTCATCGTCGCCACCGCCCGCACCCCGATCGGTCGGGCCATGAAGGGCTCGATGAAGGACATCCGGCCCGACGACCTGTCGGTCCAGGTCGTCCAGGCACTGCTGGCCAAGGTGCCCGAACTGTCCCCGACTGATGTCGAAGACCTCTACTGGGGCACCGCCTACCCCGAGGGTCGCGCCGGCAACAACCTCGCGCGCATCATCGCCGTGCTGTCCGGCTTCGACGCCATTCCGGGCGCGACGGTCAACCGCTTCTGCGCGAGTTCGACCCAGACGATGCGGATGGCCTTCCACGCGATCAAGGCCGGTGAGGGCGACGTCTTCATCTCCGGCGGCGTCGAGTCCGTCTCGCAGATGCTGGGTTTCCGGGGCGCCGGAGAGTCCGATGCGCAGGTGCTCAACCCGCTCTTCGCAGATGCGCAGGCACGCACCCTCGAGACGGCGGCGAGCAACGCCACATGGACCGACCCGCGCGAGCAGGGCCTCCTGCCTGATGCCTACATCGCCATGGGCCAGACGGCCGAGAACGTCGCCACCTCCCGCGGCATCTCCCGCGAGCGCCAGGACGAGTGGGGCGTGCTCTCCCAGAACCGTGCCGAGGCAGCGATCAACGCCGGCTTCTTCGAGCGCGAGATCCTGCCCGTCACCATGCCCGACGGCACGGTCGTGTCCACCGATGACGGCCCTCGGGCGGGCGTGACGCTCGAGGCGGTCCAGGGCCTCAAGCCGGTCTTCCGCGAGGAGGGCACCGTCACCGCCGGCAACTGCTGCCCGCTCAACGACGGCGCCTCCGGCGTGGTCGTCATGAGCGACACCCGCGCCAAGCAACTCGGCATCACGCCGCTCGCCCGCATCGTCTCGACGGGCGTCTCCGGCCTGTCCCCCGAGATCATGGGCATGGGCCCGGTCGAGGCCTCCCGCCAGGCGCTGCGTCGGGCTGGAATGACCATCGACGACATCGACCTCTACGAGATCAACGAGGCCTTCGCCGTGCAGGTGCTCGGTTCGGCCGACGACCTCGGCATGGACCACGACAAGCTCAACGTCCACGGCGGCGCCATCGCGCTCGGGCACCCGTTCGGGTCGACCGGCACGCGCATCATGACCACGCTCATCAACGGACTGCAGTCGCGCGACAAGCAGTTCGGCCTCGAGACGATGTGCGTCGGCGGCGGCCAGGGCATGGCGATCATCATCGAGCGCCTGAGCTGACGCCGCTCGTCAGGGCAAGGCGCGGCGCAGGTCCGAGAGAGACGTCACCAGATCCCGTATGCCGTCCGCCTGACGTGCGCTGCCGTCGCGCGCCGCGGAGAGGCAGGCTTCCCAGACGAGGACCTTGAGTTGGTGGAGAGCGGACCCCGGGCCCAGGTCGGGGACCGGGTCCCGCCCTGAGGCCGCCGTCAGAGTGTCAAGCGTGGCGCGGAGAGTGGGGAGTGCCCGCTCGGCTCGCTCCAGTGGCAACTGCGACCAGCGTCGCTCGAGGCGCTCGAGCTCGGTGATCACCTCACGAGGACGCGGATCGGCCCCGCCCACAGAGGGCGGGGCCGATGCGTTGTCACGCCTCACGGCATACCTGATGGTGCGGCCTGGTCAGTCGCCGCGGAGACGACCGAGGAGGCGCAGGAACTCGATGTAGAGCCAGACCAGCGTGACGATGAGGCCGTGAGCCAGGAGCCAGCTGTACTTCTGCGGCGCTCCCGTGGCGATCGCCCGGTCGATGGAGTCGAAGTCCAGGGCCAGCGAGACCGACGCCAGACCGACCGCGAACAGGGAGATGAGGACGCCCACCATGCCGGTGCCACCGATGCCGAACGGCGTGCTCGTCACCATGGCGTAGATGAAGTTGACCACCGCGAAGATCGCGTAGCCAAAGATCATCATGGTCACGATGCGACGGAACTTGTCGTTGACCTTGATGAGGCCGAACTTGTAGGCGGCGAACATCCCGGCGAAGGTGGCCAGAGTCGCCAGCACCGCCTGCCCGACGATCCCGCCATAGCGGAGTTCGAAGAACTGGCTCACGGCACCGACGAACAAGCCCTCGAGCACGGCATACCCGATGATGAGCGGCACCGAGAGGGTCTTCTTGAAGGCGATGGCCAGACCAAGGATGAGCGTGCCGATCATGCCGCCCATCCACAGCATGAAACCGAGGCCGGGGTTGCTCGCCGCGACGAACCATCCGACCGCGCCGGTGACCACGACGATCGCGAAGAGCCCGAGGGTCTTCATGATGACGTCGTCCATGGTCACACGGCCGGTCTGGACCGGGCCCGCGGAGGGCTGGTTGTACATGTCTTGAAGTTGGTCCTGCCCGATCGGCGCCCCCGGCTGCGGGTAGGTCGCCTGCGGGTAGGGCTGGGAGCCCTGGGACTGGAAGCCTGCGTAGCCGTTGCGAGCATCCTGCTCGAGACGGTTGAAGGCGGGATTGGCGGCCATCGATCCTCCGTGATGGTCATGGCACCGGGCAGTCCGGTGGCGTTCCTTCACTCTAACCACCCTGGGCTGCGGATCGTTCCCGGCACAGCGGCAAAGGCCGACGAGCGCCCCCGACGAGATTCGAACTCGCACCTGTGGCGATTTTAAGTCGCCTGCCTCTGCCAGTTGGGCCACGGGGGCGTGGCCACTGTAGGCCCTTGCCGTACATCACGGTTCGGTCGTGTCGCTGTCCCGCGAGTGCCCGGGTGCGGTGGAATGTGCCCACGAGCGCGTCGTCCGACACGACGAAAGAAATGGACGAGATGGCCAAGGAATCAACCCCGACGACGAAAGCCCGCCAACACGGGCCCAAGGCGGGCACTCCACGCACACAGCGCATGACGGGTGAGCAACGTCGCACCCAACTCCTCGACGTCGCGGAGCAGGTGTTCGGCGACGTCGGCTACACGGACACGACGATGGACCTCATCGCCGAGCGGGCCGCGATCACCAAACCGGTGCTCTATTCGCACTTCGGCTCGAAGGACAAGTTGCTCATCGCGGTCCTCTGGCGAGCGACCGAGGACCTGATCGAGGAATTGGAGTCACTGACGGCGAGGTTGGATCCGAGCATCGGACCCCGGGAGGCCGTCGCCACGGTCATCAGGTCGTACACGTCCTTCGTCCTCGGGCGACCCGCTCCCTTCCGGGCGTATCAGAACGACGGCGCCGCCCTCGCCCAGGATCCGACGTCCCGTTTCGCCATTCGCGACCGGTTCAACGAGGTTCTCGCCACGGTGGTCATGACCTCCACCGCCATCGCTGGCGACGATCGTGAGGTGTTGCTGCGCCACATGGACATCCTCGTGGTCATCATGGAACGGCTCACCGAGCGCGCCTTGTACAGCGGTGCCACCCCGCAGGAAACGGCTGAGCTGGCCACGAGTTACGTCTGGGGCGGCCTGCGCGAGCAGTTGGGGATCAAGGACTGACGGTTGCGGACGGGCTGGGCTCCGGCGTTGCCGTGGGTGCCGGGGTGGCCGTCGCCGACGGGTCGGCGCTCGCCTGCGGATCTGCGGGCAGCGTCGAGATCTTCACGGGCGGCTCCCACTGCCCGGTCGAGGCCTCCCAACCGGTCAGGCTCCCCCACCGGATCGGGAAGACGACGCGGTTGACATCCCTGCTCCCGTCCGGGTTGGTCGGGAGGGCGGGCTGCGAGGTCCGACCGAGCTCGACGTTGATCTGTTCGAGCCCTTCGAGTGGTACTGCGACGGCCTGTCCGTACTGGTTGAAGATCCGCACCCGGTCGATCCGGTTGCCGTCGGCGTCATAGACGTAGAGGTTGGTCGCTGGTTCGCCATTGACCCAGACCCCCTCGCTGCCCATGACCGGGCCCGCACTCCACTGTGGCTCCGAATACACGGCCTGATTGCTTCCACCCGACCACGCAGACCGGGCCATGACGGTCAGGGCCATCGGGATGGCGAGCAGCAGCGCTGCCACCGAGGCCAGGATGCCCAGTCGATTGGTCCACGTCGACGGCGCCGGATCACGCCGCGACCACCAGAAGGACAGGCCCGCACCCGCGAGCACCATGAGCCAGGCGACCGGGTTGCCCAGGCCGATGCCCGTCATCAGCGCCACCGGCATGGCCAGGATCGCGCCGCGGGTCACCCACCAGACGGGCCGCAGCTCGGCAGCCCACGAGTGCGTGGCGAGGAAGGCGTCCCGCGACGCGCGCCAGCTGAGTTCCTGCTCCCGCAGGAAGCCCGGACGCGGCGGTGCGGGCACGGCCTCGACCACTCGGGGAGGCAGGCCGGCTGCGGAACGCAACTCCGCGGCATACGCCTCGGGTGCACCGAAGGCCGACGAGAGGTCAGCGCCATCGGGCAACTCGGTCGCGCGTTCGGCGAGGTCGGCCTCGAGGCCGCCGACGAGCTCGTCGAGTTCCTCGCTCGGCAGGTCCGAGAGGTGGAAGCGCACGTTGGCGACGTAGGAGTGGATGGCCTCGCGGGCGGGGAGGACGACGGACTCGTTCATGATGCGACCCTTGCTTCCTTGAGGAGCTTGTCCATGGTCTGGGCGAACTCGCCCCACGTCTTGCCCTGCGACTCGAGCATCGTGCGGCCTTGGGCGTTGATGCCGTAGTACTTGCGGTGGGGTCCCTCGTCGCTCGGGACGACGTAGCTCGTCAGTGCTCCGGCGGCATAGAGCCGGCGGAGAGTGCCGTAGACCGAGGCGTCCCCGACCTCCTCGAGTCCGGCGGCTCGCAGGCGCCGGACGACGTCGTAGCCGTAGCCGTCGGATTCGGCGACGACGGCCAGGACGGCGAGGTCGAGCACCCCCTTGACCAGTTGTGTGGCCTCCATGCCTGCCCCATTCCTTCGCGTCACACACTACTACGTAATGCGTATTAGTGTGCAGACAACAGGACCGGATGTCCAGACATGACTCGCCGAGAGTTTCGCGGCGGAGTGCCGGAT
>DAOLRO010000058.1:0-14905 GCA_035418665.1 Phycicoccus sp.
GGGCTCGTCGGTGAACGGGTCGACGATCGAGAAGTTCATGATGAGCGTCTTCTCGGCACGGAACGGGTCGAGGTAGGCCGTCGCCACGTCCGGCAGCAACTTCATGTCGGACTCGTGGATCGCCTGGAAGCCGCGAATCGAGGAGCCATCGAAGGCCTGACCGACCGTGAAGAAGTCCTCGTCGAGGCTCTCGGCGGGCACGTTGAAGTGCTGCATGACGCCGGGGAGGTCGCAGAAACGGATGTCGACGAACTTGACGTCCTCGTCCTTGATGTAGGCGAGGACTTCGTCAGCAGAACTGAACACGGGTGGTGCCTCCTGATGCAGGTTGTTGCAGGTGTCGTGCAGATGATCGGGCCGTGCGCCGGCCCGGTGCGTTGTGACCAAGGTACGTGGGTGCGATTTCCCGGCCATGACTCCCGTGTTTCGCGCGTGTTACGTCTGCCGGGTCTCGCATCGCGAGACGAGGTGCCCGTTCCATGGAAGGTGGCGGCACGGCATACCCTGTCTTCGTGGCGAGCGACAGCAAGGGTGCGGCGGGGCCGACAAGCGGAGCGTATGCCGGGGAGCTGCTCGGTCTCCCGGCCGCCGGGCCCGGGTCGCTGGCTCCCTTGGGGCGCCGTTTCGGGGGAGTGATCATCGACTGGGTCGTGGCACAAGGCGTCGTCTTCCTGTTCGCGCGCAACGCTTTTGGCGCGAGTGGCGCGCGGTCGTTCGTGCCGCTTGGCGTCTTCGCTCTGCTCACCGTCTTGTCTCTGGTCTTCGTCGCCGCGACCTTCGGGCACTACGTCTTCGGGTTGCAACTGCGGCAGGTGCGACCGGGCAATTACCCAGTGCAGGTGCTCGTCCGCACCGCGCTCCTGTGCCTCTTCCTGCCCGCGATCCTCACGGCCAAGGACGGCCGCGGCTATCACGACGTCATCGCCGGGACGGTCCTCGTCCGCCGCTGAGTCCCATGATTCCCGCCTGAAGTCGGCGCAGGCTCACTTGCCCCGCAGGGCTCCGCGGTTCATCCGGGCCCGGGTCGGGTCCACGCCAGCGGGCACGGCCGAGCGGATCCCGGGCAGCGACCGGAGGCGCTTGTTGACGACCGAGACCTCCTGCTTGGTGAGGACCGGGCGCATCCGGGTGAGCTTCGAGGAGAGTTTGCGGATCGGGACTTCGCCCTCGCCCTCGCCGAGGGTCCAGAGGTGGATCGGCACGCCCGGGGCGACGCGAGCGGCCTTCTTCTCCTCGGCCTTGAGGAGCTTGGTGACGCGCGCAGCCGGCCCTTCGCCGATGAGCACGATGCCGGGGCGGCCCAGCGCGCGGAAGACCATGGCGGCCCCCGTCATGTCACTGATCTTGGTGCCGCGGACCGCGTCGACGGCGACGGGCTCTTGCGAGGTGTACCAACCGCGCTTGCCCATGCCCATGAGAGCGGCACCCGAGGCTCCGGGCTGACCGTCGAGGGCGGTGTACATCGCCTTGTTGCCCCGGCGGTTCATCACGAAGACGGCGGCGAGGGCGGCGGACGGGATCGCGACGAGGATGAAGTACCAGCGCCAGAAGCCGCCGAGCGCGAATCCGATCGCGGCGATGACCACGAAGGTCAGCAGCGCCGCACCGAGCATCCACCAGCCGATCTTGGGGTCCAGGCCACGGATTGCCTGATAGCTCTGGCGGATCTGGGCGATCCGACCGGGCTCCTTGTCGGCGCCCTTCTTGTCGACGGCCTTCTTGTCGCCCGTCTTCTTGTCGTCGGCCACGCTCGGTGTGCTCCTGCGTCTGGGGGTGATGTCTGCGAAGTCCGGCCACGGCGCTGCGGCCGGGCCCCTGGGGACCTAGTCTACGGCGGCGCGAGCGCGCGCCACGAGCGACGCGGCCTCCTGGCGGGCCGGCTCGCCGGCTCCGTCACCCAGGTGTGCGAGGTGTGCGGGCAGGTCCCGGCCCCACTTGGCCATCGCCGCGGCCCACAGTCGGCCGGCGCGATAGGAGCTGCGGACCAACGGCCCGGCCATGACGCCCTTGAAACCGAGGTCGGTCGCCACGTCACTCCAGTGCACGAACTCCTCGGGCTTGACCCACCGGTCGATCGGGTGGTGCAACTTCGAGGGCCGGAGGTATTGGGTGATGGTGAGGATGTCGGTGCCCGCCTCGTGGAGGTCCTCGATCGCCTGGTGGATCTCGAGCTCCTCCTCGCCCATGCCCAGGATGAGGTTGGACTTGGTGACCAGACCCGCGTCGCGCGCCATGGTGAGCACCCGCAGCGACTTCTCGTAGGTGAAGGCGGGACGGATCCGCTTGAAGATGCGGGGGACCGTCTCGAGGTTGTGAGCGAAGACCTCGGGTCGGGCGTCGAAGACCTGGCCCACGAGCGCGGGCTCGGCGCCGAAGTCAGGGGGGAGGATCTCGACCCCGGTGTTGGGGTTGAGGGCGTGGATCTGTCGGATCGTCTCGGCGTAGAGCGAGGCGGCGCCATCGGGCTGGTCGTCCCGAGCCACACCCGTCACGGTGGCATAGCGCAGGCCCATCGTCCGGACCGACTCGGCGACCCGTCGCGGCTCGTCGAGGTCCAGCTCGCGGGGCTTGCCGGTCGCGATGTCGCAGAAGTCGCAGCGCCGGGTGCAGATGTCCCCACCGATGAGGAAGGTCGCCTCGCGGTCCTCCCAGCACTCGAAGATGTTGGGACAGCCAGCCTCTTGGCAGACCGTGTGCAGACTCTCGGACTTCACCATCGAGTGGATCGCGGTGTACTCAGGCCCCATCTTGGCCGTCGTGCGGATCCACTCGGGCTTGCGCTCGATGGGGGTCTCCGCGTTGCGGGCCTCCACGCGGAGCAGTTTGCGTCCCTCAGGTGCGATCGTCACGATCACCAAGCCTACGCGGCGTCCTGTCGGGGCCCATGCGGCCACCGTCGGAGCCCACGGTCACGCAACGGGCGGGACAGGTGCCCCGAGCTGCATGACGGTGACTCCGACTGGTCAGCCGAGCACGTCGGTGAGGTGCTTCTCGGCGTGGGGGAGGACGTCCTGAACGGTGATCGTCTGCCCAGCCTCGCGGGTCAAGGACGACACCCCGGCGTCCTCGATGCCGCAAGCCACGATGTTGTTGGCCCAGGACAGGTCGGCATCGCAATTGAGGGCAAAACCGTGCATCGTCACTCGACGGCTGACCCGCACGCCGATGGCCCCGAGCTTGCGATCAGGGCCGCGCTCATCGGCCAGGGCCCAGACCCCTGAGCGACCCTCGACGCGGTCCACCTCGACACCGAAGTCCGCGCAGACCCGGATCATGACCTCCTCGAGGCGTCGGACATGGGCGACGACGTCGATGGGGACGGCTTGCAGGAAGACGATCGGATAGCCCACGAGTTGGCCCGGACCGTGCCAGGTGATGAGGCCGCCTCGGTCCACGTCGATCACCGGGGTGCCGTCGAAGGGGCGCTGGTGGTCCTCGGTGCGCTTGCCGGCGGTGTAGACGGCCGAGTGCTCGAGCAGGAGCGTGGTGTCGGGGAGGTCCCCGGCCACGACGGCGGCATGCACTTCACGTTGATGTGCCCAACCCGCCTCGTAGTCCACGAAGTCCGGCGCGAAGCCGAGGTGCTCGAATCGCATGCCCCAACGCTAGTCCCGTGTCGGACCGGGACCGCGCGCACCGGTCGATGCCGTGCCCGCTCTTGTTCGGTGGCGCGCCCGTCGGCGTGAACGCGAATGTCTAGGGTTGTGCCCATGACTCGTGTTGCCCTCGTCGGCTACGGCATGGCTGGCCGCCAGATCCACACACCCCCGCTGCGTGAGGCCGGCCTCACCGTGACCCATGTCGTCACCCGAAACGCAGAGCGAGCGGCGCACGCAGCAGAGGACCACCCCGGCGTGGTCGTCGTGTCGAGCATCGAAGAGCTCGTGACCCTGCGTGACGACCTCGATCTCGCCGTCGTGGCCTCACCCAGCGGTGACCACCTCGCCAACGCCCGTGTGCTCATCGATGCCGGAATCCCGCTGGTCATCGACAAGCCCATGGCCGTCAACGCCGACGATGCCCTCGAGATCGTCGACCTGGCCGAGCACGAGCAGGTGCCGCTCACGGTCTTCCAGAACAGGCGCTACGACCCGGAACACTCGACCCTCGCCCGAGTCGTGCAGGAAGGCCTGGTCGGCGAAGCCTTCCGCTTCGAGCACCGCTGGGAGCGTTGGCGTCCAGTGCCCAAGGACCGCTGGCGCGAGAACCTCGCCAGTGAGGATGGCGGCGGGATTCTCCTGGACCTGCAGAGCCATCTCGTCGATGCCGCTGTCCAGCTCTTCGGCCCGATCGACACCGTGTCAGCGGTGATCAACACCCTGACCACGACGGCCGACGATGACACCTTCCTGCTCTGTCGACACGAGTCCGGCGTCACCTCCCACCTGTCCGCCACGTCCTTGGCTGGTGCCCCCGGTCCGCGGGTGCGACTGCTCGGCCGCGACGCGGCATACGTGCTCGCCGCCCTGTCGGACGAGCCGGTGACCTTCGCCGACCTCGCTGATGCGGACGGCCACTGCGGCTGGCTGTGGCGGGGAGACCAGCGCGAGCCGGTCACGCGTGCCGAGAGCAGCCAGGCCGACTTCTACCGTGCGGTGGCTGCCGCCTTGACTGCGGCCGACCCCCAGAGCGCCATGCCCGTGGACCCGCGCGATGCAGTGCACGTCCTGGCCGTCCTCGACGCGGCCCGCACCAGCGCATCCGACCATCGAGAGGTCGAGGTCATCACGCCCGGACAACGCCCCGACTGACGCGCGGCCCGGGCGCGGATCCCTCGTGGTCCTGGTCCTGCGGGCGCCGGGCCCGGTCAGGGTCTCAGCGGCCGGAAGGGGGCTCAGGCAGCCGGCGAGGTGCGATTACATCCTCGTGCGCTCCGTCAAGGCCACGACTCACGACGTAGGCCTGCGCGCCGTCGACCTCGCTCACGGCCTCGATGAGTTGTGTGCCTCGATAGACCAGTCTGACACCGTCGTCGGTGCAGTGGGTCGTCGGCAACGTGCCACCAGTGACCAACTCATGGACCTTCGGACGACGTCCCGCCTCGGAGTCGTAGTGCACGCCGTTGCCGTACGGCAGCAGCGCGAGCCCGTTGGTGACCACCCGCAGATCCGGGCCGAAGGAGTCGGTGGTGCCCCCGGCATACCAACAAATGGACCCGGCCGAGACGCCCGAGAGCACGACGCCGGCCTCCCAGGCGGCCCGTATGTTCGGGCGCAGGCCATGCACGTCCCAGACGGCCAGAAGGTTCGCCACGGATCCGCCGTTGACCCAGATGACGTCCTGAGCGAGGAGGTGCTCTGCGATGTCCGGGACGTTGGGCATGGGGAAGAGATCGAGGGTGCTCACCTCGAAGCCCGCCACCCGTCCGGCCTCGCGGACCCAGTTGCTGAAGAACTGCTGGTCCCCGCTGGCCGTCCCGACCACACAAATCCGAGGGGAATGGCCGGTGACGCCTGCCAGATCGACGGCGTGGTGGACGAGGGCGTTGAACTCCAAGCGAATCCGGGTGCCGTAGCGATAGCCGCCGGAGGTCGCGAGGATGGTCGGAGCGTCAGCGGTCATGCGTTGAGCATTGCAGACGACCGGAGCGGCGGATCGGCAATTGCCCTGTGGACAACCGGCACGGGACTCGGTTGTCGAGCATCGTGGATGCATGGACGACGTCGACTTCACAGGTGCAGCGAACCCGCCCCTGGTGCCCGGATATCGCATGGGCGAGCCGCTGGGGCAGGGCAGCGGCGGCCGGGTCTGGTCTGCCGTCCGCGAGGTGGACCGGTCGCCCGTGGCGGTCAAGATCGTCTCCGGTGATCCGGTCGCTCTTGCCCGGGAGGTCGATGCGGCGCGAAGCCTCAAGATCCCGCATGTCGTGCCCGTTCAAGGGCTGGTCGCGCTCGACGATGGCCGCTTCGCCGTCGTCATGGACGTCATGGGAGGTGGATCGGTACGGGAGGTCGTGGCGACGCGTGGTCACTTGAGCGCTGGTGAGGCGATCACCGTGCTCGTCCCCATCGCGGCGGCGCTCGGGGCCCTCCACGCACACGGTGTCGTCCATGGCGACGTCAGCCCGGACAACGTCCTCCTCGACCTGCGCGGACGCCCGGCGCTGGCCGATCTCGGCGCGTCGCACGCCCTCGGACAGGTGGACGGTGATGTGTGGGGCAGCGATGGCTTCGTCGCACCGGAAGTCCTCCTCGGCTCGGTGCCGCGGGCCGCCTCCGATGTGTATGCCGTGGCGTGCCTTGGCCTCTATCTCGTCACCGGGACGGTCCCGGAGGTCGCACCCCTGCGCGCGCCCCTTGATGAGTGGATCGTCACGAACGGCCGTCCGGACCTCACGGGCCATCCATTGCTCGCGGTCCTTCGTGACGCGCTGGCACCCGAAGCGGCGGCACGTCCGGACGCGATCAGGTTGGCCAATCTGGCCTATGCCGCGGCGGAGGCCGAACCCCTCGTCCTGGTGCGCGACGGGGACACGGTGGCCGGACTCACCCGCCGACTGAGGGGGGCCCTGCCGGATCAAGGGGTCCAGAGCCCACCTGCGGGGACGAGGATGCGTAGGGGCACGGCCGGGGATGGCGAGGTTGCTCGGTTCGCGACCACCCGAAGCGAACTCAGGGCCATGCGCGAGCGGTCGCTGGCGGCGGCTCCTCGAGCAGGTCGTCCACTGAAACTCTCGGCGCGGGTGTTGGCCGTGGGTAGCCTTGCGGCCCTCGTGCTGCTCGGTGGCGTGGCTGCCGCGCAGGGCCAATGGAGCGGTGCGGCAGGGCAGAGCGTGTCCACCGGGACATCGCCGAGCCCGTCGTTGGCCGCACCGACGGCTGCACCCTCGGATGAGGGGGGTGCCAACCCTCATCTGGTGTCCGATGGGGCGGCTGCGAGTGCCGCCGACCTCATGGCGCGGGTGCCCACGGCCGAGCAGGTTCCGCGGATCCTCCAGCGGCTGGCTGACGCACGGACGGCGCTGTGGACCGCGCCGAGGGCTGAGGAGGGTGCGCGAGCGGCGGCGTTGGATGCAGTCAGTGCCGACGGCAGCCCGGCCAGAGCGGCCGACGCTGCAGACCTCGACGAGCTCCTCGTCGAGGGCGCACACCTCGAGGGATTGCGGATCAACGTGCTGACCGCCATGGCACGCACCGGCGACACCCAGGACCGGCTCATCGTGCGATCCAGGACCCTCGTGTCCGAGCATGAGGTCGTCCGAGCGACCGGTCGCGAGCGGCGCGCCGCGGGAGCCGTCGAGGAACTGGATCTCGTCATCGCCTGGACCGAGGGTGGTTGGCGCGTTTGGGAGGTCCGCGGGCCCTGAGACGCCGTTGGGCGGGGCACCGAATCGGTGCCCCGCCCAACGTGTGTGGAGATGGCGACAGCTCAGAGCGAGCTCTCGAACTCGCCCTCCTCGAGCCGGTTCTTCATCGCGGTGAGGAAGCGAGCGGCGTCCGCCCCGTCGACGATCCGGTGGTCGTAGGAGAGCGCCAGATAGACCATCGAGCGCACGGCGATCGTCTCGCCACCGTCGGCGTCCTTGACGACGACGGGACGCTTCACGACCGCGCCGGTCCCGAGGATCGCGACCTGTGGCTGGTTGATGATCGGGGTGTCGAAGAGCGCCCCACGAGAACCCGTATTGGTGATCGTGAAGGTCCCACCGGACAGGTCGTCCGGCGTGATCTTGTTGTTGCGAGTGCGATCGGCAACATCGGCGATGGCTCGGGCGAGGCCGGCGATGTTGAGATCCCCGGCGTTCTTGACCACGGGCACGAGCAGCCCCTTGGGTGTGTCGACCGCGAAGCCGACGTGCTCGGCACCGTGATAGGTGACATCGTCACCCTCGATGCTCGCGTTGACCGTGGGGTGGGTCTTGAGTGCCTCGACCGCAGCCAGCCCGAAGAAGGGCAGGAAGCTGAGCTTGGTGCCCTCGCGCTTTTCGAAATCGGACTTGTGACGGTCGCGCAGGCGCGCGATCTTCGTGACGTCGACCTCGACCACGGTCGTGAGCTGGGCCGAGACCTGCAGCGATTCGACCATTCGCTTGGCGATCACCTTGCGGAGGCGGCTCATGGTCTGCGTGGTTCCGCGCAGGCCGGCGCCAGCGTCTGGCGTTGACGCCGGTGCGGCGGCGGCAGGCGCAGTGGCTGAAGCGGGGCTGGCAGCCGGGGCCTGGGGAGCGGCCGCGGGCTCAGGAGCCTTGGCCGCCTCGGCAGCGGCCATGACGTCCTGCTTGCGGATGCGACCACCGATGCCGGTGCCCTTGAGGCTCGACAGGTCGATGCCGTGGTCAGCCGCAAGCTTGCGGACGAGGGGCGTCACATAGGCCGACGCGTCAGCATCCGACTCGGAGCTCGAGCTGTCTTGGGGTGCCTGTGCCGGGGCAGGAGCGGTGTCTGCCGTGGGAGCCTCGGCCGGGGCGGCGGGCTCCGGCTTGGTCTCCTCCTGGGCGGGCTCGGGTTCGGGCTCCGGCTCGGGCTCGGGGGCGGGGGCGGGAGCGGCTGCAGGCTCCGGCGTGCTCTGGGTCTCGGCCGGAGGAGCAGGCTCGGCCTCGGCCTCGGATGGCTGCTCGGCCTTGGGGGCGGGGCCTGCCTCGCCGCCGATGATGGCCAGATCGGCACCGACAGCGACTGTGCTGTCCTCGGCGACGAGGATCTTGGTGAGCGTGCCAGCAGCGGGCGAGGGGATCTCGGTGTCGACCTTGTCGGTGGACACCTCCAGGAGCGGTTCGTCCATGGCGACCTCGTCGCCCTCGGCCTTGAGCCAACGGGTGACAGTGCCCTCGGTCACGGACTCGCCGAGCGCCGGCATTGTCACCGTGGTCCCACCCGACACTTCACCGCCGCCCGACGACGGGGCCGGCGCGGAGGCGGCCTGCGGCTGAGCGGGCTCCTGACCGCCCTGGTCACCGGCATCGGCGACCTCGGCCGAGTCCTGGGCGTTGTCGATCGCGTCGCCGTCGCCGGACTGGCCGGAGTTGTCGTCGCCGGAGTTGTCCGCTGCAGGGGCCGCCTGCTCAGCGGACGGTTGGGCCTGCTCAGGCTCGGCTGCGGCGGGAGCGTCCCCACCGTCGGACCCGCTGCCCGAGCCGTCCCCGATGACGACGAGGTCGGCGCCGACGTTTGCGGTCTCGTCCTCTTGGACGAGGATCTCCTCGATGACCCCGGCCACGGGAGAGGGGATCTCCGTGTCGACCTTGTCGGTCGACACCTCGAGCAAGGGCTCGTCCACCTCGACGCGGTCACCGACACCCTTGAGCCATCGGGTCACGGTGCCTTCGGTGACGGACTCTCCCAGAGCGGGCATGGTCACGCGTTCGGACATGAGGTGGGTTCTCCTTTTCGAGGTGGTGACATGGACCACTCTAGTTGGCGGTCGGGCGCGTCAGGCGTGGGCGTGCAGTGGCTTCCCGGCGAGGGCCAGATGGGCTTCGCCGAGGGCTTCGTTCTGGGTCGGGTGGGCGTGGATGAGGGAGGCGACATCCTCGGGGTGGGCCTCCCAGTTGACGATGAGTTGGGCCTCGCCGATCTGCTCGCCGACGCGCGCGCCGATCATGTGGACGCCGACGATGGGACCGTCCTTGGCGCGGACCAACTTCACGAAACCCTGGGTCTGGAGGATCTGGGACTTGCCGTTGCCTCCGAGGTTGTATTCGTAGGTCTCCACGTCACCATGGGCGTCCTTCGCCTGCTCCTCGGTGAGGCCGACCGAGGCCAACTCGGGCTCGCAATACGTGACCCGCGGGATCCCGCTCTCGACGAGCGGAGTGGGCTCGAGCCCAGCGATCTCCTCGGCGACGAAGATGCCCTGTGCGAAGCCGCGATGCGCCAGCTGGAGGCCGGGCACGATGTCTCCCACGGCATACACGTCGGAAAGGCTTGTGCGGCAACGCTCGTCGGCCACGACATACCCACGATCGAGGGTGACACCGGCTTCCTCGTAACCCAACCCCTCGGTGACCGGGCCGCGCCCGACGGCGACGAGGAGCAGGTCGGCCTCGATCGGGTCCGCACCCTCGAGGTCGACCTTGACGACGTCACCCTCCTGGGTGGCGCCGGCGAAGCGCACCCCGGTGCGGACGGTGATCTTGCGCTTCTTGAAGGCCCGTTCGAGGGCCGTGCTGAGCGAGGGATCCTCGGCGGCCACCAGACGCGGCAGCGCCTCGACGATCGTGACCTCAGCGCCGAAACTACGGAGCACTGAGGCGAACTCCACGCCGATCACACCGCCACCCAGGACCACGACGCGGGCGGGCACCTGGTCGAGGCCGAGCGCCTGGTCCGAGGTCATGATCCGTCCCTCGATCGCCAGCCCGGGCAGGGACTTGGCGTAGGAGCCGGTCGCGAGCACGACATTCCGGCCGGTCAGGACGCGATCGCCCACCCCGACGCGATGGGCGTCGAGGAGGCGACCCTCGCCCTCGACCATCGTGACCCCGGCATGGGCCACCAGTCCTTGGAGGCCCTTGAACAATCGGCCCACGACGCCTTGTTGGTATTTCACGACGGCACCCATGTCGATCGAGTCCAAGGTCGCGTGGACGCCGATTGCGCTGCCGTGTCGAGCGGTTTCGGCCACCTCCGCGGCGTGGAGGAGGGCCTTGGTGGGGATGCAGCCACGGTGCAGACAGGTGCCGCCGAGCTTGTCCTTCTCGACGAGAGCGACGCTCAGCCCGAGTTGGGTGCACCGCAGGGCGCAGGCATATCCACCACTGCCTCCACCGAGGATGACGACGTCGAACTCATCAGCAGGCATGCCGGGGTGATCTCCTAGGGCGAGGGGGTCAGGCTCGGGTCCGGTCTCTCAGATGCATCTTGTCATTGCTCGACACAATTGGGTGGTCGGGGGCCGCCGGTCATGGCACGGTGGGGTCCGTAAGCCGTCACCCATCCCGCACCAGGAGGAGGCCACCATGGCTGAGGACAAGTCAGACCACACCCCGGCGACCGAGGACGTGAAGGCGAAGTTCCGCGAGGCGCTCGAGAAGAAGCGCGCCCACGGTGGCGCCGACATCAGCGATCACTCCGGCCGTTCCAAGGTCGGCGGGGGACACGGCCCCGAGACCTCGGCCCGGGAACAGATGTTCCGACGCAAGTCCGGCGGCTGACCCGGGGGGTGGCCCCAGAGGTCAGGCGTACTGCTCGATCAGGGCCGCAAGGGTCGACACCGCGTAGCCGGTGCCGCCCTTGGGGTTCATGCCCGAGGCACCCTTTTCGTTGAAGGCCGGACCGGCGATGTCGATGTGCGCCCACGGAGTGGCGTCGTCGACGAAGGTCTGGAGGAACAACCCGGCGGTGAGCATGCCGCCCATCCGGTCGGCCTTGTGCGCCAGATCTGCAGTCTGCGACTCGAGCCCCTTGCGCAGGTCCTCGGGCAGCGGCATCGGCCACGCCGGCTCCCCGGCGGTCTGCGCTGCGGTGATGACCCGGTCGCGGAAGGCGTCGTCATTGGCCATGACGCCGGCGATGTGACTGCCGAGGGCGATCATCTGGGCGCCGGTGAGCGTCGCCACGTCGATGATGGCGTCGGGGTTCTTCTCGGCGGCCAGGCACAGGCCGTCGGCGAGCACCATCCGTCCCTCCGCATCCGTGTCGATGATCTCGACGGTCTTCTTGTTGCGCATCGTCACCACGTCGCTCGGACGCTGCGCGCTGCCGCTCGGCATGTTCTCCGCAAGGCAGAGGTATGCCGTGACCGCCACCGGGAGGTCGAGCTCGGCGGCCGCGATGACGACCGCCGCCACGGCCGCAGCGCCGGCCATGTCGCACTTCATGGTGAGCATCGAGGCGGCGGGCTTGATGCACAGACCGCCCGAGTCGAAGGTGATCCCCTTGCCCACCAAGGCGATGGAGGCCTTGGCCCCTGCTGGCTTCCACGACATCGTCACGATGCGGGGAGGGTTGATCGAGCCCTGGCCGACTCCGATGATTCCGCCGAAACCACCCTTGGCGAGCGCCTTCTCGTCGAGGACCGAGACGGTCACCTTCGCCGCCGACGAGCGGGCCCGGGACTTGGCGGCCTCGGCGAAGGACTGGGGGAAGAGGACATTCGGGGGAGTGTTCACGAGGTCGCGGGCCCAGTCGCGGGCGCGCCCGATGACCTCGGCGCGGGCAACGGCAGCCTTGGTGGCCTTCGTCGCCTTGAGGTCAGACAGGATCGTGATCTTGGGGCCTGAGGCGGATCCAGCACCCGACCCAGCCTTGCCACCTGCGGAGCCGGCCTTGGCAAAGGAGTAGGCCCCGGCATACGCGCCGTCGGCAATGGCGCCCAGTGTGACCGCATCGGCAGTGGGCAAAGCGATGGCGATGCTGGCCCGCTTGGCCAACTGCCGCACCGCATTGGCCGCCGCGTCGCGCAGCGCATCGGCAGCCTCCGTCTTGCCCACTCCCGCGACCGCGACACAGCCAGCTTTCACCCCCGGCACCGCGACGATGCGGGCCACTTCGCCGACGCCACCCTTGGCCTCCAACGCCGCGAGACTGTCCTTCAGGTGGGTCACCGCGGCGGCCGGCAGTCCGTGACCGGAGAGCAACTCGGCGCCGTCATCGGTGCACCTCGCCCCGATGACGAGGGCGTCGACGGCGACGTCAGCGGCGGGGCGACCGGACAGGGTGAGGCTGGGCACGATGGAGGCTCCTTGGTGCAGGGGAGTTCGGGTTGCTCGCCACTCTAACGAGGACGCATCCGAGCGCGCGGCCGAACGGGCTCGCGATAGGTTGCCGTCATGACCTCCTTGCGCACCTCACCACTGCACGACCGCCACGTCGCCCTCGGCGCGAAGATGGCCGACTTCGGGGGCTGGGAGATGCCCATCGAATACCCCGGTGGCGGAGTGGTCGCCGAACACACGGCTGTCCGTGACCGGGTCGGGATCTTCGACGTCTCCCACCTGGGCAAGGCGCGCGTCTCCGGCCCCGGCGCCCTCGACTTCGTCAACTCCTGCCTCACCAACGATCTCCGCAAGGTCGGACCCGGCAAGGCGCAATACACCATGTGCTGCAACGAATCCGGTGGCGTCGTCGACGATCTCATCGCCTATGTCCGCAGTGACGACGACATCTTCCTGATCCCCAACGCCGCCAACACGACCAAGGTCGTCGAGCTCCTCGAGGCGGCCGCGCCCGAAGGCATCGCGGTCGAGAACCTCCACGATGCCTATGGCGTCATCGCCGTTCAGGGCACGAAGTCCGACGAGGTCCTCACTGCGCTGGGCCTGCCCGTCGACCACGAGTACATGTCCTTCGTCGAGGTCGACTGGGATGGGCTTCCCGTCATCGTCTGCCGCACCGGCTACACCGGCGAGCGCGGCTACGAAATCGTCCCCGCGTGGGACGTGGCCGGTTCGGTCTGGGATGCCCTCGCCGCAGAGGTGGAGAAGCAGGGGGGTATGCCGTGTGGCTTGGGTGCGCGCGACACGCTGCGGACCGAGATGGGCTATCCCTTGCACGGCAACGACCTCTCGCTCGACATCACGCCGGTCATGGCCGGCGCTGCCTGGGCCGTGGGCTGGGACAAGGAGACCTTCTGGGGCAAGGAGGCGCTCGGCGCGGAGCGGGCCGCCAAGGAGACCCGCCTGACACGCGGCTTGCTCGTGACCGGCCGAGGGATTCCGCGCTCGCACTGCGAGGTCAAGGACGCCGACGGCAACGTGGTCGGAGAGGTGACCTCGGGGACCTTCTCACCGACGCTCAAGCAGGGCGTGGCTCTGGCCCTGTGCGACCGGTCGGTCAAACTCGGTGACGAGGTCGTCATCGACGTCCGCGGCCGGGGCATCCCGGCGACCGTGACCAAGCCGCCGTTCGTCGAGGTCGGCGTCCGCGAGAGCTGAGGAGAACGACGATGAGTGATGCCTGGACCTGGACCTTCGTCGACGCTGCGGGTGCCGAGGTCACCGGGGAGCCGACGACGGCGACGGAGTTCCCGACGCAGTCCGACGCCGAGAACTGGTTGGGGGAGACCTGGCCCGAGTTGTCCGGAGCCGGAGTCGCTGCCGTCACGCTGTGGCGAGAGGGCGTCGAGGTCTATGGCCCGATGAGCCTGGAGCCGCCGGAGTCATCGAGCGGATCGGGCGGCACGGGCGGCTCCTGGTAGGTCAGGACCGGGTCAGGACTGGATCAGATCGGTCCAGCACGCCTCAGGCCGGGAACTCGCCTCGCGCGTTCTGCGGGCGCGGCATCCGGGTGCGCCGCATCTGGAAGATGCGCAGCATGGCGTACATCATTCCGCCGGCCGGCGGCGCGCCGAACTTGTCGATGAGCAACTTCTTCATCTTGCGCCACGCGATGAAGGCATCGATGAGGGCCAGCGCGAGCAGGCCGTAGACCATGAAGAAGACCGCGGTCATCGCCCACGGCGTGCGGATGAAGGACAACGCGAGCACGACGAGCATGACCGGGAGCATGAATTCGCCGATGCTCCAGCGCGCGTCGATGTATTCGCGGATGAAGCGCTTGCCCTCGCCCTTGTCCCGCGGGGGCAGGTACTTCTCGTCGCCGGTCTGCATGGCCTCGCGCTGCTTGGCGTAGGCCTCGCGCCGCTTGGCGCGGTCCATGTCCTTGGCCTTCTTGCGGTCGGTGACGACGAGCGGCTGCTTGCGTGCAGCCTCCTGGTCACGCCGCTTCGGGGTCGGCCGGTTCTTGGCACCCTCGCGCGGCGGGACCGCCTGCTGGCTGAGTTCCTCGTTGATCGTCTTCTTGCGTCCGAACACCACGCGAGTGTATGCCGTGGGCCGGCTGCCGCTTCCACGTCCCCTTGCAGGGTCATGCAGATCGCGGAACCGATCCCGCCTTCTGCATGACCCTGTCCGCCCATGCGGTGTGCCACTAGGGTCGGGAAGCGTGACCGACACGACCCTCACCCCTGCCCAGATCACTGAGCTCCGGGATCGAGTCGCTGACCTGATGCCCCAGGTCCGCGCGGA
>DAOLRO010000059.1:0-14839 GCA_035418665.1 Phycicoccus sp.
TGGCCAAGGCCGAGGACATCCTGCGCGTCAAGGGCCTCAAGGGCGTCACCAAGCGCGAGGGCCGCACCACCTCCAACGGCCTGGTCACCGCGGTCGCCGACGGCGGCGTCGGGACCCTCGTCGAGGTCCTCTGCGAGACCGACTTCGTGGCCAAGGGCGAGCGCTTCGGTGCGCTGGCCCAGCAGGTCCTCGACCAGGCCGTCGCGACCGAGGCCGCGGACGCCGACGCGCTGCTCGCCTCCACGCTGGCCGACGGCAAGACCGTCAAGGAGCTCCTCGACGAGGCCAACGCCACCATCGGCGAGAAGATCGAGGTCAAGCGGGTCGCCCGCCTCGAGGCCCCGACCGTCGTGTCCTACCTTCACAAGACCAGCCCTGACCTGCCCGCGCAGATCGGTGTCCTCTTCGCCGCCGAGGGTGGCGACGAGGCGATCGCCCGTGACGTCGCCATGCACATCGCGGCCTTCGCGCCGTCGGTGCTGACCCGCGACGAGATCGACCCGGCGACGGTCGAGCACGAGCGCAAGGTCGCCGAGGAGACCGCCAAGGAGGAGGGCAAGTCCGAGGCCGCCCTCCCGAAGATCATCGAGGGTCGCGTCAACGGCTTCTTCAAGGAGTCGGTCCTGCTCGAGCAGGCCTTCGCCAAGGACGCCAAGAAGACTGTCGAGAAGGTCCTCACCGAGGCCGGCGCCAAGGCCAAGGCCTTCGCGCGCTACCGCGTCGGCAACTGATGCATCGCCGGTCGCGGCTCTGACCTGATCTCAGTCGCGACCACACGCAAGGGGTATGCCGTCCGCTCACCGAGTGCGGACGGCATACCCCTTGGTGTGAGTCGTGGCGGGCGAGCCGGATGTGCGAGGATCGCAGGCGGCCCGCCTGACCCCAGCTCAAGGAGATCTCCAGTGTCCGAGCCTGCCCAGACCGCCGCTGCCGCACCGTCGAGCGATGGGGTCCTGCGTGCGCGTCGGGTCCTGCTGAAACTGTCGGGGGAGGCCTTCGGTGGCGGGCATGTCGGGGTCGACCCGGACGTCGTCCGGGGCATCGCCCGACAGATCGCGGCGGCCGTCCGAGATGGCGTCCAGGTGGCGATCGTTGTGGGCGGAGGCAACTTCTTCCGAGGTGCGCAGCTGCAGCAGAAGGGCATGGAGCGCTCGCGGGCCGACTACATGGGCATGCTCGGCACCGTCATGAACTGCCTTGCGCTGCAGGACTTCCTGGAGAAGGAAGGCATCGACACCCGCGTCCAGACGGCGATCACCATGGGCCAGGTGGCCGAGCCCTACATCCCGCGGCGGGCCATCCGGCACCTCGAGAAGGGTCGCGTCGTGATCTTCGGTGCAGGAGCCGGTATGCCGTATTTCTCCACCGACACGGTGAGCGCCCAACGAGCCCTGGAGTGCAAGTGCGACGAGGTGCTCATGAGCAAGCACGGGGTGGACGGGGTCTATGACTCCGACCCCAAGACCAACCCCGACGCCAAGCGCTTCGACCGATTGTCCTTTGCCGAGGCCCTGCGCAGCGGACTCAAGGTCGTCGACGCGGCCGCCTTCAGCCTCTGCATGGAGAACAAGTTGCCGATGGTCGTCTTCGGCATGGACGGCGAGGGCGACATCACCCGTGCCCTCGTCGGCGAGCGGATCGGGACTCTCGTCTCGGCTGGGTGACGGCCCCGGCATACACGCTCTGCCCCCCGAGTTTGAGACACTGGCCCTGAGCACGCACCAAGGCACGCAACGCACGAACGAAACCCGCCGTCGCAACGGCGCACCGAAGGAGCACACCCCGATGATCGACGAGACCTTGTTCGAGGCCGAGGAGAAGATGGAGAAGGCGGTCGAGGTCGCCAAGGAACGCTTCTCCGGCATCCGCACCGGTCGCGCGCACCCGGGGATGTTCCAGAAGTTGCTCGTCGACTACTACGGCGCGCCGACCCCGCTCCAGCAGCTCGCGTCCTTCCAGAATCCCGAGGCGCGCACGATCATCATCAGCCCCTTCGACAAGGGCTCGATGCACGCGATCGAGAAGGCCATCCAGCAGGCCGACCTGGGCATCAACCCCTCCAACGACGGCAACATCATCCGCTGCGTCATGCCCCAGCTCACCGAGGAGCGGCGCAAGGAGTACATCAAGATGGCGCGCCACGAGGGTGAGGAGGCGCGGGTCTCGATCCGCAACATTCGCCGCCACGCCAAGGACGCCATCGAGAAGCTCGTCAAGGACGGCGAGGTCGGCGAGGATGACGGCACGCGCGGCGAGAAGGAACTCGAGGGCCTGACCAAGAAGTTCGTGGAGCAGATCGACGAGGGCCTGAAGCTCAAGGAAGCCGAACTCCTCGAGGTCTGAGCGACGACCATGACGGAGGCTCCCGCCGACTCCCCGGCCGAGGCGGTCATCGCGCAGAGCGAGACCGAGGCGGCGGCATCCCCTGACGCACCCACCGAGCGCGCTCAGCCCCCGGAGGTCCCGGAGGCCCCCAAGAGCAAGGCCGGACGTGACCTCAAGGCCGCCATCGGGGTCGGCGTTGGACTCGGTGCCTTGGTCCTGACATCCCTGTTGATCCGCAAGGAGTTCTTCCTCCCGGTCCTCGTGCTCGCGGTGGCACTCGGTGCCATCGAGGTCTGGCGGGCCCTGACGACGGCCAAGATCAACGCGCCGATCGTCCCCATCGTCCTGGGCTCGGTCACCATGCTCGTGGCCGCCTACCTCCGCGGTGCCGAAGCGCTGGCCGTGACCTTCGCCCTCACCTGTGTGGGCATCATCATCTGGCGCTCGGCGGATGGTGCCGCGGGAGCCCTGCGGGACATCTGCGGCGGCTTCTTCATCGCGGCCTATCCGTGTTTGATCGCCGGATTCGCCTCGCTCCTGCTGGCCGAGCCCGACGGGCACCTGCGCATCATCTTCTTCGTCCTCGTCACCGTCTTCTCCGACATTGGCGGGTATGCCGTGGGCGTGCTCTTCGGGAAACATCCGATGGCGCCGTCGGTGAGTCCCAAGAAATCGTGGGAGGGCTTCGCGGGGTCGGTGGTCGTCTGCACGGTGGTCGGCATCCTCGCCATGCACTTCATGCTGGGAGGTCGCTGGTGGGTCGGTGGCATCATCGGCGCCGTCTGCGCCGGAGTGGCGACCATCGGTGACCTGATCGAGTCCAGCCTCAAACGCGACCTCGGGATCAAGGACATGGGCAACCTCCTCCCCGGTCACGGCGGGATCATGGACCGTCTCGACTCCTTGGTGTTGACGCTGCCGGTCGTCTGGGGCCTGCTCTGGTGGCTGGCACCGGCATGAGCGATCCCGAGTCCGCCGTGGCCGCGACTCGCGGCGGGGATCTCGGGTTGCGTCCGGTCCCCGGCCAGTTGACCTTCGATGCTCCCCGGCGTGGGAAGCCTCCGCGCCATCTGGCCGATCTCGACGTGGCCGAGCGCAAGAGTGCGGTGGAGTCGTTGGGGCACAAGGGCTTTCGGGCCACCCAGTTGTCCACCCACTACTTCGAGCGGATGACGGTCGATCCCGAAGAGATGACCGACCTGCCCAAGGCGGTCCGAGGTGACCTGGTCGAGGCCTTGTTGCCGACCCTGCTCAGGCCGGTGCGCACCCTCGTCGCCGATCAGGGGGCCACGCACAAGACGGTGTGGCGACTCCATGACGGCGCCCTCGTCGAGTCCGTCCTCATGCGCTATCCGCGTCGCGTGACCATCTGCATCTCCTCGCAGGCGGGCTGCGGCATGAACTGCCCCTTCTGTGCCACCGGTCAGGCCGGCCTGACCCGCAACATGTCCACGGCCGAGATCGTCGAGCAGGTGGTCGCGGCCAACCGCTGGCTGCGCACCCAGAGCCTCGCGCTCCCAGCGCCCGATGCCGATGGCGACGACGAGGCCGAGTTGGGAGACGAGAGCGACATCGAGGACGGCGCCGCTGCTCCGCAGAGTCGATCGACCACCGGCAGTGGAGGTCCTGGCCGGGTCAGCAATGTCGTCTTCATGGGCATGGGGGAGGCGTTGGCCAACTACAAGGCCGCCATCGGTGCCATCCGCCGGCTCACCGATCCGGCACCGGCCGGGCTGGGGATGAGTGCTCGCGGATTGACCATGAGCACCGTCGGCCTCGTCCCGGGCATCGACCGGCTGACCCAGGAGGGCATCCCGGTGACCCTGGCCCTGTCCCTGCACGCACCCGATGACACCCTCCGCGACGAACTCGTCCCGATCAACACTCGTTGGAAGGTCGGCGAAGCCCTCGACGCCGCCCATCGCTACTACGAGGCGACCGGTCGCCGCGTGAGCATTGAATACGCCCTCATCCGCGACATCAACGATCAGGCGTGGCGCGCCGACCTTCTCGGCGACCTCCTCAACGCACGCGGGCGCGGCTGGGTGCATGTGAACCCGATCCCGCTCAATCCCACGCCGGGGTCGAAGTGGACCGCGTCGCGCCGAGGCGTCGAGCAACAGTTCGTCGAGCGGCTGCGCGCCCACGGCATACCCACGACCGTCCGAGACACCCGCGGGTCGGACATCGACGGCGCTTGCGGACAATTGGCGGCGGTGTCCTCATGAGCAACGCCAAGCGGGCGCAGGGACTCCTGACCGCGCTCGTCCTGGGTGTCCTGCTGGGAGCCTGCAGCAGCGCACCGCTGCCCAGCAATCTCGCGCCCAAGGCGGGCCACTCGGCCCATGGTGCGAGCAATCCGTCCGCCTCCCCGTCTCTGCCCCAGACGCCCGCGCGGGAGGGGGAATGGTTCGCCGAGATGAAGCCGGCCGCGCCCTACCAGCCGAACGATCGGTGGGGGCTGGACGATTACCACTGCTTCCTGCTCGATCCGGGTCTCGACACGGACGCACTGGTGAGCGGGGTGACCATCGTGCCGGGCAATCCCAACCTCGTGCACCATGTCATCGTTCACCAGGTGCCCCCCGACCGCGTGGCCGCCATCGAAGCCGAGCACGCCGATGAGTTGGACACCGGGTGGACCTGCTTCGGGGGGACACCGGTGGGCGGGCCGCTCAACCTGCAACGGTCGACATGGCTCGCCGGATGGGCGCCGGGTCAGGGTGAGCGACTCCTGGCCGACGACCTCGGGATGCCACTTGCGGCCGGCGCCAAAGTCGTGGTGCAGATGCACTACAACCTGCTGAAAGGTCCCGGTTCCGACCAGACCTTGGTGCGGTTACGCCTGAGCCCGACAGAGGGGTCGACCCGCAAGGTGCTCCGCACCTCACTGCTCCCAGCGCCGGTCGAGCTTCCGTGCCGCGCGGGGGTCACAGAGCCCCTCTGTGATCGAGAAACGTCCATTCTCGACCTCATGAGACGGACGGGCGAGGGCTCCGCGCCGGCGTCGAGCCTGCACCTGCTCTGCGGCGAGATCACCCCGGGACCGATCCAGACCTGCACCACGCGCGTGCGGGAGCCAATGGTGATCCGGGCAGCGGCCGGGCACATGCACCTGCTCGGGCGCAGCATCACCGTTGACATCGACAAGGGTGCTGCCACCGCGAAGCGGATCCTCGACATCCCGGTCTGGGACTTCGACGACCAGGGCGCGATCCCGCTCGACGAGTCCGTGACAGTCCAGGCTGGACAGCAACTCACAGTGACCTGCGAGCACGACCAGTCCCTCCGGGATCTCCTTCCCGCCTTCGAGGGCACGACTGAGCGTTACGTGACGTGGGGCGACGGGACGACGGACGAGATGTGCCTCGGAATCGTGCTCTGGCACGAGCCGGAGGGCTCGGTCAGTTGAGACCGAGGGATCAGTTGAGACCGAGGGATCCGGCCACCTCGTCGATGCCGTCGACCAAGTGCAGTGAACTCGAGAAGGCCCGTCCGGCCGCCAGGGTCTGAAGCAACGGCCAGACCGGTACCGTCTCGGTCCAGTGTCGACGGCCCACGAGCACCAGGGCTGCGACGGGTGAGAGCCCTGTGTCGTAGTAGCGCGGGGTGACGGCCTGGAAGATCTCCTGGACCGTGCCAGCGGCACCTGGCAGCACCACGACTCCGGCCGTCGAGTGGGCAAGCAACTCGTCCTCGCGCACGGCGTTCGAGAAGTACTTGGCGATGCCGTGGCAGAACACGTTGGGCGGCTCATGCCCGTAGAACCAGGTCGGAACACCAACGCTGCGGGTTCGATGACCCGAAACCCCACGCTCACTGCGCGCTGCGGCGGTGTCCAACTGCCCCCGGACCTGGAGTGCCACTGAAGCCCAGGCGTCGATGTCGCGAAAATCCGGAACCCGCGCGAGCGCATGGAGAGCCGCGTCGAGATCCTGCCCCACGGCATACGCTCCGAGGTTTGCGGCTTCCATGGCTCCCGGTCCGCCACCGGTGAGGACCACGGCACCAGCCTCCACCAACCGCGCGCCGAGCCGAGCCGCGGAGGCGAAGGCCGCGCTGTCCCTCGTCACCCCATGGCCGCCCATCACACCCACAGTCGGGTAGCCGTCCAGAGCCTCTTCGAGGGCGTCACTCATGGCATCGTCGTGGAGCGCACGGAGCGCGGTCACCAAAGCGTCGCGGGAGAGGACGGCGTCCTGGGTCCAGTGATAGGCCCGGGCGTCAGGGGTCGAGTCATACCCGCGGGACAAGCCGGCATAGAGCTCGGAGGGGTGGTAGAGCACCGCCCGATATGGGTCAACGGGAGCGTCCGGCACTTCGGGGAAGACCACTGCGCCCTGTTCGATGAGGTGGCGGACGAGCCTGGCGGGTAGGCGTCCGCCAAGGACCGCGACCCCGGCCAGGTCCGTCCTGCCGAGCAGGAGGTCAGCGTGTCCTCGCAGATCCAGGCCCTGCAGGCGCATCCCCGACAGAGCTGATCCGGACGCCAGTCGTGACTCGAGCTCGGCGAGGTCATGGATCTCGGTCACCGGCCCACCATAGGCGGACGGTCCTTTGTCGCGAATCCCCTGACGGATCAATTGGCTCCATGGTCCACTTGCGGCATGGTGAGCGAGACGACGGTGAGCGAGGGGACCACGAATCCCGCGTCGGGTCCGCGCGGTCCGGGCGCCAGGCATTCCGTGACCGACCTTCTGGAGCGGACCGATGCCCTCATGCGCGCGGGCCTGACGCCCGGAGCGACGGTGTGGCCCACCGGTTTTGATCCTCTCGACAGCCTGTTGCGTGGCGGGTGCCGGTCCGGCGAACTGGTCCTCCTTGCCGGGTCCCAAGGGCAGGGAAAGACGACCTTTGGGTTGCAGTTGCTTCGGTCCGCCGTCACGAGTGGCAAGTCCGGCGTCTTCTTCTCGTTTGAACACGAGTCGACCACCCTCCTCGAGCGCCTCCTCGCGATGGAGGCGGCGTATGCCGCGGAGCTGGCCGGCGACGGTGCCCTCCCCGTCGATGTCGCCAGGGTGCGAAAGGTCTTCGAGGAGGTTGGACATGAAGGCCGTCCCCTGGCCGAGGCGCTCGACGGATTGCCGCATGCCATCGGGGGCCTGCGGGCGGTGGAGGCGTATGGGTCCCTCCTGCACGTGCACGAGTCCACGCCCTTGACGGATGTCGAGGTGATGACATCAGTCATCGCGGAGGTCGCGGATGAGTGTGGCGAGGCACCGATCGTGCTCGTCGACTATCTGCAGAAGATCCCCGGTGCTGGGGTCGACGAGGTCGAGCGCACCACTGCCGTGGTCGAGGCGCTCAAAGACCTGGCTCTGGAGATAGGTGTCCCGGTCGTGGCCATCAGTGCCGCCGAGAAGGAACACCTGGGGGCCGGGCGCAGGATGCGTGCCGAGCACCTGCGGGGCTCCTCGGCCCTGGCTTACGAGTCCGACGTGGTGCTCGTGCTCTCCGACAAGGCCGACATCGTCTCGCGCGAGCACCTGGTCTACGACCTCACCAGCATGCAGCGTTATCGGCAGTGGGCCGTCGTCACCGTCGAGAAGAATCGGCACGGTGAGGACCACGTCGAGCTCGAGTTCCGCAAGGACTTCGCCCACGGGCGGTTTGATCCGGTCGGGGGACTGGTGCAGGAACGACTCATCGAGGAACGCGTCTTTCGGACCTGACTCATGGGCCGATGACCCCGACCGATGGAGATGGAGGGCAGATGATCCGCACCCTGGGGCCGACAGTCGACCTCGACGGCCTGATCGCCGACGCTCGCCACGAGGGCCGGGAGGTCCACGTCGTCAAGGCCGGGCCGACGAAGGCGGCGACCCTCGAGGCCTTTGCCGCAGCGCTGGACTTCCCCGGCTGGTTCGGGCACAACCTCGACGCCCTCGCCGACTGTCTGGAGCATCTGGCCTCGCGGGCGAAGGCCCCGTGGGAGCTCGTCGTCGATGACCTGGCCGAGCTCTCGGCCGCGGATCACCGTGCCTACGTCGGGATCCAAGTCGTCCTCGCAGACCTCGCCTTCGCGCATCCCACGTGGCAGGTCACGCTGATCGACCGATGACGGTGCGTCCGCGTGACCGGGCTGAGCTCACCGACAGGTGGGGGAGAATGCACGGGTGACTCCTGCGACCTCCATTGCCCATCGCACCGTCTCGATCCTCGGGTCGACCGGTTCGATCGGTACCCAGGCCCTCGATGTCATCGCCCGCAACCCAGGGCGCTTCACGATCCTCGCCCTCTCGGCCGGCGGCAATCTCGACCTGCTCGCCCGCCAAGCCGTGCAATTCCAGGTCCCGCTCGTCGCCGCGGCCAGGAGCACCTCCGCGGACCTGCGTGAAGCGATCGCTGCGTATGCCGGGGAGGCCGGCCACCCGGCATACGCACCCGAGATCGTGGTCGGGGACGAGGGTGCGACCACGGCGGCCGCGTGTGGTTCCGATGTCGTGCTCAACGGGGTCACGGGTGCCATCGGACTCCTGCCCACGCTGGCTGCTCTCGAGGCCGGCTCGGTGCTGGCGTTGGCCAACAAGGAGTCCTTGATCATCGGCGGCCCTTTGGTGAAGGCGGCCGCGCGACCGGACCAGATCGTGCCCGTCGACTCGGAGCACTCGGCGATCGCGCAGTCTCTGCGGGGCGGCCGGCGCGATGAGGTGCGGCGGCTGGTGGTGACCGCGAGCGGGGGACCCTTCAGGGGCATGAGCCGCGACGAGTTGGCGTCGGTGACTCCGGAGCAGGCGCTGGCCCACCCCAACTATGCGATGGGCAAGGTCATCACCACCAACTCCGCGACCTTGGTCAACAAGGGGCTCGAGGTGATCGAGGCGCACCTGCTCTTCGACGTGCCCTTCGCTGCCATCGATGTCGTTGTCCATCCCCAACAGTGGATCCACTCCATGGTCGAGTTCCGCGACGGCTCGACGATCGCCCAGATGGGGCCGCCCCGGATGCTCGTACCGATCGCCCTGGGCCTGTCCTGGCCGGATCGGCTCGACGATGTCGACGTCCCCTGCGACTGGACCCAGACCCAGTCCTGGGACTTCCAGCCCCTGGATGACGACGCCTTCCCGGCCGTGCGCCTCGCCCGCCAGGTGGGGGAGGCCGGTGGGACCTTCCCAGCGGTCTACAACGCAGCCAATGAGGTGGGTGTTGAGGCCTTCCACGGGGGCCGAATCGGCTTCCTCGACATCGTCGACACCGTCGAGCAGGTCGTCGATGACCACGCCGACGCACTTGCGGGCGATCGCGGGAGTGAACTCGATGCCTCGAGCGTTGAGGGGGTGTTGCGTGCCGATGCCTGGGCACGTCGACGCGCCCACGAGCTGGTCGAGGCTGGCCGGGGTGCTGCTTCGGTGAAGGGGAGTCGATGACCTGGGTGGCCTATGTGGTGGGGGTGCTCGTCGCTGCGTTCGGTGTGGCCGCCTCGATCGCCCTGCACGAGGTCGGGCACCTCGTGCCGGCCAAGCGCTTCGGGGTGCGTGTCACCCAATACATGGTCGGCTTCGGCCCGACGATGTGGTCGAGGCGGCGAGGTGAGACCGAATACGGCGTCAAGGCGATCCCGCTCGGCGGCTACATCCGGATGATCGGGATGTTCCCGCCGAAGCCGGGGGATGACCCCGGGTCGGTGCGCGCCACCTCCACGGGAAGGTTCTCCCAGTTGGCTGACGAGGCACGTGCCTCGGCCTACGAGGAGTTGCAGCCCGGCGACGACCACCGCGTCTTCTACAAGCTCTCCACCCCCAAGAAGCTCGTCGTCATGCTCGGCGGTCCGACGATGAACCTGCTCATCGCCGTCGTCCTCCTCACCGGGATGGTGACCCTTCACGGGGCACCGACGGCCGGCGATGGTGCTGTGGTGGCCTCGGTCGCGCAGTGTGTCGTTCCGGTCACCGAGGCGGCCGCGACCACAACCTGCGAGGGCAAACCCGGCACGCCGGCGGCTGCCGCAGGGCTCCAGCCGATGGATCACATCGTCTCGATCGATGGTGAGGCCGTCGAGTCCAACGACGACGTGAGCAAACTGGTGCGGCCACGCATCGGCCAGAGCACGCCCATGGTGGTCGAGCGGCAGGGTGAGCGCATCGACCTCACGATCACCCCGATCGCCAACACCGTGGCCGAGTACGACGACCAGGGCCAGCCGATCAAGGATCCGTCGGGGGCGCTCGTCACGACAACGGCGGGTTTCATCGGCGTCACCTCCGCGACCCCGGTCGTCTATGTGCCGCAGTCGATCACGACGGTTCCCGGAGTCGTGGGCAACGGTCTGTGGCAGACCGCGGGCGCCGTGCTGCGGATCCCGCAGAAGATGGTGGGGGTCTGGCAGGCCGCGACCTCGGACAAGCCGCGTGAGATCGACTCACCGATGTCCGTCGTGGGCGTGGGGCGCGTCGCGGGTGAGGTCAGCGCCGGGAAGCTCGACCTGATGATCGGCGAGCAGACGGTCGACAAGTTCTGGTTCCTCATCGGCCTCATCGCCTCGCTCAACCTCATGCTCTTCGTCTTCAACCTCATCCCACTCCTGCCCTTCGACGGGGGCCATGTGGCCGGGGCCCTCTGGGAGGGGACCAAGCGTCAATGGGCGCGCGTGCGCGGGAAGGCGGCCCCGGCATACGTCGATGTCGCCAAGGGCCTCCCGATCGCCTACGGGGTCTCCCTCGTCCTCATCGGGATGTCCGCGCTGCTCATCTATGCCGACCTGGTCAACCCGATCAAACTCGGAGGGTGACAAGCTCGGCGGCTGATCCGGGCGTGCGTTGGGGATGCCAGGGCGCGAGCAAATGCGCGCTGGGCATCCCCGGCACTGGGGCGGGGGATAATGGTCGGCATGAGTGTTGGTCTTGGTATGCCGTCCCTGCCGCCGCCCGTGTTGGCTCCGCGTCGCAAGACCCGCCAGATTCAGGTCGGCAAGGTGGCCGTCGGAGGTGACGCCCCGATCAGCGTCCAGTCGATGACGACGACCCTGACCTCCGACGTCAACTCCACGCTCCAGCAGATCGCCGAACTCACGGCCGCGGGCTGCGACATCGTGCGGGTCGCGTGCCCGAGTCAGGACGATGCCGAAGCCCTGCCGGCCATCGCGCGCAAGAGTCAGATCCCGGTCATCGCCGACATCCACTTCCAGCCCAAGTATGTGTACGCCGCGATCGATGCCGGTTGCGCTGCGGTCCGGGTCAACCCCGGCAACATCCGCCAGTTCGACGACCAGGTGGCCGAGATCGCCCGCCGTGCCAAGGAGACCGGCACCTCGATCCGGATCGGCGTCAACGCGGGCTCCCTCGACAAGCGGTTGCTGGCCAAATATGGCAAGGCGACACCCGAGGCGCTCGTGGAGTCGGCCGTGTGGGAGGCCAGCCTCTTCGAGGAGCACGACTTCCACGACTTCAAGATCTCGGTCAAGCACAACGATCCGGTCGTCATGGTCCGCGCCTACGAGATGCTCTCCGAGCGTGGCGACTGGCCCCTCCACCTGGGTGTCACCGAGGCCGGCCCCGCCTTCCAGGGCACGATCAAGTCGGCCACGGCCTTCGGGGCGTTGCTGTCCAAGGGCATCGGCGACACGATCCGCGTCTCCCTGAGCGCCCCGCCGGTCGAGGAGGTCAAGGTCGGCCTCCAGATCCTCCAGTCCCTCAACCTGCGTCCGCGCAAGCTCGAGATCGTCTCCTGCCCGAGTTGTGGCCGGGCCCAGGTCGATGTCTACAAGCTCGCCGAGGAGGTCACGGCCGGGCTCGAAGGCATGACCGTGCCGCTGCGGGTCGCGGTCATGGGTTGCGTCGTCAACGGTCCGGGAGAGGCGCGTGAGGCCGACCTGGGTGTCGCCTCGGGCAACGGCAAGGGCCAGATCTTCGTCAAGGGCGAGGTCATCAAGACCGTGCCGGAATCCCAGATCGTCGAAACCCTCATCGAGGAGGCCATGCGCCTCGCCGAGGAGATGGGGGAGCCGATGGATGAGGAATCTGCTGGCGTACCGAGCGTCACCGTCGGCTGATCGGGGGCGCCACCGGAACTCGGTGCGACAACACGCCGCGCGACACGCCGTGGGGTCCTAGGCTGAGGCCGTGCTCCGGACCCGCTCGGCGGTCCGCCCGCTGACGCTGGCCGATCGCGACGACGCACTCGCGCTGTGTGCGAGAGATCCGGTTCGCCACGTCTTCGTCGCGGCGCGGATCCTCGAGAGCGCCCGCAACGGCTCGTTGTCCGGACTGCTTGGTCACCGGCATGGCCATGAGCTGACATCGATCTGTTGGGCGAGCGCCAACGTCGTCCCAGTGGAGAGCACGCAAGAGTCACGGGTGGCCTTCGCCGAGAAGATCCGTCGCTGGCGTGGCCGCACGGCCTCGGTTCTGGGGCCACGCGAGGAGGTCGGCCCGCTGTGGTCGGAACTCGAGCCCGCGTGGGGCCCGGCGCGCGCCGTCCGCGTGCCTCAGCCCCTGATGGTCACCACGACCCCACCCTCCCGTCTGGGTCTGACCCTCGACGCTCGGGTCCGGCCGGCGCGACCCGACGAGGTCGACATCGTCCTGCCGGCGGCCACCCACATGTTCACCCATGAGATCGGATATGCCCCGTATGCCGGGTCGAGCCGTGGCTATCGGGTGTCCCTCGCAGGGTTGATCAGCCGCGGGCACACCTTCGTCGTGCAAGAACACGGTGAGGTCATCTTCAAGGCCGATGTGGGCTCATTTGCCCTGGGTAGCGCCCAGATCCAGGGCGTCTGGCTCGCTCCGCACCTGCGCGGGCTCGGCCTGTCCACCGCCATGATGGCCGCGGTCGTCGAGCAGGTCTTCGGCTTGGGAGCGAGCAGCGTGTCCCTCTATGTGAACGGTTTCAACACCTCCGCTCACGCCCTCTATGAGCGAGTGGGCTTCACCACCGTGGGCGAATTCACCACGATCCTGTTGTGATCCGGGACCGAGCCCGTGGTCTGATGGACGTGGCTCACAGACCATGCCCGATGGTGCTCCGAAGTGACTGGCGCCCTTAGCCCGAGGACATCCGAGGAGGTGTCAGATGGTCCAACTCGCCTGGAGCGACCTGCACGCGCAGGACCTCGCGGCCGTGCGACACCTCGCCCACCGATGCCTCGAATTCGACGGTGGACTCCCGACTCTGGACTCCGAGGACACCATCCACCGACTCTTCGCGTCGGGCCCGGCTCGTGCGGGTCGGGACGAGACCGGCGAGATCGTGGCCGTGGCCGCCCTCTTCCGTGACTCAGCCGGCCAACGCACCGGAACCGGCCTGGTCCACCCGGACCTGCGTGGCCAGGGCGTCGGTGAGGATCTGGCCCACTGGGCCCGGAGCATCACCGAGGGTGAGCCACTCAAGGCGGTCATCGAAAACGACGGTCCCAGCGTGGAGAGTGTGCTCGCCTCAGCAGGGATGATGCGCGTCCACACCGAGTTCGTCATGCGCCATGATCTGTCCTCGATCCCGTTCGTTCGTGTTCCCAGCGGCCTCCATGGAGTCGCCTACGACAGCACCACGGCGCCCCTCTTCCACGAGACGTGGATCGAGTCCTTCCGTGAGCGCCCCGGCTTCCATCGGGTGCCGGAGAGTCAGTGGTTCTCCGACCTCGCTTCGCTCCCGGGCTTCCTGCCCGAGGAGTGCAGACTCCTTCTCAGCGAACTCAATGTCCCTGCCGGTTTTGTCACGGTCTCTGCCGACTGGATCGATCAGGTCGGCGTGGTGCCTGACTGGCGCGGCCGGGGAGTCGGCGCGCACCTCGTCGCACGCTCGCTCACGGCGCTGAAGAGGGCCGGCTCGGAGCAGGTCTGGCTTTCGGTGACGAGCGACAACCCCGCGGTCGCCCTCTATGAGCGGCTCGGTTTCGCGGTCGTCGGCACCAGGGCTCGGTATGCCGACCCGTTGCCTTCCTGAGGCTCGGCACCTCCCAGCACGCGCCCGTCTTGCCGGGCCAACCCGGGTGAGCGGACGGCATACGCCCTGCGTTTGCGTAAGCGGAAGGGCCCCGGATCGGTGATCCGAGGCCCTTCGTGGTGATGCGTGTGTCAATTATGCGGTGACGCGGTCACTCACTTGGTGAGCGGGGAGAGCGTCGGGTCGTTGGCGTAGGCCTCGGCGGCGTTCGCCTTGGTCACGATGACCGGGGCGAGCAGGTTGGCCGGGACGACCTTGACACCGTTGTTGTAGGACTTCTCGTCGTTGACGGTCGGCTTCTGGCCCGCCTGAAGGGCGGAAACCATGGCGATCGTCTCCTTGACGAGGTTGCGCGTGTCCTTGTTGATCGTGGAGTACTGCTCGCCCGCCATGATCGACTTGACCGACTCGACCTCGGAGTCCTGACCCGTGACGACCGGGATCGCCTTGCCAGCGGACTTCACCGAGGTGATGATCGCGCGGGCGAGGGTGTCGTTGGGGGAGAGGACGCCGTCGAGCTCGGTGGCGCCGGGGTAGGAGCCCGCGAGGAGGGTGTCCATGCGGTTCTGGGCGTTCTCGGCCTTCCAGCCCTGGGTGACGGCCTGCTCGAACTTGGTCTGGCCCGAGACGACCT
>DAOLRO010000060.1:0-14676 GCA_035418665.1 Phycicoccus sp.
CGTTCTCGGGGATGTCGATGGAGTCGGTGCCCTCGATGAGCGGGATGACCTCGACCGCGGCGAAGCTCGTCTGACGGCGGCCCTGGTTGTCGAAGGGGCTGATCCGGACGAGGCGGTGGGTGCCGCCCTCGACGGAGAGGTTGCCGTAGGCGTAGGGGACGTTGACCTCGAAGGTCGCGGACTTCAGGCCCGCTTCCTCGGCGTAGGAGGTGTCCATGACCTTGGTCGGGTAGCCGTGCCGCTCGGCCCACCGCAAATACATGCGCAGGAGCATCTCGGCGAAGTCGGCCGCGTCCACGCCACCGGCGCCGGAGCGGATCGTCACCACGGCCTCGCGCTCGTCGTATTCACCGGAGAGCAGGGTGCGGACCTCGAGCTCGCCGACGGCCTTGCGGACGGAGACGAGTTCCTTCTCGGCTTCCGCGAGGGTCTCCGCGTCGTTTTCCTCTTGGCCCATCTCGACGAGGGCCTCGAGGTCGTCGATGCGAGCGTCCATACCGGTGACCCGATCGTGCTCGGCCTTGGCGCGCGAGAGCCCGGAGGTGACGACCTGCGCCTTCTCCTGATCATCCCAGAGGGTCGGGTCACTCGCCTGCTGCTCGAGGTCGGCGATCCGCGTCTCGAGGGCAGCGAGGTCGGTCACCTGCCGCACGGAGTCCATCGTCGTGCGGAGTTGCTTGATCTCTTCGGAGAAGTCGGTGGCCACGAGGGTCAAGCCTACGGGAGTCGTGGCTCAGGCCCGGTGGTCACCCGTGGCGAGCCACGGCATACGCGGGTGTATGCCGTGGCTCGCCTCCGTGGGTGGCAACCCGTGGCTTGCGGGGCCGATCAGCGGGCGTTGCCCGGGATCAGGTCGTAGCCGATGCCGTCGAGACCGGCGTCCGGCGTGATGCCCATGGCCCGCAGGACCGTCGGCATGATGTCGACGGAGCGCACGTCGGCCTGCAGGTCCTTGGCGCTGGTGCCGGCACCGGCGAAGACGATCGGGATCTGCTGGCTCCGACGCTGGATGCCGCCGTGGTCGCCGAGGATCGAGTAGGTCGTGTCGTCGGCCAGGGTGGCAATGACATCGGGGCCATAGGCGGCGGCTTCGGTGTCGACGAGTTGCTGGGCATTGCGTTTGAACCAGGACATCTCGCCCGGGTTGGTCATGGCGGCATTGTTCGGCTTGCCGACCATGTCGTAGTGGTCACCGTTGCGGATCCAGACCGCGGTGACCCCCGGCATACCTTGGTAGGCCGCGACCGCCTCGGCGACCTTGGCCGGGCTCTGGTCCTTGAGCCAGGCGCGCAACATCGAGTCGCTGTAGGAGACGCCGACGTTGCCGGAGGCAACGAGCGGCTCGAGGGCGGCCGGCGGCTGCAGGTAGGTGCCATTGTTGGTCGCGCCGTAGTACCAGTTGTAGTAGCCATACCCGAGGTCAGTCGATGCGGTGCCGTGGAAGTTGCGCCCGGGGACCGAGCCGTGGTCGGCCGTGAGCACGACGATCGTGTTGTCGAGTTCGCCGCTCGCCCTGAGCTTCGCCATCACCCGCCCGACCTGCTCGTCGGCGGTCTTCGCGGCAAAGGCGAGGTGGGTCATGGGGTCCGCGCCGCCGGTGTCGTCGACACCGCCCCACATGTGAGCGCTCTTGTCGACACCGGGGAGGGTGAGGAAGATGCCCGACCAGTTCTCGTGGTCCATGACGTCGAGGGCGATGTCGGTGGCCCAGATGTCGCCACCAAGGTGCTCGTCGTCCTTCCCTGTGGTGTAGCGGTCACCATCGAGTGGGTAGAGGCTTGCGGGATAGGCACTGGTGTCATAGGTCAGCAACGACGAGTGGTGCACGAAGTAGCGACCGCACGGGGTTGCGATGTAGGACGGGACGTTTACACCGGCCGGTCCACGCCAGGCCCTGACGCCGTTGCAAGTGGTCGTCGAGCCGAAGGTGATGATGGAGTCAGCGGTCGGGCCGCCGTAGGCATAGGCGGCGTAACCTTTGGGGCTGATGGCGATGACCTTGCTGCCCGGATTCGCGGCGTGCAGATAGTCGGGCAGCCGGCGCTTGCCGATGGAATTCTGGACCGTGAACATCTGGTCCTTGCTCCAGTCACTCGGGATCCAGAAGGGATTGGCCGCCGCGCCGGGCAACAGGCCCTGGGTGTCGCGCCAGCCATCGTCGGTCCACCCCATGTGCTTGGGCAGCAGACCTGTCGTGATGACGTTGTGGGTCACGACGGTCACGGAGCCGAGGTGGCCGAGGGAGCCCTTGGGCGTGTCCACGCCCTTGTCCATGAGGGCCTTGACGTTCTTCATGTCGAAGGTCTCGACGATCTCGCGCGAGAGCGCATCGACCACGATGGTGACGACCTTGGTGGGCTTCGCGGTGGGCTTGTTGGGTGCCGCCTCGGCCGCCGCTCCTGTGAGGGTGAGGGCGAGGGCGGCGCCGGTGGCGACCACCACCTTGGACAGATTGCGCATGGCAATGCCTCCGGTCTACGAATGCAACGAGACCCCGGAGACGACCACCGTCCCGGCGTGGCGAGAAACGTACTCCTCGCGAGCCGATCCGTCCTGCCGATGGCAAATGTCGACGTTGCCCCCTTGGCCGGCGGGGCGGTCAGCGGGTGGCTGCGCGCGCCCGCGACGTGACCGTGATGCCGATGCTGGCACGGTCTCCGATGACGGCGCTGGCCATCGGAATGCGCACGCGGGAGGAGAGCGTGACTTGGGCGACCTCACCGTCGACCGTGCCGGTGCCGCCGTCGATCCACCAGGAGATGACTCCGGGGGGTGGTGCGATCGACGCCAAGTGATCCGCAGCCGCCTCGGCCACGGTGGCGTTGGAGACCGGAATGCTCTGCCCCACGCCCGTGCCGGAGTAAACCCGCTCGTCGAGCGCATTCGCCGCCACGAGGGCAGCGCTGTCGGCGGCATCCATCAACCTCGTCCGGGCGAGGGCCACCGCCGTGATCCCAACGGTCACGACGATCAGCATGAGGGCCACGATCACCATGCCAAGGATGTAGAGCGAGATCTGCCCGTCTTCTCCTGATTCGCCTGCCGCCGCCCACTCGCTCGCCGCCGCCGACTCACTTGCGGCCGTCGACGGACTTGGTGCTGCTCTCCGGTCCCGCATTGGCCCGGCGCCTCGTGCTCGGAGAAAACTGGTCGCCGCCCTCATGGCAGAGCCCGGAACGGGTCGACGCGGGAGAGGTTCTCGGCGCGAAGGGGCATCTCCAAGGGAACGACCGCACGAGCGAACTCAGGGATGAGTGGCAACGGGACCCGGACCTCAGCCTCGCTCCGGACGTCGGCTCCGGGCGTGAGACAGGGCGAGGACGAGCAGGTGATCGTCAACGAGGTGGCGTCGCCGAACCCGAGGTTCTCCATCGCGAGCGTGGCCGCGGCCTGCGCCCTCGCGTGTGCCGAGTCCTCGGTGTCGGCCGTGACAAAGGCCCGGCCGGATTCGCGGACTGCAGCGCTCACGGCATACGCACCCGCTTGGAGTCGCCCCAGCATGAGAACGAGGTAGACGAGCGGGATCATCAGGAGGATCCCGAGGAAGACGAATTCGATGACCGCGCTTCCCTGCTCCGCGGACCGTGGACGAGATCGTCTCATTGCCGCTCCGAGAAGGCTCTCGCGCTCACCCGGAGGTCACGACCCAGGCCGAAGGGTCCGATCACGGGCACGGGCGCCTCCACGTGCACCACCACGACACGAATCCCGCCGCTGACCTCCTCGGTGGAGGAGACCGATTCGGCAAACCGACTCGACAGTTGGGCCGCGATGAGACCGCGGGTGCGCGCCACGCCGTCATCCGGAGTGGCGTCAGCACGCGCTCCCAGACGGGCGCCCTCTGCCGCAGAAGCGATGAGCGTATTGCGTGTGTGCAGCACGAACCCCAGTTGGAGCAGGCCGACGAAGAGGAACGACACCAGACCCGCGACCATCACGAAGTCGGCTACGGCAGAACCCCGCTCGGCCCGTGACATCAGGTGAACTGGTCCATGGCCTGCTCGAACAAGGCGATCAGCCGATCGCGCGCCACCGTGATGAGCACGGTGACGATCATCGCGGTCATCAACGTGATGAGCACCCAGCCGGGGACATCACCTCGCTCGCCCGCGGTGCGCAGCCGAACCCACAGCCGAGAGAGTCGTTGGGTCATTCCGAGTCCTTTCGCCAGGAGCCGAAGCTCAGATCGTGAAGTCGAAGAAGCTGAGCCCCGGAAAGAGGGCGAAGACGATGGTGGTGGGCAATATGAAAAACACGACGGGCACCATCATGAGGATTTCCTTGCGGCCGGCGGTCTCCATGATCGCTCGCCGGCCCGCCTCCCTGACGTCCTGCGCTTGGGCCCTGAGCACTTCGGACAGTGGCGTGCCTCGTTCGACCGCAACGACGATCCCGTCCACGAAACGCGCGAGGCTCGGCAACCCGGTCCGATCGGCCAATCCGGTGAGGGCCACCGGCAGGCTGGCACCAGCCCGGGCATCCGAGAGGCAGAGCCGAAGTTCGTTGGACAGATCACCGCGCGAGAGCCGACACACCCGGTCCAAGGCACCGACGGCTCCTTCACCGGCGCCGACGGCAAGGGCCAAGAACTCGGCAATGGTGGGGAACTCGGTCAGCATTCGCTCCTCGCGGGCTGCGGCCCGCCGACTGAGGACCTGGTCCCATCCCACGACACCGATCGCCGCACCGATGAGCACCATGACCACGGCCACGATGGCGCCCAGCTGCCCTGTGGCGAGCCCGATCATGCTCATGACCAAGGCGGCTCCCGCTCCGGCCACGCCGGCGAGCACCTGTTGGACCCGAAAGAGTTCGACATCGGGCGCTCGTCCGGCGCGCAGCAGTCTCCGCCGGACAGTCGCCCCATCACCGATGACCTGATCGACGAGACGGGCAGCTCTCGTCAGGGTCGGGCCGAGGACGGGTGTGAGGACCGGAACCCACCCGCGAGCCGTGACCGCGCCGGACAAGAGCGTGCTCGGGATCGCTACCTCGTCGCGCAGATAGGGACCCACGCGATCCATCAGCACGGTCCGCCGGTTGCGCGGCAGCCCACGCCACACGAGCAGCAGCCCGGAGCCGAAGAGAGCTCCACTCACCAGTCCCCAATTCAGCAGGCTCATCGGAGCACCCGCTGTTCTTCGGGCAGCCGACCGATCCTCAGCATCAGCCAGTAGGCGAATATCGAGACGAGTCCGCCGACCACCAGGACGATGACCCCGTTCCACGAGGAGTAGGCCCGGACGGACTCGGGGCGGGTCGAGAGCAGGAGGAGGATCAACCATGGTGCGGCCACGGCCAGCCGGGCTGCGCTGACCGTCCATGACTGCCGTGTCTCGAGTTCCGCCCGCGTGCGCGCATCCTCACGAAGGAACCGAGAGAGCGTGCGCAGGAGGCGGCCGAGATCGCTCCCGCCCACTTCACGCGCGATCCGCAGGGACTCGATGAGGCGGTCGCCGACGGGGTCGCTGAGTCGCTCCTTCAGCCGGTCGAGGCAGTCATGGAAGCGCCCGGTCAGTCGGTAGTCCTCAGCGAAGGCCGCGAAGGCGGGACGCAACTCCTCGGGACCTCGAATCGCCAACTGCCCCAAGGCTTCTGGCAGAGCGAGCCCCGCCCGGACGCCCGACGTGACGTTGTCGATGGCATCGGGCCACAACTCCCTCAGTCGCGCCCGGCGCTTGCGGGCTCGCATCCGGATCAGCCCGAGCGGGAGTCCAGCCGCGATGAGCGCGAAACAGAAGGCGATCGGAAGGGTGGCGATCACGGCATACGCAATGAGGAGGACCAAGACGAAGGTGACCACACTGCCGGCCAACAACATGCGAAGGCTGAGACCGGCAACACCCGACTGGACGATCTCGTCCTGGAGGCGAGCCACCAGACGACTCGGGGTACGCGGCGCAGGGGCAGGACGATCCCAACAGGACGTCCACACCAAGAACAGACCCGTGCCCAACACAAGACCGAGCGCAATCCCGATCATGAGGCCCCCGCTGCCAGGAGACGGTGGACATCGATTCCTGCGCGGGCGAACCGGTCCTCGTGGGGCGGGAAGCCATCCCCGCGCACGAGACGACCCCCACGCGTCACGAACATCTCAGCGGTCTCGATGACCTCGCCCTCGACGCGGCCGGGCACGCAGAGGATCTCGCGCACCACTCGCTGACCGTCCCGCTCGAGCGCCGCATGGACGACCACGTCAATGGATCCGGCGACGGTCGGCACGACGAAACGGCTGCTCACGTTCTCGCCCGCGAGCAGTGGAAGCGTGCACATCTTCGTGATCGCCTCGCGGGCACTGTTGGCGTGGATGCTGGCCATACCCGGCAGGCCACTGTTGAGTGCGATGAGCAGATCGAGGCTCTCCTCCTGGCGCACCTCACCCACGAGAATTCTGTTCGGGCGCATGCGCAGGGCCTCCTTGACGAGGCGACGCAGCGGCACCTCACCAGAGCCCTCCAGAGATGGTTGACGACACTGCATCGAAGCCACGTCCCTCAGCGGGATCTTCAGTTCGAAGACCTCCTCGACCGTGACGACGCGCTCACGTGGCGGGATCGCTGCCGCAAGACAGTTGAGCATTGTGGTCTTTCCTGCTTGCGTGCCGCCCGCCACCAAGATGTTGAGGCCGGCGACCACTGCCGCCTCGAGGAAGCGTGCAGCCTGTGGGGTGAGGGTCCCCAGACGCACCAGGTCGTCGAGCCGGTCGGCCCGGACGACGAATTTCCTGACATTGACCAGCCAGTCCTCACGTGTGATGTCGGGGATCACGACGTGCAGGCGCGATCCGTCAGGCAAGGTGGCGTCGACGAACGGCGAGCTCAGATCCACCCTCCGACCGGAGGACTTCAGCATGCGCTCGACGAGGTCGCGGACCTCATCTCGCGTGAGCACCGTGTTGGTCAATTCGGCGGTGCCACCGCGAGCGACGAAAACACGACTGGGTTGATTGATCCAGATCTCCTCGATGTCCGGATCGTCAAAGTACTTCTGAAGGGGTCCATAGCCCGCAACTCCATCCCACACGGCGCGGGAGGCACGATCGATGTCGTCGAGGTACGGCATCCCACCGTGCACCGACCGCGCGTCATAGTCCTTGACCGCGTCGCGCACGAGTTGGCGCACGGCTGCGGAGTCGCGGGCAGGATCGAGCCCGGAGCGGCGGATGAGTTCCTCCACCTCACCACGCACGATTGCGAGTGCATCCACTGACGGGCCTCCTCCCCAGAATGTCGCGACTCACATCCAAGCAAAGCGCCGGATGGTCCGACCAGTTGTCCACAGGTAATCCGGCGTTCCTGACCATTTCTTTACGCGCGGTGGTTCCGGTGGTCGCCTCAACGCCTGCCTTTGCGATTCGTCGGGCTTCTCGCCGAAAAGCCCTGTGCACAACTCGCACAGGCATTTTCAGCCGCCTACGGTCCGTGGGCATGGACTTCCGGATGACCATTCGAGTGGGCCCTCGCACCCTGGCTCGCGGAGATGTGGACAGCGTCGCGCTCGTACGCGTGCGAGCACGCCGTCCGCTGCGCGCTGCCGAACTCGCCGATCGGCTCGCGGTCCTGCTCGGCACATCGCCCTCGACGCTCGAATGCGGTGGTGCCAGAGTCGAGGACCATGCAATCGTGGGTATGCCGCCACTCACCGAAGGCGCGCAGGTGCGCCTTTTGGTCCGGGCCGGTGGCGGGGCCACTCGCGTTCCTCGGACTCGACAGGTGCTGCCCGGCTCTGGGGTCCCGGATCCCGGGGGCCAACGCCGCGGAGTCGTGGACCTGGCCCTGGTGAGTGGACCCGATTGTGGGCAGCGCGTGGCCCTTGGAGTCGATCCGGTCGTGGTCGGGAGACAGGGTTTCGCAAGTGTGGGCATCGACGACCCGGGTGTGAGTCGTCGACACCTGCGCATCGGTGTCGGGGCCGGTGGTGTCTGGCTGGAGGACCTCGGGAGCACCAATGGCACGATGGTGGACGCAGATCCTCTCCCGATCGACCGCGTCCGAATCAGCCAAGCAAGCCGAATCTCATTGGGCAACACCAAGATCCGTCTGCTCGGCCCGTCGACGAGCCCTGGCCCCGTCGACGCGCTCGGAGAAGGTCACCTCAAGGTCGCTGTGCGCCGCGGGGGTTCGCGCCGCCCTCCGGTCACGACGTTTCGGCGACCCGATGTGCCGACTTCGTCGAGCCCTCCCTCCCCGCCCTGGATCGCCATGGTCGTCCCTCTCCCGATTGCTCTCGTCCTGGCGATGATCTTCGGTCCGCACTACCTCCTGTTGGCGGCGCTGGGACCGGTGACGATGGGAGCCAGTTGGCTGCACGAGCGGCGTCGATATCGGCTGCGAGCCAGGGAAGCCTCGGCGACGTACGCACGTGAATGCCTCGAGGTCGAGGTCGCGGTGCAGCGCGCCCTCGATGGAGAACGCGACCACCTCGAACAGCTTCTGCCAGATCCGGTGACCACGCTGGACGTCGCGGTAGGGCGCGGTGCTCACCTCTGGTCACGCGCCCCGGGCCATGCGGCCTTCGCCGTGCTGCGGCTCGGTGTGGGAACCCAGCCCTCGTCACTTGTCACTCTCACAGGGCCCTCCGGGGCGGCAGCGGGCACACCCAGCCCCACAGAAGGGCCATTGATGGTTCGCCAAGCACCAGTGGGATTGCGTTGTGAGGGAAGGCTGTTCGTCAAGGGGCCGGCTGAGCACGTCGCACGCACTCTCGCCAACATGGTCGGCCAACTGGCTGCGCTCCATGACCCCGCCGACCTGCAACTCGCCATCATCACGGACCCGTGTGGTTCGGCACCCTGGTCGTGGGCCAGGTCCTTGCCACATGCTCGCTCGTGGCGTGATCTCGAGATCGACAAGCCCTCGGGGCGCGCAGCGCTCGCGAGAGCAATGGGCATCGACGGCCATCGGACCAGCACGTCCACGACCTCGTCCCCTTCGCCGACCGGGCTCCCGGGTCCTTGCCGCCCCCTCCTCGTGGCGGTGGTGCCGGACGCGACGGTCCTCACGGCATACCCAGAGTTGACGGCGGCCGTCGTCGGCGATCCGCCGGCCGCATTGGGGCTCCTCGTGGGCGCCGCCGACGAAGACCTCAGGGCCAACGTTCACTCACCCGACTGGCCCCCCTCAGGAGCGGGCTGGCGCACCCTGCGGATCGATGCCGATGGCACGGGACGCCTCGACACCGGTGAGCCATCGACGGCGTTCGACTCCATAGTCGGCGACGGCACGGCCGGCACTGCCCCACCTCCGTCCATGGCGCACCCCACAACTCGGCCAGCTGGCCAGTCCCTGGTCGTTGACGGGGTCGGGGAGTGGTGGTGCGCACGCCTGGCGCACGCCCTGGCGCCCTTGGTGAGCGACCGTTCGCTGCGCGCGGACGCGAGCAGGGAGACATGCACGCCGTGGCAGCTCCATCGACTTCCCGCTCCCGTTGACGCGCCGTCCCGTGACATGGCCAAGGACGCGATCCTTCAGCGCTGGCAGGCTCGACGCGAGGAAGGGAGCAACCCCGGCGGCCCAGTGGCAGCGGTGGGCATGACCGGTGAACAACCATGGGCCATCGATCTGGTTAGGGACGGGCCGCATCTGCTGATCGGTGGCACCACGGGATCGGGCAAGTCCGAGTTCCTTCGCGGGCTGGTCCTTGGTCTGGCGCTCGAGGCACCGCCGGACGAGGTCACCTTCCTTCTCATCGATTTCAAGGGAGGCTCGGCCTTCGGTCGGTGCGCCTCGCTGCCCCACACCGTGGGACTCATCACCGATCTCGACGCCTCGATGGCCCGGAGGGCACTCGACTCCCTGCGCGCGGAGATCCATCGCCGCGAGAAGTTGCTGGCGACAGCCGGCGCGGAGGATCTCGACGGCTATCGACGTCGGGAGCGTGAGGCTGTTCCCGCGTCCGCCGATCCGCCGCCCTTGCCCCGGTTGGTCGTCATCATCGACGAGTTCCGCGTGCTGGCCCAGGAGCATCCGGACGTGATGGCGGGCATCGTCCACTGCGCGGCTGTGGGTCGCTCGCTGGGGATCCATCTCGTCCTCGCGACGCAACGGCCGACGGGCGTGATCTCCCCGGACATCCAGGCCAACGTCAACCTGCGCATCGCGCTGCGCATGCGGGACGCCGCGGACTCCGAGCAGGTGATCGGCGCCAAGGACGCCGCGTGGATCTCACCGGACTCACCCGGATCCGGGCATGCTCGACTCGGCTCGGGTGAACTGGTCTCGTTCACGTCACTGCGCGTGGGTGCCCCGCTGGCACCACCAATGCCGGAGGTCAGCGTCGACATCGTTCACCCGACGCCGGTCACGGCCGCCCCCGACGAGGCATCGACTGAGACCGATGAGAGCACCCTTGTTGGCCTGCTCACCAAGGCCCACCAGGCCAGCGGCCTCCCGCTGCCGGGTGGACCCTGGTTGCCGCCCCTCCCCGAATCGCTGCCCCCCGATTGGGAGGACGTCTCGCCTCCCGACAAGATCGGCCTGAGCGTTCCGTGGGGGCTGCTCGATCGGCCCGCTCAGCAGCGCCAAGAAGTCTTCGCCTGGGAACCCTCCGCGGGGCCCCTGCGGATCGTGGGCGGCCCGGGTTCGGGCCGTTCGACGGCGGTCATCGAGCTGGTGCACCGTCTCACCCAGCGTCGTGGGCCCGATGACCTTCATGTGTATGCCGTGGACGGCGGCAGTGCGCTGGCCCCCTTGGCCGCCCTTCCGCACGTGGGGGCCGTGGTGTCGGGAGACGAGGTCGGCCGCCTTCGACGGCTCAGTGAGCACCTGGAAAAGGAGAGCCGCCACCGCAGGGCCACCGGCCCAGGTGCCAGAGCTTGTGCACCCCAGGTGCTCGTGGTCATGGACGAATGGGATCGACTGGCCCGACCGGGGTTGCCGTGCGCTGACCTGATCGACCGGTTGATGTCGACCTGCCTTGACGGGCGTGATCTCGGACTACACCTTGTGACCGCCGGAGGGCCACTCCTCAGCGGCGCACGGGTCATGCGTGAGTCGCGCACGATTTGCCTCGGCGGGCTGGACAACGCTGTCCTGCTCCTCCACGGCATCCGGAGCCAAGACACCCCGACCCCGTGGCCCGCCGGGCGTGCTGTCGTGGCCGATGGTCGCCACCATCTCCAGTTCGCGTCCCACGGGGCGCCACCCGTCAACTCGGGCCCATGGCGTGATCGCCTGCCGCTGCCGATCGTCGACCTCCCTACACGGCTCACCCTCGAGGAGTTGGTTGAGCGCGCAGGCAGCGCCCACTCCTCCCCGGCCACCGGCGCTCTTCTGGGTTTGGGTCACGAAGGTCCGGTGCACTGGGACCCGCTGCAATGGGGACGGCACCTGCTGGTCGCAGGTCCCGGAGGTTCGGGGCGCACGACCCTCCTGTCCACGATCGCCGCGAGTCTCCGCACAACCGGACACCCGACGATCCTGATCTCACGAGGGCTGACCCCGAGGCAGGAACCAGCGACCCGCGGATGCTCGGATCTGTCATCGGCGCCGAGGCAGCAGGTCGTCCTTGCACCGGAGGACGATCAGGGTCTGCATGAAGCGCTGGCCGATCACCCGGGCGCTGCGATCCTCGTGGACGACCTCGACACGATGGGGGGCACCCCTGTCGATCTCGCATTGCCGGCGCTCATCGAATCAACCGATGTGCGGCAAGCACTTGTGGTGGTGTCCGTTCGGCAACACACCCTCGCGACTGCCTTCAGGGGCACCGTCCCCCTGCTGGCCCAGCGCCAGACCGCAGTCCTCCTCGCGCCCCAGAGTCGCCACGACGCGGATCCGCTCGGCATCAAACTCGACCTCCCAGCGTCCACACCACCTGGCCGCGGCGTATTGGTGGTGCGCGGTCATCAGCAGGAGATCCAGATCGCTCTGGCCTCAGATCACGGCGTCGCCCGCGTCGCCGCGTGAGGAGCGCCACGCGGCAAGGACGCCCACCACGGCCACCAGGCCCAAGGGCCAAGCGCCCCAGAAGCCGGCGTCCTTCATCGACCAGGCCACGGGGAGGAGGAGCAGATTCCACAGGATCGTGGGTGTCCGCGGCCAGACCAAGCCACGCAGCCAGGCCCGAGCCATGACGAGCAGGGGCACGGCGACCAGTGCCATCAGCGCAATGGACATCACGACGCGCGTCGCGTCGTCACCCTCACCGAGGACGAGTTCGTAGAGGTAGAAGGCGCAGAAGCCCAGCAGGGCCAGACCTTCGAGGCCGCACACCACGGCTGGGACGAGCCGAGAACCGGAGCCCTGGCTGTCGCCCGGATCGGAAGGGGCCGAGGCCTTCGGATCCCGATCGGGTCGACCTCCGTCGGAGGCACGGCGAGCGGTCACGCCCACCAATCTAGGACCATTCCAGATCAGTTCTCGCCTCGCGCCCGGAACCTCTAGCCCGATTGGGTGTCGTTTTGTAAGATGTGCGGCGGATGTTTGTGTGCCCAGAAGCAAGATGCACTCCGACATCGTTCGTGCAAAGGAGCACGTCCGGCTCCCGCACCCCCTGCAGGGCGCCCTTCGTAGTTCCACGCACACCGACCCAAGGAGCACACCGACATGGACTGGCGCGACCGCGCTGCCTGCCTCGACGAGGACCCCGAGCTGTTCTTCCCCATCGGGAACACCGGCCCGGCGATCCAGCAGATCGAGGACGCAAAGGCCGTGTGCCGTCGCTGTGAGGTCGTCGACATCTGCCTGAAGTGGGCCATCGAATCCGGCCAGGATGCCGGAGTCTGGGGTGGCCTGTCCGAGGACGAGCGCCGCGCGCTCAAGCGCCGTAACGCCCGCGCCCGCCGCGCCGGCTGATCGGCACAGACCCAACAACAGCACCGCACCACAGGAAGCCCCGGTCAGCCGACCGGGGCTTCGTCATGCACCTGCGGGGCGGATGCACTGCTGGGTCGATGTATCCCGCGACCTCCAGGATGTCGTCGCATACATCGACCCGGCGTCAACGGCAGCGAGTCAACGGAGTCTGGCGGCGAGTTCCTCACGATGGGGCTCGGGCACCGCGCCCGCCTCGAGCAACTGTCGAGCCAGGTCCTTGTCGCCCATCCAGGCCCGGAAGTAGCGGGGCACCGTCAACCCGTGCGCCGGCCGATCCACGACACGTACGACCATCCCCGGCGCGATGACCCCCGGCACGACCACTGACAGATAGGCACCGGTCCGGCCCCGTTCCGTGAACCTCTTGACCCAGCCCCGCTCCCCCATGTGCCCGGCGAACGTCCGACACGGGATCCGCGGACCCGTCACCTCGAGCACCACCGCATCGTCACCCTCTCCGATGACCCACCGCTCCCCCACCACGGCGGAGTCGACCTCGACACCAGCCGTCGTGAGGTTCTCCCCGAAGATGCCGCTGCGCAGGTCCCGCCCCAACTCCGATGCCCACCAATCGAGTTCCTCGCGCGCCACGGCATACACCGCCTGGAGATCCCCGCCATGGTGGCGACGGTCGTCGACGGCATCACCGACGACACCGCTGCCCAGCCCACCCTTCTTCGGGCCGGGCGCACGCACCTCGATGCGGTCGACGGGTTGCTTGTCGATGCCGGTCGTGGGCACGCCGGAGTGCTCGGTGGGGACTGATCGGCCGACGTTGGCGCTGAGGATCGTTGACATGGCAGACACAGGGTATGCCGTGGCGCCCCTCCCGCAGGTAGCGTCGGGCGGGTGACCACTGAGACCCCGACGTCCGCGACCCCGCAGCGAGTCCCGACCGCCATCGACGCGATCGCCGACGCCCACTTCGATGACGAAATCGCCCTCTCACCCACCACGGCGACCTACCTCGGCATCCCCGGACATGACACCGAACTCGACGACCTCTCACCCGCGGGCTTCGCCGCGCAGGTCGCTCTGGCACGGCAGACCTTGGCGGCGCTCGATGATGCGGCGCCGGTCGATGAGATCGACCGCGTGACCATCGCCGCCATGCGCGAGCGCCTGGGCCTCCAACTCGAGATCGCGCAGTCCGGCTGGGACCGGGCGACCCTCAACAACCTCGCCTCCCCCGTGCAGTCGTGCCGCGACATCTTCGACTTGATGCCGACCGACACCATCGAGCAGTGGGAGACGATCGCCACCCGCATGGGTCAGGTGCCGCGAGCGCTCACCCAATACCTCGAGACACTGCTGGGCGCGGCGGACGAGGGGCATGTCGCCTCGCGCCGTGCGGTCCAGGCCTGCATCGACCAGTGTGCCCAGTTCACTTCTCCTGAGGGCTATTTCGCGACTTACCTCGCTCGCGCGAAGACCGCCGACGGGGACCTTCCCGAGACGACCCGCGCGGACCTGCAGCGGTCTGTGGAAGCCGCGGCCGCGGCATACCGGGCCTTGGGTGAGGGCCTGCGCAACCGACTCCTGCCTCTGGCCCCGCAGGCCGATGCCGTGGGTCGGGAGCGTTATGCCCTCGCCAGCCGCAGCTTCCTCGGCGCCGAGGTGGACCTGGCCGAGACCTACGCCTGGGGTCAGGAAGAGCTCGCGCGGATCACCGCCGACATGGAGGCAACCGCCCAACGCATCCGGCCGGGCGCATCGGTCGCCGAGGCCATCGCCATCCTCAAGGCCGACCCGAGCTATCAGCTCCACGGCACGGACGAGCTCAAGGGCTGGATGCAGGAGCGCGCCGACGAGGCGATCGCGATGCTCCACGGCACGCACTTCGACATCCCCGAGCCGG
>DAOLRO010000061.1:0-14488 GCA_035418665.1 Phycicoccus sp.
GACACCTTGGGGCCCGGGCTCTCTCTTTGTTGGAGGACCACGTGACCGAGACTGCCGCACCCGCGACCTACCTGACCCAGGCGGCCCATGACCGTTTGCAGGCCGAACTCGACCACCTCACCGGTCCCGCGCGCACCGAGATCGCCAAGAAGATCGACGCCGCGCGTCAGGAGGGTGACCTCCGTGAGAACGGCGGCTACCACGCGGCCCGCGAGGAGCAGGGCAAGATGGAGGCCCGCATCCGCCAGCTCCAGCAGCTGCTCACCACGGCGATCATCGGCGAGACCCCGCCCGACGACGGCATCGTCGAGCCCGGCATGGTCGTCACCGTCGAGATGTTCGGCGACGAGGAGACCTTCCTCCTCGGCTCGCGTGAGATCACCGACGAGTCCCTTCAGGTCTTCAGTGAGCGCTCCCCGATCGGCGCCGCAGTCAACGGCAAGCAGGTCGGTGACGCGGTCAGCTACGAGGCTCCCAACGGCAAGACGATCGACGTCAAGATCCTCGGAGCCAAGCCCTACACCGGCTGACTCGCGGGGCCCCGCACGTCATAACCCTTGGCCCGGAGCGCCTGGAGGACCTTCTCCTGGTGCTCCGGGCCCTTGGTTTCCAGGACCAGGGCGATTTCGACCTGGTCGACGGTGATCTCGTGTGAGGTCCGGACGTGCTCGACGTCGAGGACGTTCGCATCGGTCTCGGCGCAGTCGGTGAGCAGGGCCGCGAGGTTGCCGGGGCTGTCCGGCACGACGACCGAGAACTGCAGGTAGCGCCCGGCCACGGTCATGCCGTGCCGGATGATCCGGAGCATGAGCAGCGGATCGATGTTGCCGCCGGAGAGGACTGACACGATCGGTCCCTCCATGGGCTCGCCGCCGACGCGATCCAACAGGTATGCCGTGGCCGCCGCCCCCGCCGGCTCCACCACGAGCTTGGCGCGCTCCAGGAGGAAGAGCGCAGCCCGGGACAGGCTGGCCTCACTCACCGTCACGACCTCGTCGACGAGGTCACGCACGAGCGGGAAGGTGACGTCGCCGGGCAATCCCACGGCGATGCCGTCGGCCATCGTCGACATCTTCTCCGCGGCCACCGGGTGTCCGGCGGCGAGGGATGTGGGATAGGCCGCGGCCTGCTCGGCCTGGACCCCGATGATCCTGACGTCAGGTTTGAGGGCCCGCATGACGACGGCGATCCCGGCGAGGATCCCGCCGCCACCGAGCCCCACGACGACAGTGCGCACGTCCGGGCACTGGTCAAGGATTTCGAGGCCACACGTGCCCTGTCCGGCCACGACGTCGACGTGGTCGAAGGGATGGATGAGGATGGCGCCGGTCTCCTCGGCCCAGGCTCGGGCCGCCACCAAGGACTCATCAAGGGTCTGGCCCACCTGCTCGATCTGCGCGCCATAGGCCTTGGTCGCGGCAAGCTTGGGCATGGGCGCCCGCACCGGCATGTAGACCTTGGACCTGATCCCCAGGAGCTGGGCGGCGAGCGCAACACCCTGGGCGTGGTTGCCGGCGCTCGCCGCGACCACCCCGCGCTCGCGCTCCTCCGGAGTCAGTCGCGACATGCGGGTGTAGGCACCGCGGATCTTGAAGGAACCGGCGCGCTGGAGGTTTTCGCACTTGAGGTAGACGTCGGTGCCCAGCCGGTCCGCCAGCGCCCGGTTGAACTTCAGCGGCGTCGGGCGGATCACCTCGGCCAGCAGTGTCTGCGCGGCCCGGACGTCCTCGACGGTCACACCAGCGGGATCGGTCATGGCCCGCAGGCTATCGCTCTGGCGGTCACGGCATACGGCAATGTGGTTGTCCGACCGGAGTCGCGACTGGCCATTCACGGCGTGAGCCGGGTCGGTTCAGTCGTCGATCGCCGCCGCTTGGTGCAAACCAGGCTCGAAGACACTGAGGATGTCGAGTTCGGACAGGAGATCCTGTGTCTCCTGACCCACGGCCATGCGATCCTGCGCCGAGAGTGCCGAAGGCGGTAACGAGAGCATGGCGTGCAGGGACTGCGCGATCTCGAAGCGGGCGTCGCTCTCCCGTGCGGCCGCGAGGCTGGTGCGGAAGTGCGCATCAGCCGCCCCCGCATCGCCCCTGCGCAGGGCGCTCCAACCCCGGACCCGCTCCAGAGGTGGGACCAACTGACTGTCATCTGCGGTGGTGCCGACGCTCGCGAGCACCGTGGCCGCCAGGTCATCAGCTGCCTCGGACTCACCGGCAAGCAACAGGCAGTCAGCGATGCGCGTGTTGGTGTCATGGACGAAGTAGCGCGCACCCATCTCCTCGAACCGGGCCAGCGCCTGTCGCAACAGGTCCAGACCTTCCTCGGTCCTTCCCGTCCGTGCTGCGAGCCGCCCGAGATTGCTCGTCACCAGAGCGATGCCGATCTCGTAACCCGCTGCGCGCCACACCCGCAGGGTTTTGACGAAGACAGTGCGAGCCTCCTCCAGGCGGCCCTGATCCGAGAGGATCTCTGCCTCGTTGTTGGCCTCGATCGCTGCATTCGTCACGTCCCCCAGCCGGGTGTGGGCCTGCCCACTGCGACGGTAGAGATCGATGGCCTCGCTCCACCGCCCCTCGTAGTACGCATCGACGCCCAGGTTGTTGAGGACCTTTGCCTGTCCGTCGAGGTCCCCGATCTCCTCGAAGAGGGGGAGCAGGCGATCCCGGTAGGCCAGCGCTTCACGGCTACCGAGCTCGCTGAGGGCCGAGTGGAGCAGGTAGTAGGCGCGCGCTTGGAGGGCCGGGTCACCCAGGCCTTCCGCCGCCGACGCGGCGGCCCGCGCCAGCGCCACGGCATCCGCCTCTCGGCCCTGCCGGTTGCGGACGGCCGAACGGTCGAGTTTCAGCCGGGTCCAGAGTGCGTCCCGGTTGCTCACCTGGTCGAGCAGCCGCTCGGCCCGCGCGAACCAAGCCAAGCTCTGGCCGTAGCGCCCGGTCTTCTCGCACACCAGCCCGGACTTGCGCGTCACCTCCGCCAAGGCATCCTGACTCACTCCGCCACTCGGAGCGGTCGGGCCGTCGTCGGGGGCCCGGGCCTCCGCGGCGGCGCGGCGCAGCAGGCGGCGAGCAGCGGCATACGCCGCCATCGACTCGTCATAGCGACCGGCAAGATCCGCGACATCCCCCAGAGCCTCCGCAACCTCTGCAAGCACGCCCGACGGGAGACCCGCTTCCGTGCCGGACGCGAGGGCTCGACGGTAGTGCCGTGCAGCGTCGGCATGAGCAACCTGCACCCGGGCACGGTGCCCGGCGGCTCGCCCGAAGACAAAGGCTTGGTCGTGCGCTCGAGCGCGACGGTAATGATCCGCGAGGGCCGGAGTGACCGGGTCGAGATCCTGGCCGGCGCGGGCCCTGATCGCGTCGGCGACGCGGCCGTGGAGGTCTCGACGGACCTGTTCGGACAGTCCTCCGTAGGCGGCCTTGACGTAGAGGTCGTGGCGGTAGCGGACCTGACCACCGCCCAGCCACTCGACGAACTCGTCGAGACCTGCCCACCGGGTCACATCCGCCAGGTTCTCGTGGTCGGGAAGAACGTCCGCGAGAAGCGAGAGTTCGACATCCCGCCCCAGGACGGCGGCACGCCGCAACAACCCCCGATCCGCGGGCGGGATCCGATCGAGACGCGAGGCGAGGAGTTGCTCGAGACTGTCGGGCAGCTGTGTGGAGGCACCGCCGCGTCCCGCGGTGGCCACCGCGAGTTCACGGATGTGCAGCGGATTGCCCGTGCCGCGCTCGATGATGCTCTGGAGTTCGGCGTCCGACAAGGGTGTGTCGCTGGTGGCGGCCAGAGCGAGCTGGGCGACCGCGTCCGGGTCCAGTCCATGAAGCGTGATGGTGGAGGCGGGGTCGGACCCGAGCGTCGGCTCACCCTCGCGAGAGAGGGCCAGGACCAACCACCCGAGCCGACCTGCCTGTCCGGCGAGGTGACGGAGCAGCGCCTGGGAGGCCTCGTCCGACCAATGCAGATCCTCGGCCAGGATGACCGATCCGGGTCCGAGGACCGCGCTGAGGAGCTCGACCACGAGGGCGTGGAGGCGCTCCCGACGGAAACGGTCGATCAGGCCGAGGGTCGTCGCGGTCTCTGGGTAGGCAACCCCGAAGACTGGTCCCAGGAGCGGCAGCCAGGGTTCCCCGCGCGGCAGGAAAGCGGCGACCCACTGGGCCAGTGCCGACCGAAGATCGTCCTCGGCCATCGATCCCGTGCTCGACACGCCGGCCAGGTCGCGCAGCGCAGCCTGGAATCCGGCATAGGGGGCGCCCTCGTCCCCGACCGTGAAGCGCAACACCAGACGATTGCGCACCCTGTCGTCGCTCAGGACCTCGGCCGCCAGACGCGACTTCCCCACACCCGCCTCGCCGATGACCGAGACGATGCTCCCCTCCCCCAACAGGGCCTTCTCGAGCCGTTCCTGCAACAGCCCGACTTCCGACTCGCGCCCGACGAGCGGCAACCGGTCGCGAACGCGTTCCCTCCGCCCTTGCTCGGCACCGACGCGGTAGGGCGTGACCGGGTGTGCCTTGCCCTTGGGGCGGAACTCGGGTGCGGCCTCGACGTCGAACTCGGTGGCCGAGCGGGAGAGCACCTCCGAGGTCGTGAGCAGTTCCCCGGGTTGGGCACGGAAGGCGAGGCGTGCGGCCAAGTTGGTCGTGTCGCCCATCGCGGAATAGGTCGCTCGATCGCGGTGGCCGACGATCCCCGCGAAGACCGGCCCTCGGTTGGTGCCGGCCCTGAGCTGAAGCCGCTCGGCGATGGGGTCGGACATGACGGCACGGAGAGTGCGCAGCATGCGCTCTTCATCGTTGCCGGTGGCCACCGGTGCACCAGCCGCAAGGAAGAGGGCGACGCCGTCGGCCGTGACGTCGGTGCCGAGGAGGGTCACCCGGTGGCGAGCCGCCGTGGATGAGACGAGACGGTGGAGGACATCGAGCTCGGCCGCCACGGCTGCGGGTGCTGCGGCGATGCGTGCATCGATTCCCCCGGCGACGACAAAGGCCATCGTCGCCAAGCGGTGGTCACTCTCGAGGGCGAGTCCACCTGCCGCCAGGGCTGCCCGCATGGGTGTCGGGATGAGTCGTGGATCCACCGGTGGGTCGACATCGCGCAGCTCCGGCTCGTGAGCGGCGAGGTCGGCCATGAGCGAGTGGGTGCGCGGCAGGAGCGTGCCCTCACCGCGCGCAACGGGACGACGGATGCCCCCGATGGCTCGTGCGGTCCGGGGCCCGATGACGACCTCGCCGCCGCCGGCCGCCCGCTCCAGCATGACGAGTTCGGTCGTGGTCGGACCGGTGACGAACAGCCCCATCTCGTCCTCACCGACGAGGACGAGATCGATCGCACCGGTGGCGACGGAGACGGCTGCCCGCAGCGTCACGCGCCCTACCGTGGTCGTGTCCCGGGCGCGTTCGTCGAACCACCGACGGATCGCTGCGGCCGAGTCGACCGCTCGTCCCGCCGCGTCAGGCGCGTCAGGCCCCTCGAAGAGGGCAATGACCGCGTCGCCGGCGAAGGTGAGGACGTCACCACCACGGGACTCGACCGCCTCGGTGACCGCCTTGAGGACCCCGCCGATGAGCGTGACGGCTTCCTCGGCACCGGCCCGCCCGCGACCGGCGAGGCGCTCGGAGAGCCGGGTGTAGCCGCTGATGTCGGCGAAGAGCAGGCTGCCGCCGATCCGGCGGTGCCCGGGTCCGGTTCCCTCGGCGAGCCACCGGCGTGCAATGCGCGGCGACACCTGAGGAGCGATCAACCCATTACTCACACGACGAGTGTGACCAAAGGTCGGTCGTTGTGTCAGCAAACGAACAGAACGAGGGGCATCCGAGGGACTAGACATCTCCAAGGTGCACGGAGGAGGGCACCCGACGGACGCAGCCCCGCCAGGCCGCGACCGCCGCTGCGTCCAGTGCACCGGAGTGATCATGATGGCCCGCGACAACGTCACCCCCACCCGCCGACGTGCCCCTCTGGATTGGCCCGGCATTGGCCGTCATACGGGCGGAGACTGGCTGCGAGCGTGGGTGATCCGCGCGGTCCTGGCCGCCATGGCGCTCGTCCTGCTCCCCGCGCCAGCGCAGGCCCAGACCGGAGTCCTGCCGACCTTTGTGGAGTGGGACGCCATCTCCCAGTTCCACGCCACTCCGTATGCGAACGCCGGAATGCTGAACTTGGCGGACAACCCGCCGGACGGCTATCCCCCCAACCCCACTCCGGGCTCAATCATCCGTGATGCAGGGGCCTCCGGGCTCCAGTCGGCACCGATCCTCGCCTCTGACCTGTCCGGCTCGGTGCTCGGTGCGGTGTCGTTGGTGTCCCTGAACTTGGACCGGCTCGGCGTGCCCCTGAGTTTGTCGTCCCTGCCCCTGAAGGGATCTCTGCAGTGGCACACAATCCTGACGGGCACAACGCTCGCCAATGCACCCCTGGTCAGCGTCACCTGGGCACAGGTGGTGTCGCTCGATCCTCGTCCGGCCGCCGTGACCGCACTGACCGTCACGGATGTCGACTGGTCGGGCTCGGTGTTGCGCGACCTCCCGCTGGCGGCCTTCGCCCTCGGCGGCGCCACCCTCGACAGCGTCGACCCGGGCGTCGAGCCCGGTTCGGGGGCGGCCAGCCAGTGGTGCGCCCTGCTCAACTCCGGCTCCCGGGGATCGTGTGCCTCTCCGGACTCGCTGTCCGGCCAGACGCTGCTCAGCGCCAGCATCGGCGGCGCGGACCTCAAGGACCTGCCCCTGCGCTCGGTCCCGCTCCGCTCGGTTGACCTGCGCCAGTCCCCGCTGCGCTCGGTGCCCCTGCGGAGTGTGGTGCTGGACTCGGCACCGCTGCGCTCGGTCCCGCTGCGCTCGGTTGACATGGAGGCCTCGCCCCTGCGGTCCGTGCCCCTCCGGTCGGTCGCCGTGGCCGGATCCCCCCTGCGCTCGGTCCCACTGCGCTCCGTCGACTGGGCGGCCGCACCCTTGCGCTCGGTCCCGCTGCGCTCCGTCGACCTCACCCTCTCGCCCTTGCGCTCGGTGCCGCTCCGCTCGGTCAACTGGCAGGCCGCACCCCTGCGCTCGGTGCCCCTGAGCTCGATCAATCCCCTGGCCGATCTGCTCGGTTGCGCCTCGACGAGCACCTGCAACCTGGACCTGACCCTCGGGGAGGCGTCCGGTGACCTGCTGTCCTCGGCCACGCTCGGCGACCTCCTGGCCGCCCTCGCTGCGACCCAGCAGCCCACCCTGGGCGACTTGCGCCTCGATCTGGCCAGCGGCCCGGAGGTCCAGTCGCTCGTTCTCGAGGCGATGGTTGCCCACCTGTCCACCGACATCCTCGACACCCTCCGCCTCGGGGACATCGGCACGTATGTCACGATCACCGGCCAGGACATCACCCTCGGCGACCTCGGGGTCTGGACCCGCGCCGACGGCACCGAGATCACCCTCGGTGACATCGCGGCATACCTGCCGGCCTCCATCTCCCTTGCCGACGTCCTGTTCGGGCTCGTGCCCGCCAGCGCCTTCCCCTACGAGGACTACTAATTCAGTGCGCTCGACCTCGGCGGGTCGGGTCGCCAGGTCTTCGTCGCCCCGAGGAATGACGCGAGCAACCTGGCCAAGACCGAGGTCGGATCCCAGGGACCGTCCAGGATCGAGGTCCAGCTCAACAACTCGACGAGTGCGCTGGCCACACCAGTCTTCACCCTGACGATCACCCTCCCCCCTGGCGCACCCCGCGGGTTTGTGGAGATCTCGGAGAACAACCTGCCGGCCACCTGGGCCCTGCTTCCCAGTGGGCAATGGCGCGCCACGATCCGCGGGGTCCAGGTGCCACCAACCGAGGTCTGGCACCTGAATGCCAACTGGCAGGCGAGTTCGATCCTCGGACGCGAGGGAGTCGACTTCGCCATGACCGACCCGGCGACAGGCGCGGTCCAGTCCAAGCGCATCATAATGGAACACGCTTTGGTCGATGGTCAGGAACCCAACACCCCGAACGAGTATCTCGACCTGCGCAGGACCAACCCGACCTTTGCGAACGGCCTCCCGGTCGAAGACCGGATTCCCACCCTTCCGGTCAACGAGCACGGTTGCTCGACGATCTCCGAGTCGTGCGTGGGCCTCGACAGGACCTACATCGACACGCTGGGGTCGGGCCACATCAGCTCCGCGGGAGACATCGACTGGTTCCAGATCCCGAGGGTGCGGGCGGGGACTCGACTGACTGCTGACCTCAGCAACCTTCCTGCCGATGCCGACCTCGTCCTGTACGGCCCGGCCGGGACGGCGAGCACCCCGAGCCTCTTCCCAGCCCGCTCGGGTGCGGCACTGACCCTGGCCGATGACCCCGGGCTGGGCATCGGGCAGGATGCACAGTCGCTGGCGGTCACCGACCTCACCTCGCTCCACCTCGACCAGGGCTACGACGACCCGATCCTGGGCATCGACGTCCCGGCCCGCACCCCGCTGTCGATCAGCCAGCACCGCGGCACCGACAACGAGGCGGTCGGTGCCATCGCGCCGGTCGACGGCGACTACATCGTGCAGGTCAGCGGCCACAACACCGAGAGCTCGGTCAACCCCTACACCATCCGTGTGCGTGGCTTCACGCCCGAGGACCCCACACAGTGCACCCCCCGGACGCTGACCTTGGTGGCGCCGACGACCACGGCGGAGGCACTGGACCCCGGCACCAACACGGTCTTCCTCACCAACCCGAGCCGGCTCGCTGCGACCTACGGACAGACCGCGGCGACGGAGGTCGCGGCCAAGCTGGCCGACACCGTCGGCTACCTCAGGATGAACCTGCAGAAGGGCCTCACCCCGGCGGTTGTCCCGGTGGACATCTATCCCGCGGTTCGGGAGGCGTATGCCGCGTGGGACGCCAACCCGTGCAGCGTGCCGGCCGCGAACGCCGTCACCGCCGCGCTCACGGGCGTGCTCGAGGAGGTCCGGTCGGCCGGGAACGACCTGAAGTACGTGACCCTCGTCGGCGGTGACGACATCCTTCCCATGGGTCGGGTCCCGGACCTGGCCCGCGTCGCCAACGAGTCGGGGTATGCCGACAACTTCCTTGGCGCGGACAACCCCCTGTCCGCGTCGACGGCCGGCGGGTACACGCTCTCCGACGACCCCTACGGCGACACGAGCCCGACCTCCCTCACCAATGGCGGCAGCCTGTTCATCCCCCGGGTCGCCGTCGGACGTCTCGTCGAGACGCCCGCCGAGATCGGAGCCGCGCTCGCGGCATACATCGCCAAGGAGGGAACCCTCGACACCAGCACCGGCCTGGTGAGCGGCTACGACTTCCTCTCCGACGGCGCGACCGCCACGGCCGATCGGCTCGCCGTGGGTGGCCGGAACGTCGACCGCCTCATCGACCCGCCGGGCACCACGCCCGGCTGGAGCGGACAGAACCTGCTCGACAGGCTGTTCCCGACCGGCCACGCGTCCCCGCTCGTGGCCTCGCTCAATGCGCACTACGACCACCAGGCCCTGCTCTCCTCGGCCGGCGACCTCACCGATGGCAACGACCTGGTGACCCAGGACGAGGTCTCCGGGCCCGCGGGGACGGACAAGTTGGCCGGGCGCGTGTTCTTCACGATGGGCTGTCACGCCGGCCTGTCCGTGCCGGACGCGTACGTCACGGGGACGGCCGCGGACGGGGCAGCCCAGGACTGGGCGCAGACCCTCGCCGCCGCCAACGTCGCGGTCTACGTCGCGAACACCGGCTTCGGCATCGGTGACAGCGCGAGCGTGGCCTACAGCGAGCGACTCATGGCCCTCTTCGCGAAGCTCCTCGACGGGTCGATGACGGTCGGGCAGGCGCTGACATGGGCGAAGCAGTCCTACTACGGCAGCCTGGGAGCGGTCGGGGTCTACGACTCCAAGATCCTCCAGCAGACGGCCTTCTACGGTCTGCCGTTCTGGGAGGTCGACACCGGCCACCCGGCGCCAGCGGCCCCGACCCGACCGGCCCTTCCCGGCGTGATGACGCCGGATGTCGCGACCGGCCTCCAAGCGGTCGAGGTCGAGCTCAATCCAGATCTGGCCCCTGTCTCAGCCGCCGGAAGGACCCACTGGACCGTCCGCGGTCAGGACCCGCAAGTCACCCAGTTCCAGCCGATCCAGCCGCGCCTCAGCGTGCCGGTCGGGGACTCCGGCCTGGTGGCCCATGGAGCACTCATCGGCACTTTGGAATCCCACGACGTCGCGGGGGTGACGCCGAATGTCTCCACCCCGGTCGTCGACACGTCGGCTGCCGCACCACCGGTCCGCTCGGACGACGCGGCGTGGCCGACCTCGATCGCGTCGATCACCACGTCGCAGGCGCCCTATGGACGAGACCAGCACCTGGTGGTCACACCCGGTCAGTTCACCGGCTCCACGTTCGACGGCACGGGTGTCCAGCGGCTCTTTGATCACGTGGGTGCCTCGGTCCTCTACTCCCCCGAGTCGACGGCCGACTTCACCCCGCCCGCGGTCGGCGTCGCCACCGGAGAACCCAACGGCACCGAGGTCTCGTTCTCTGTGGCGGCGAGCGACGCCGAGTCAGGCACGGTCAATCTGGTCCGGGTGGGATACCAGGACCCCGACGGCTCCTGGAAGTTCACGGACCTGACCCGGAGTGCGCCGGACGCGTCCACGTGGATCGGCACCGGCGATCTGTCGACCACCGCGTCGGCCGTGCACTTCTTCGTCCAGGCCGTCGATGACGCGGGCAACGTGGGTGTCGCGAGCGGCAAGGTCGCGGGCTACGTCGCCACTGGTGACAAGACCGCCCCGACCATCACCGCCACCGTCAGTCCGGCCCCGAACGCGGCTGGCTGGGTCAAGGGGGCCAAGGCCACGGTCACCTTCACCTGCAGCGACGCCGGATCCGGGATCGCCGAGGGCGCCTGTCCTGCTCCGATCGAGGTCGTCACCTCCGGCTCGACCACGCAGTCCGGCCACGTCCGGGACAAGGCAGGCAACGAAGCCAGCGTCACCATCGGGGTGAACCTCGACGGGTCCGCCCCCGTCCTGGCTGCCAGCTCGACCGTCAGCATGAGCGGCTGGTCGGCGGCCACATCGGCGACGGTCAGCTTCACCTGCAGCGACGAGGGCGGCTCCGGCCTTGCCGGATCGTGTCCCGAGCCGGTCGTGGTCGCTGCCGAAGGAACCACCACGGTGGAGCGGACCCTCACCGACGTCGCCGGCAACTCGACCAGCACCTCGACGAGCGTGCGCCTCGATCGCACCGCACCCACGGTGACGATCACCGGAACGGCGCCTGAACTCCGCTGTGTGACAACTGATTCCGTGTCCGGGGTGGCAACCGAGGCGACCGGCGTGCTGAACACGGACGGTGTCCTCCCCACGGCATACACTTGTTCGGGAGCCCGCGACAACGCCGGCAACCTCACCCCACCAGTGACCCAGCCGATCCTGCTCAACATCGGCTTCAGTTGGCTGGGCAAATCCCTCACCACGCCGCCCGCAACGACCACGGCGAGCCGCGGTTCGAGCGTCCAGGTCAACTTCAAGCTCACCGTCGGCAGCACGACCCTCTCAACCCTCGGGGCAGTCAAGGCCATCGACTACCGCACGGTCGACTGCAAAGGGTGGACCTCCCAGAACCCCTGGACCACCGCCCAGCCCGCTCCCGGCACTGCTCTGTCCTACGCCCCGCTCACGACGTCCTACAACCTCGTGTGGAAGACACCCAAGGTCACGGGCTGCTACGTGTTGCGCATCACCCTCGCCGACAACAAGGAGCAAACCGCCAGGATCAAGCTCACGTGATGGGACCCCCCCGCGGCACCTTGGCGCCTCGTGAACCTGTAGTCAAGTGTTCAGGTGGTGATGCGGCCCGCGAGGGCGCGGGCGGCGGTGGGGTGGCGGTCCGCAAGAAGGCCGACCGCAAAGAGCAGGTATGCCGTGTCGACACCCGTCCGCGGCTCCGCCGGGACCCGCCAGCCACCGCCATGGTCGGCGCTCACCGCGTCGAGCACCGCGGCGCTGACCTCTGAAGGTGAATGCCGCAGGACACCACCGGAGCCGAGGACCAAGGTGACATCGGCCAGGGGTCGAGGGGCTTCGGACGGATGGGCCGGTCGGCCATGTCTGCGCACCGCGATCGTGGCCGCGCTCGAGGCGAGTTCACGCTCGGCGGCCCAGTCCTCAACGGACGACGCAAGGTGCGATGGATCGGCGACGACGCGCACGGCATACGCAATCGTTGTGTCCGACAATGGGATTCGTTCACGAGAAGCGGCCTCGACGATGCCTTCGGCGCTCCAGCGCATGCCGAGATCGGCCTCGACCGTTCTCGCGTGCCAGAGCTGACCGACGACGTCGCGTCGGATCGTCGCGTCCTCACCCTGCGGTGTGATGACCGAGTAGACGTCGGTCGTCGCGCCGCCGATGTCGATGACGAGGACATCGCCGCCGACGACCTCGGCGAGCACCTCGACGCCTCGGAGGACTACGTCCGGCGTGGGGGCGAGGACCATGTCGGCGAAGGCCCGGCCCTTGGACAGACCCTTCCCGCCGATGACGTGGTCGAGGAAGGCCGCCCGGATCGCGGTGCGGGCGCCGGTCGGCGAGATCTCCCCGATTCGGGGGACGACATTGGGGGCCAACTCGAAGCGGCGACCGGTGTCCGCGAGGATCCGACTCACCTCGTCGGCCACATCGGCGTTGCCAGCGACGACGATCGGTGCCTTGATCCGGGCTCGGGCCAGTCGTTCGGCATTGTGGAGCAGCACGGCGGCGTTGCCGCCATCCGTGCCACCGACCAGCAGGACGAGGTCGGGAGCAGCATTGCGGAGTTCGCGGACTCCGTCTGCCGTCAACTCACCGGAGGTGACGTGGACGACGCGTCCGCCCGCGGACAGGGCCACGCGTCGACCCGCCTCAGCCGAGACCTCCAACTCCTGCCCCACGACGGCGATCCGCAGTCCGCCCCCAGCGCTCGAGCAGACCAGGAGGGTATCGCCCGGCGAGGGACGCCCAGCCGGAGAGCCCGACCCCCCACCGGAGGTGCGCTCTGCCTGCGTGGCGAGCGCACGGCATACGGCATCGAGGCCGTCCATGACATCGGTGGCGATGGTGGTCGGTTGGGCGGCGGTGGCCACGACCAGGCGGGTGGGGTCGGTGGCCTCGACATCGATCAGGACGCCCTTGGTGAAGGTCGACCCGACATCGAGGCACGTCACCAAGGTCACATCGCCAGTATGCCGTTCGGCCCGCTCAGCCCCTGCCGGACCTTCTTACCCGCGGGTAGGCTGCTTGGCATGAAGCGCGCAATCTTTGACGACGACCACGAGTCCTTCCGCAAGACCATCCGGGCCTTCATCGAGTCCGAGGTCTCCCCACACTTCGAGGAGTGGTACGCCGCTGGCCTCGTGCCGCGCGAGTTCTACTACAAGCTCGCCGAGCTCGGAGTCTTCGGCATCGAGGTGCCCGAGGAATACGGCGGTGCCGGTCTCGACACCTTCAAGTACGAAGCGGTCATGACCGAGGAGGCCACGCGCGCGGGTGTCACCTTCGGTGGCTCCGGCGTGCACGTGCTGCTCTGCCTCCCCTACATCAAGATGCTCGCGACCGAGGAGCAGAAGCAGCGCTGGCTGCCGAAGTTCGTCTCCGGTGAGGAGATGTGGGCGATCGCGATGACCGAGCCGGGCACCGGATCGGACCTCGCGGGCATGAAGACGACGGCCAAGTTGTCCGAGGACGGCACGCACTACGTGCTCAATGGCGCGAAGACCTTCATCACCGGTGGTGTCCACGCCGACCGCGTCATCGTGTGTGCGCGCACGGCCCCCGCCGACGCCGAGAACCGTCGCAAGGGGATCTCGCTGCTCGTCGTCGACACCAAGGCTCCGGGCTATGCGGTCGGTCGCAAGCTCGACAAGCTGGGGCTCAAGACGTCCGACACCGCTGAGTTGTCCTTCACTGACGTCAAGGTCCCGGTCGAGGACCTGCTGGGCGAGGAGGGCGAGGGCTTCTCCTACTTGGGGCGCAACCTGCCCCAGGAGCGTCTGGGCATTGCGCTGGGGGCTTACGCCCAGGCGGCCGCGGCGATCCGGTTCACCCAGGACTACGTGACGCAGCGCATGGTCTTCGGCCAGCCGGTCGCGGCCTTCCAGAACACCAAGTTCGAGCTCGCGGCGTGCAAGGCCAAGGTCGACGCGGCCCAGGCCGTCGTGGACCGGGGCATCGAGGCGCTCGACGCCGGCGAGTTGACGCCGGCTGAAGCGGCGTCAGCCAAGCTCTTCTGCACCGAGGTCGCCGCCGACGTCATCGACCGGTGCCTGCAGTTGCACGGCGGCTATGGCTTCATGAACGAGTACCCGATCGCGCGCCTCTACGCCGACAACCGCGTCAACCGCATCTACGGCGGCACGTCCGAGGTCATGAAGTCCATCATCAGCAAGGACATGGGCCTCTGATCCCGGTACCGACGACCAACTGAGACGTATGCCGCGGGGCTGGGCCCCGCGGCATACGCGCGTTTGCGGGTGGTCACGCCG
>DAOLRO010000062.1:0-14394 GCA_035418665.1 Phycicoccus sp.
TCCACGGGCACCGCCGTGCTCGAGCGCGAGGAGACGGTGGCCCAGCCGGTCGAGCCGGGCGATCACGAGCGCTTCAGTCACTATGTGCGCAAGGAGAAGATCCTCGAGTCCGCACTGTCCGGAGAACCTGTCACGGCGCTCTGCGGGAAGGTGTGGGTGCCGGGTCGGGACCCGAAGAAGTTCCCGGTCTGCCCGATGTGCAAGGAGATTGCCGACAAGGCCTGGGGTCCGAGCGACAACGAGGACTGAAGTTGTCGCTGACACCGCCGCGACGACTCTGGGTCGTTCTCCTGATCGGCGGGCTCGCCCTGGGCCTCCATGTCGCCCTCGCCTTGGCGTGGGTTCCAGAGTTCACCGAGGACAGCGCACGCTATTGGAATCCAAGCGATCCACTAGGCCCATTTGCCTTCTGGAGTGGGCGTGGACCAGGGCAGTTCACCCAAGCCCTGTTCTTCGCCCTACCGGTCCGGGGCGCTCTGGTCGTGCAAGGCATCGTGGCAGGGACCCTCTGGGCCCTGGCAGCGGTGGAAGTCCAGCGCCATCGCGCGGGACTCGCGCCGGCACTGATTCTGGTGGCGCTCTCGGTATCGCCTTGGATCGTCTTCTGGGACAACCAGGTGCTTACCGAGTCGGTAGCGCTGGCGGCTATCGCTCTAGCCACGTGTTGTGCCGGCCTTGTGGTGCATGGCCAACAGTCGTCGGTCATACCTCTCCTTTTGGGCAGCCTGTTGTGCGTGCTTTCGCGACCTCAGTTGTCCCCCTACGTTCTTGTCCTACTGGTCGCTGTCACCTTTCTTTCCCCTGCGAGAGTGCCGAAATTGGTGATAGCTGGGGTCGTGGCGGTCGCTCTCCTAGGGGTTGTAGAGGTTTATTGGTGGGGTCAGGCGTCCTCCGTCAGTCAGGCTCAGGCGAGAAACCGATTTGTGCAGCGAGCGGATGTCTTGGGCTACGTGGATAACGCCCGAGACCACGGCATGCCGAATTGCCCCGAACTGGTCTCGGCACTGGCCCGTGGCGGGACTCCGGCACAAATTTCAGAATCGATCTCCGAGTGCCCGAAGCTGGAGAACTGGCTGGCGAGCGGAGAGATGTCTTTGAGTGACGAGTTGGCGAATCCCATCCCAATCTTGAAGCGGATCTTCGGTCCTAGGTATTGGGCTGACTATGCTTTCGGTGAGTACTCCGGGACACCCGCAGCCCAACGAAACTGGGGAACTGCGATCGATCCCGTACACGTTCGATGGACGAATCTCGCGCTCCTCCTTCTGGTCGTCGGCACTTGGTTGTGGGGCGCGGCCACCTCACCACGTCGAGTCCGGATGTTCGTGGCCGTTGCCTCCACGGGAGCCCTGGGATTGGCTGCATCCATTCTGTTGGTGGACGGCGCCGAGCGATGGCGGCACATCCTGCCGTATCTCGTCGTCTTGTGTTCCGTGGGAATCGCTGCGCGGGCCGTTCGGGTTGCCTCGCCAACGGACCCGACACTCGAGCGCTGACGGGCGTCGGTTGTCCCGAGGAATCACTGAGTGCGGCTATCGTGGCCGGGCCAATGAGTACCTCAGCTGCCCACCACCTCTCGCCCGCCTTCCCGGAGCGGGCGGCGTGGGGTACCGCAACGAAGCTGCGCGCCTGGCAGGAAGAGGCGCTCACGGCATACCTCGCCTCGGCCGCCGACGGGAGACGAGACTTTCTCGCGGTCGCCACGCCCGGCGCGGGGAAGACGACCTACGCGCTGCGCGTAGCCACTGAGTTGCTCGGCCAAGGAGTGATCACCGAGGTCACCGTGGTCGCTCCGACCGAGCACCTCAAACATCAGTGGGCCGATGCGGCAGCTCGGGTCGGCCTGCACCTCAACCCGGCATTCGCGAATTCCGTTGCGGTGCAAAGCCGCGAATACGGGGGAGTGGCGCTCACTTTTGCCCAGGTCGCGAGTCGGCCGGACCTCCATCGGCGGCGCACTGAAGCGGCGAAGACGCTCGTGATCCTCGACGAGATCCACCACGGTGGTGATGCCAAGAGTTGGGGTGATGCGATCCGGGAGGCCTTCGAGCCGGCGACTCGACGACTGGCCCTGACCGGGACGCCCTTCCGGTCGGACACCAGCCCAATCCCGTTCGTGCGCTATGAAATGGACGAGGCGGGGATCCTGCGCTCGGCCTCCGACCACTCCTACGGCTATGCCGACGCCCTGCGCGATGGGGTCGTGCGGCCCGTCCTCTTCCTGGCCTATGGCGGGGCGATGCGCTGGCGAACCAAGGCTGGTGACGAGGTTGCCGCCCGACTGGGCGAGCCGATGACCAAGGATGCGACCGCCCAGGCGTGGCGGACGGCTCTCGACCCGAAGGGCGAGTGGATCCCATCGGTCCTCAAGGCGGCAGACAAGCGACTGACCGAGGTCCGACGCCACGTGCCGGATGCGGGAGGCATGGTCATCGCCTCGAACCAGACGACCGCTCGGGCCTACGCCAAGCTTCTCCATGACCTCACGGGCGAGAAGCCCACGGTCGTCCTCTCGGATGACTCGGGGGCCAGCGCCAAAATCGAGGAGTATGCCGGGGCTTCCTCACGCTGGCTCGTCGCCGTCCGCATGGTGTCGGAAGGGGTGGACGTGCCACGCCTGTGCGTGGGCGTCTATGCGACGTCGACCTCGACTCCCTTGTTCTTTGCCCAGGCCGTCGGGCGCTTCGTGCGGGCGCGCAAGCGGGGGGAGACGGCGTCCGTCTTTCTGCCGAGCGTGCCGGTCATCCTCGAGCACGCGGCGTCGATGGAGGTCGAGCGCGATCATGCCCTGGACCGACCGTCGTCCGCTGAGGATGAAGCGTCGCTGTGGGCTGAGGAAGAGGGGCTCCTGGCGGCCGCCAACCGCACCGAGCGGACGATGGGGATCGATGAGCCGACCTTCGAGGCGCTCGAGTCCGATGCCCACTTCGACCATGTTCTCTTCGATGCTCAACAGTTCGGTCTGCACGCGGCGGTGGGTTCGGAGGAGGAGCAGGACTATCTGGGCCTGCCCGGCCTGCTCGAGCCCGACCAGGTCGCGACCCTGCTCCACGAGCGGCAGACCAAGCAGAGCCGGCAGACCACGGCGCGCACATGGCATACGCCGGCTCCGGTTTCCGCGCACCGAGCGCTGGCCGCACAACGCAAGGAACTCAACGCGCTTGTCGCGGCGTATGCGAAGAAGACGGGTTCACCGCACGCAAACATTCACATGGAGTTGCGCCGTGCGTGTGGAGGGCCGGAGTTGGCACAGGCGAGCAGTGACCAGGTCGGGGAGCGCATCGAGCGCATCCGCCGGTGGTTCGTCACCCGCCGCTGAGGCCGTTCCTACGCCTGGGCGTATGCCGTGGCCTGAACGAGCGGGCCAGTGCGATGGTCTAGGTGGGAGACCAGACACATCGAGGTGTTGGCCCTCAACACGTGCACGTCGTCGATCATCGCGTCGATGACACGACCCAGGTCGGCGTTGTCTCGGGCCACGACCCTGACGATGAGGTCGCCCACGCCAGTGATCGAGTGGATCTCGAGGACCTCGGGGATCGCGGAGAGATGGGCGACGACCGGGGCGTGGCCCTGACGCTGGCGGATCTCGAGCGTGCAGAAGGCCGTGACCGGATAGCCCAACGCGCGAGGATCGATCTCCGGGGCAAAGGACTTAATGACGCCGCGCTCCTGGAGGCGATCCAGGCGAGCCTGCACCGTGCCGCGTGCCACCCCGAGGCGGCGGCTCGCTCCGAGCACCCCGACCTGCGGGTCGTCAGTGAAGAGCGCGATGATCCGAGCGTCGAGGGCGTCGATGCCCTGTCCAGTGGCCATGGTCACATTGTCGGCAGCATCCCAGCCACAGCGCAACTGGATGGGCAGACTGACCAGCGCCACGGCATACCGTTGCGCACTCTGGCCACACGCGCGAGGCTGGACAAATGACTGACATGACGACGACGTCCCCCAGCCACATCGAGCTCACCGACCAGGAGAAGGACGCAGGCCTGGACCTGCTCCAGCTCAAGCAACTCGTCGGCCTCGTCGACTACGACGAGAGCACCGACCCCTTCCCGGTGACCGGCTGGGATGCGATCGTCTTCGTCGTCGGCAACGCCACTCAGGCCGCTCACTACTTCCAGAGCGTGTGGGGCATGGAGCTCATCGCCTACTCGGGGCCCGAGCACGGCAACCGCGACCACAAGGCCTACGTCCTGAAGTCCGGCTCGATCAAGTTCGTCCTCAAGGGCGCGGTCAGCCCGGACAGCCCGCTCATCGCCCACCACGCCAAGCACGGTGACGGCGTCGTGGACATCGGCCTTGAGGTCCCGAATGTCGACAAGTGCATCGAGCAGGCCCGACGCGCTGGCGCCAGCGTGCTCGAGGAGCCGCACAACATCGAAGACGAGTTCGGCAAGGTGCGCCTGGCCTCGATCGCGACGTACGGCGAGACCCGCCACACGCTGGTCCAGTTGGAGGTCGATGGCGTCCGGTATGCCGGTCCGCACGTCCCCGGGTACGTCGCCCGCAGTTCCGGTTTCGTCAAGCGGGAGGGTTCGCCCAAGCGCCTGTTCCAGGCCCTCGACCACGTCGTCGGGAACGTCGAACTGGGCAAGATGGACGACTGGGTGACCTTCTACAACAAGGTCATGGGCTTTGTGAACATGGCCGAGTTCGTCGGAGACGATATCGCCACCGACTACTCCGCGCTCATGTCCAAGGTCGTGGCGAACGGCAACCACCGGGTCAAGTTCCCCCTCAACGAGCCCGCGATCGCCAAGAAGCGCAGCCAGATCGACGAGTACCTCGACTTCTACGCCGGCCCCGGTGCCCAGCACCTCGCGCTCGCGACGAACGACATCCTCGACACCGTCGACCGGCTGCGCCAGGAGGGCGTGGAGTTCCTCGACACTCCCGACGCGTACTACGAGGACCCGGAGCTCCGTGCCCGGATCGGTCACGTCCGCGTGCCGATCGAGGAGTTGCAGAGCCGGAAGATCCTCGTCGACCGCGATGAGGACGGCTACCTCCTGCAGATTTTCACCAAGCCACTTGGTGACCGGCCGACCGTCTTCTTCGAGATCATCGAGCGACACGGCTCGCTCGGCTTCGGCAAGGGCAACTTCAAGGCCCTCTTCGAGAGCATCGAGCGCGAGCAGGACAAGCGCGGCAACCTCTGATCGCGGTCTGGGTGGTCATGACGTCTGGCTGGTCATGACACGATCGACCCATGGCCACACCTGACCTACCTGAACGTCCCGGTTGGTACGACGACCCAGAGCATGCCGAGCAGTTGCGCTATTTCGACGGCATCCTCTGGACCAAGAACGTCACCCCTCGGCGGACCCGGTGGGAAGCGCCAGCCGCGGGCAACGTCGTGGGTGGCGACGTATCCGGCACGTCCAGGGGTGCGGACACCTGGGTCTCGCCCCCGAGTCCGCCGCCACCTCCGGCGACCAGTCCCTGCCCGGCCAACCCTTATGCGAGCGCGCCAACGCCGACGGGCGCGACGGCATACCAAAGCGGTCCGAGCACGCCCGATGGTGTGCCGATGGCGTCCTACGGTCTGCGAGCGGCGGCCTACATCATCGACAACATCATCGTCGGCTTCCTGTCGCTCATCGCGGGGGGATGGTTCCTGTGGCAGGCGATCGCACCCATCTGGTCACAGGTGATGGCGGCCGCGCGAGCCAACGACCCCAGCGCCGTGGACGCGGCAGTGCTAGGGATGGACACGCGCCAACTCATGTACTACTCCGTCGCGTCAGTCGTCGTCGCGATCATCTACAACCTGATCTTCCTGACCCGGTGGAGCGCGACTCCGGGAAAACTCCTGCTGGGCATCAGCGTGCGTCGGCTCGACCAAGGCGGGGTGCTCGACCTTGGCACCGCTTCACGGCGAGTGGCCTTTGAGGGGGGGCTCTCAGCCTTGGGCAACCTGCCGGTGATCGGCTTCCTGGCGTTGGGCGCCCGGGTCGCTGACCTGCTGTGGCCGTTGCGTGACCCTCAGCGCCAGACCTTGCACGACAAGTTCGCCGGGACGGTGGTCGTCCAGGGCAAGCAGGTGCGCCGGGCTCAGTCCGAGTTGCGCTGACACGAGACGATCGTGCCGGTGCACTCTCCGAGGCCGATCACGGATCCGTCGGGGCTGGGTGCGGTGGCGCGCAGGGTCACCGTGTCCCCGTCCTCGAGGAAAGTGCGCTCACTGCCGTCCTCGAGGCGGACGGGTTCCTGACCGCTCCAGCTCAACTCGAGGAAGGATCCGCGCTGGTCCTTCTCGGGTCCGGAGATGGTTCCTGAGCCGAAGAGATCCCCGGGGCCGGTGATGGCACCGTTGACGGTCATGTGCGCGAGCATCTGAGCGGGCGACCAATACATCGTGCGATAGGGCGGCCGGGACACCACCGTGCCGTTCCAGTCGACTTCGTAGGTGATGTCAAGCCCGTATGCCGTGGATGCACCGTCCGCAGTCGGCTCGCCGCGCAAGTAGGGGAGAGGCTCTGGATCCTGCCCCGGGAGGGGGACACGAGCGGCGGCGAGGGCATCCATGGTGACGACCCACGGGCTGATCGAGGTGGCGAAGGACTTGCCGAGGAATGGGCCCAGCGGGACATACTCCCAGGCCTGGATGTCGCGGGCTGACCAGTCGTTGAGGAGCACGACCCCGAAGAGGTGCTCATGGGCCTCAGCCAACGCGACGGGCCGTCCGAGCTCTGTCTGTGCGCCACCGACGACGAAACCCAACTCGGCCTCGATGTCGAGCCGAACCGAGGGCCCGAAGACGGGGCTGGACTCGGTCGGAGGCTTGCGCTGACCGCTCGGTCGGACGATGTCCGTGCCGGAGACGACCACGGTGCTGGAGCGTCCGTGATAGCCGATGGGCAGGTGCTTCCAGTTCGGGGTCAGGGCTTCGCTGTCGGGCCGGAAGATCTTGCCCACGTTGGTCGCGTGGTGCTCGCTGGCGTAGAAGTCGACGTAGTCGCCCACCCGGAAGGGCAGGCGCAGCATCACGTCGGACAGTGGGACGAGGTGTTCCTCCACCGTGGCGCGTTCGCCATCGTCGGTCAATAGGTCGGTGAGCCAAGCGCGGGCGGACTGCCAGGCGGCCCGGCCCATCGCAAGGAACGTGTTGAGCGTGTCCTGGGCCCAGGCGTCGGCGAATTCAGCGCCAGGGATCGAGCAGAGATCCAGGACGTGGTCACCGAGACGGACACCGACTCGCGCGTGTCCGCCGTGATCGAAGACGCCGTACGGCAGGTTGTGGATGCCGAACGGGTGGTCGGCGGCGAGGTCGAGCGCTGGGTGGGTCATCTGGCGTCCTTGGTCAGGTGATCGGGGGGCTGGTGATCGAGGGGCAGAAGATCGAGTGCGGTGAGTTCGGCGATCGGGTCGGTGACTTCACAACAGCCGTAGGCCCTGAACGCGCGACGGATCGCATGGGCGTAGTCAGCATCGTCGGCTGTCCTGATGAAGCAGTCCGCGAGGTTTGCGGCGTCCCGATCGCCCAAGATGTCCGCGAGCTCGACTGGGTCGGCGCCCTCGACCGCCTTGGAGGTCGCCATCAGGATGTTGAGCAGGCCGTGGTTGTCCTCGGGTGTTCTGGCGACGGGGTAGGTCCCCCGGATGGCGTGATGCAGCCCGCCGGTCAACTTGAACGGCACGTCGAGCGCCACTGTCGAAGCGATGAAGTGTGCGAGTTCGACTTCGTCGGGCCACGGCCACGTGGATGTCGGTCCGGTCCGGAACTTCGCGATCAACTCATGACCCGATTGGCGCTGCACACGAATCTGGCTCAGCGCGGTGCTGGCGGTGTCGCCCCGGGGGATCTCCACGGCCAAGGGAAGGCCCGCAGGCCAGGACTCGAAGAGCGTTTCGGTCCAACCGAGTTCGGCCCCAACCACCTCGACCGTCGGAGACTGGGAGAGCAGGTCAAAGGCCTTCCACACGACGGCTGGATCCGTACCGGGTCGACCGATCACCCCGATCCGTAGGGGCACTTCGCCCTCGGCACTGCTTTGGAGCAGCCCCAGGAGATCGGTTGCGGCGCTGGCCGGGATCAGGAGCGGGCCGATGCAGTCGGCATAGCCAGCCTGCCGGTGGGCCCGATGCCGATCGACGGCGAGGGCCAAGGGGGCATTGCCCGGTGGGAAGACGGCCGCATCGTCGATCAGGCCCCGGAAGAGGACAGGAGTGGACGAGGGCATGCTCCGAGACTAGCCATCGAGCGACCGCAGTGAACGGAGAGGCAGCATGGCTGCACAGATTGCTCAAAGCGCACTGGCTCGCAGTGGACGACGTGACCAATGTGACCCCACGGGGAGGCGACCGGTGTCCGGGAGGGAAGCGGACGGCATACGCTCGGGTGAGACCGGACCGATCACGAAGAGGTGAGTTGATGGCGTTCTACACGGCCATGGGAAGCATCCCGCCGAAGCGGCACACGCAGCACCGGCGGCCGAAGAACGCGGCATCGACCGGGGGGACCGGCACCGGGACCGGCGAGCTCTATTACGAGGAGCTCATGGGGGAGGAGGGCTTCTCCTCGGACTCCTCACTCCTCTATCACCGCAACATCCCCTCGACGGTCGTCGGAGTGCGCGAGTGGAATGTCGGCGACATGTCGACGACCGCCAATCACCCGCTGATGGCCCGGCACCTGCAGCCGCACCAGCTCTTCGAGAGCGACGCCGTCATCCGCGGCACGGACGCGGTCACCGGGCGGCGCCTGCTCATGGGCAATGGGGACGTGCGGTTGCTGTATGCCGTGTGCGGCACGGATTCTCCGTGGTATCGCAACGCAATTGGCGACGAGTGCATCTACGTCGAGCGGGGCAAGGGACGAGTCGAGACGGTCTTCGGGTCCTTCGAGGTGGGGGAGGGCGACTACGTCATCATTCCCAGGGCCGTGACTCATCGCTGGCTGCCGAAGCGCTCACGCAAGGACCCGCTGCGGCTGATCTGCGTCGAGGGCAACAGTCACATTTCGCCACCGAAGAGATATCTGAGCAAATACGGGCAGTTCCTCGAGCACTCGCCCTTCTGCGAGCGCGACCTTCGGCTGCCGCTTGGTCCGCTCCTGGCCGAGGACATCGGCGAGGACCCGGCGCAGGTGACCAACGTCTACATCAAGCACCGGGGGAGCGGGCCGGAGAGCTCGGGCGGGTTGGTCGGGTCGGTCCACACGATCCCCTTCCACCCGCTCGATGTCGTCGGCTGGGATGGCTGCCTCTATCCGTATGTCTTCAATGTCGCGGACTACGAGCCGATCACGGGGCGCGTGCACCAGCCGCCGCCGGCACATCAGGTCTTCGAGGGCTTCAACTTCGTCATCTGCAACTTCGTCCCACGCAAGGTCGACTACCACCCGCTGTCGATCCCGGTGCCCTACTACCACTCCAATGTCGACAGCGACGAGGTCATGTTCTACGTCGACGGGGACTACGAGGCGCGCAAGGGGTCTGGCATCGTGCGCGGGTCGATCTCCCTGCATCCGGGTGGGCATGCCCACGGACCGCAGCCGGGCGCGGCGGAGGCCTCGATCGGCAAGGACTACTTCGACGAGACGGCCGTCATGGTCGACACCTTCCGGCCATTGGAGCTCGGTGAAGGCGGACGGGCCTGTGACGACGGGGTCTACCAATGGAGTTGGGGCGGCGGCCAGTCCTGACGACGACGCCTCACGACCTATCCTGACGGGGTGTCGATCGCGCCTGTCGAGGAAGAGGTCACGAGCACTGACGGGCTCGTCGATCCGGACCTGCCGTGGATCACTCTGGTGTGGAACGACCCCGTCAACCTCATGTCCTATGTGACCTTCGTCTTCCAGTCCTACTTCGGCTACAGCCGGGAGAAGTCGGAAAAGTTGATGATGGACGTGCATGTCGAGGGCCGTGCGGTGGTGTCGAACGGGTCTCGGGAAAAGATGGAGATCGACACCGAGGCACTGCAGGGCTACGGCTTGTGGGCAACCTTCCAGAAGGACACCTGAGATGGCACGTGGCTTTCGCCGCCGTGGCCATGGGAAGAACCTTCGGTATGCCGCGCGCCTGGATCCGCTCGAACGTGCCGTGATCGCTGGACTCATGGAGCAGGTGGTCGAGTTGCTCGACCCGCCGTCGCCGGTTGCGGGTCCTGTGTCGGGTGAGAGCGACTTCGACCACATCGTCGCGGGTCTCGGGGGCTTGGGCATGGGGGTGTCTGTCGCGGCCGAGGACCAGGACGTCTGGCCGGACGCTTCTTCCGTGCCGGCTGATGCACGGTCCTTCGGCGAATTGGATCCGGCTCTGCAGCGACTCCTGCCGGCAGCGAACCGTGAGGACGAACAAGCATCTGCGGAGTTCCGGCGGCTCACCGAGGCCGGGTTGCGCGCTCGCAAGGCTGCCAATCTGGAACTGTCGCTCAAGGCTTTGCGGCGAGAGGGAAACGCCGTGGAAGTCGATGCGACGGTGGCTCACGCGATGCTGGTCGCGCTCACCGACGTGCGTCTGGTGCTCGGGGAGCGGCTGGGACTCCGTGACGACGAGGACGTCGACGCCCTTCACTCCAGCCTCGCAGGCCGGTCCGACGACGACCCCGTGGTCCACGCCCACGCGGTCTACGACTTCCTCACCTGGCTCCAGGAGACCCTCGCCGAGGCGCTCCTCGGAGGCCTCGAGCGAGGATGAGTGGCCGTGGCCGTGGGTGGGTCCGTCACAGCGCCCTCGGGGTGGTCCTGGCGGCTTATGTGTGCGCTGCGTCGGTGCTCGTCCTGTGGCCTGACGGGGAGCGCGTTCGAAGGGCATTGCTCGATGTCTACTTCTTCGCCATCACGGACCTTGGGCTGCCCTCCTGGGGCGGACCGGAGGGCTATGCGCGGATCGGCAATGTGCTCCTGTTCGCCCCTCTTGCTGGGGCGATCACGCTTTATACCGGGTGGCGGCGGTGGTGGCTGGCAACGTTGACCTGCGGTCTGCTCAGTGTGGGCGCGGAGTGGGCTCAGACTCGGACGGGGATGCAGCGCGTTCCGGAGTGGTCGGATGTCCGTGAGAACGTGACGGGCGCCTTCGTCGCTGCGGTCCTGATTGCCGCTTGGTTGAGGGTTCGGGGACGAGATCCTCGGGGGGATGAGGACGACACCGATCCCGGGTTGTCTCACGAGTAGACTGATTGGAGGGGTCGGTAGCCCCGTGACCGATCCGTGACGACTGGACTCCCTTGACTCTCATCGAATTCGTACGCCTTTCACGTGCCAATCTCTGGAAGATCGTCCTCGCGACGCATCACGGCGAGGAGCACCACGGGAAGTGCTCGCCGTTCGGTGGCGCTTCGAGCGCTGCTCACCGAGTCAGTGTGCCCCATCCCCGTCCATGGACCCCTGCACCCCCTGTTCCGCTAGGTTTGGGCGAGACGACCGACGAACGACAGGACCCCACGTGAGCGACCGACTGACCAAGGGCGAAAAGGCCCCAGACTTCACCTTGACCGACGACTCCGGCGACTCGGTCTCGCTCAAGGATCTGCGCAGCGCGGGCGGTCGGACCATCGTCTACTTCTATCCCGCAGCCATGACGCCCGGATGCACCGCGCAGGCCTGCGATTTCACCGAATCACTCGGTTCGCTCACGGCCGATGGCTATCAGGTGGTGGGCATCAGCCCGGACAAGCCGGAGAAGCTCGCGAAGTTCCGCGAGCGCGACCACCTGAGCATCAGGCTGCTCTCCGACCCGGACAAGGCGGTCATGAAGGAGTGGGGCGCCTTCGGCGAGAAGATGATGTACGGCAAGCGCGTGACCGGCGTGATCAGGAGCACCTTCGTGGTCGACGACGAGGGCCGCATCGAGCACGCGTGGTACAACGTCAAGGCCACCGGACACGTGGCCAAGATCCGCCGCGATCTCGGCTTGGCGTGACGTGAGGCTGACAACGGCTCGGGGTGGGTGCACGGTGCGGACCACCAAGGCAGCAACAACGGACGTGAGGAATCGGACATGAGCGACATCCAGGCCATCGAGGCGAGGATCGCTGCCCGCCAGCAACGACTCGGTGGCACTGTCGACGAGTTGGCCTCGCGTGTCACGCCGCAGGCGCTCATGGACCAGGGCAAGGACACTCTCAAGGCGCGCTTCGCCGCCGCGACGACGACGCCTGAAGGTGACCTGAGGGTCGAGCGGATTGCCGCGGCTGCTGCCGTCGTCGTCGCGCTGGTCGCCCTGCGGGTCTGGGGCGAGCGACGCCGCCGTGCCCGGCGCCGTGGCTGACTCGGACCGCTCCGCCAGGAACGCGAAGACCAAGGGTCAGCTGCCCATCAGGATGCTGCACGACCGCGTCCTGGTCTCGACGGAGGGCGAGGGCGGTGAACGCACCTCCGGAGGCGGCATTCTCATCCCCGCCACGGCCAGCGTCGGCAAGCGTCTCGCCTGGGCCAAGGTCGTCGCCGTCGGAGCCCATGTGCGCCAGGTCGAGGTCGACGATCGTGTGCTCTTCGACCCCGAGGACCGCGCCGAGGTCGAAATCCAGACCAAGGACTACCTGCTCCTGCGCGAGCGCGACATTCACGCCGTCGCCGCCAAGCGGGTCGTCGGTGATGAGCCGACCGGGCTGTACCTCTAGCCCAGCGCTCCTCAGGTTGTGAGCGGGAGCCGGCTGACCGGCATACCAGCTGTGAGCCATCCCGTGAAACCGCCGACGATGGCCGGCAGGCCGAGCGTGAGTCCGTCGTCGCCCGCCAACGCGATCACCTCACGGTGGCCGTCATCGCCTCCGGCGGAGAGGTATGCCGGGAGCTCACCCTCGCGGGCCCGCTCGGCTCCCGTGCGGAGGTCGAGGATGCTTGCCCGCCCGTGCAGGGCTGCTTGGAAGGCCGCCCGAGGCGACGGAGCCTGCGTCTGAATGTCACATCGCCCAGATCCCGCGGCGAAGACGGCGGTCTCGGCGAGCTGGGGATTGGTCACGGACATGGGGACATCATGGCGAGATCAGTGAGTTATGTGACTCATAATTTCAAATTATGAGATGTGACTTCTGGGGGGATGGGAGCAGCTTCCCATTCGAGCCTGCCGGAACAATGTCAGCGGCGGGCCTCGGGCAGGGCTCACAACGCCTCGGCAGATGTCAGTGTAGTATCTGATTGGATACCTTTTCAGGGAGGTTGGCCATGGGTGACGCCACGCTGCTGCAGCGTGCCCGGCTGCGGGCGGGGCTGTCTCAGGAGGAGGCGGCTCGTCGGGGTCGCACGTCGCGCCCCACGCTGTCGGCCTACGAACACGGACGGAAGTCACCCACGTTGGAGACGACCCAGCGCGTACTGGCTGGGTTGGGGTTTGATCTGATTGCCGAACCGAGCATCACGTTCGTTGAGCACGTGACCGCCCGAGGCCCTGTCTCCGTGCCCAACGTCTTGCCACGGTTGTCGGCGCCGGGGGCATTCGCCGTTGTCCGGCTGCCGCTCGCCTTGAACTGGTCGGAACCGGAGAGGCTGTTCGACCTCCGATCTCGACGCGAGCGGTCCCGGGTCTACGAGATCGTCCTGCGTGAAGGTGGACCTGACGATGTTCTGGCCTACATCGACGGGCTCCTGTTGATTGATCTCTGGTCTGAGCTGGTGCTGCCCAAGGAAGTGCGCGCAGCTTGGGAGCCATTGATCTCCTCCGCCCTGCAGGGCAGGGAGGGGGTTGTGCAGTGACTAGGCGAGGTTTCGGGGTTCTGTCCGCGTTCCAGGTGGAAGTCGCCCAAGCGTTCTTCTCCATACCGCAGGCGCGCGACTTCGTTCTGGCCGGCGGTGCCGCCCTCGCTGCGCAGGGGCTGACCAGCCGGCCAACCCAGGACCTGGACTTCTTCGCGCAACCATCAACAGGGACGGTGTTGGAGGCAGTCGAGGCGTTCGAGGAGCTGGCCTATGGTCGGGGATGGGAAATCCAGCACCTTCGTGACAGTTCGACGTTCGTGCGATTGATGGTCCGTGGCGAGGGCAACCTTGTGGTCGATCTCGCAATCGACTCGGCGCCGGCCAGCGAAACGGTGATGAGCTTTGTTGGCCCCACTTTCGACCCTGCCGAATTGGCCGGACGCAAACTCCTCGCGCTCTTTGGCCGAGCCGAGGCCCGAGACTTTGTTGATGTCTACTGGCTTGCCCAACGCTTCGGCACCCAGGAGATGATCAAGCAAGCCGAAAGGGTTGATGCTGGACTCGACCTCGCTGTGTTGTCCGAGATGATTGCCACGCTCCACCGATTCGCACGCGACGAACTGCCCATCAAGGCGTCAGAGCGTGCTGACCTGATGTCCTTCTTCGACGAGTGGCGTCGCCAACTGGATTGAGTGGGCTGCCATGCAGAACCAGGCAACGATGAAGGCCCGCCGCAGCGACGGGCCTTCGTGGGTGGTGCGCCATCAGGGACTCGAACCCCGAACCCGCTGATTAAGAGTCAGCTGCTC
>DAOLRO010000063.1:0-1243 GCA_035418665.1 Phycicoccus sp.
ATCGACGACCTCCGGGAAGCAGGGACGCTGACCATCCTCGATGCCAAGCGCGGAGACATCGGTACCACCATGGACGCCTATGCCGACGCCTTCCTCGGCAAGGATGCGCCGAGCCCGGCGGATGCGCTCACGGTGAGCCCCTTCCTGGGCTACGGGTCACTGCGCCCGGCCATCGATCTGGCGGCGGCGACCGGGCGAGGGGTCTTCGTGCTCGCCCTCACCTCCAACCCCGAGGGCCCTTCCGTCCAACACGCCGTGCGCGAGGGCCGAAGCGTGGCCGCATCAATTGTCGAGGGCGCGTCCGCTGACAACGGCGAGGCAGCCGCGCGCGGCGATCTGGGCCACGTCGGTTTGGTCGTCGGCGCCACGGTCGGCTCGGCGGTCCAGGACCTGGGGATCGATCTGGCCAGCAGTGCCGCGCCGATCCTCGCTCCCGGTCTGGGTGCCCAAGGTGCGACTGCGGCGGACCTGCGCCGCGTGTTCGGGGCGGCGTTGAGCCACGTCGTGCCGAACTCTTCACGCAGCATCCTCACCGCGGGTCCCGGAGTCGTCGACCTCCGTGAGGCGGCGCGGCGGGAGTCGGGCACGCTCGCCGATCTGTTGGGTGGCTGTTGACCCGTTCGGATGGGAGGACCACCCCGGCCCATTGGGAGAGTGGCGTCGCTATAGTCACGAGGGCACCCACACGGCTCCACACCCCGCCCCGCACGTCAGGAGGACGTCGACCCCGTGGCACTTCCACCGCTCACCCCCGAGCAGCGCGCCGAGGCGCTCCAGAAGGCTGCGGCGGCTCGCCGTGAACGCGCCGCCCTCAAGAATCGGCTGAAGTACGCCGGGGCCGATCTCGGCCAGGTCATCGCGGACGGGCGGACCAACGAGGTCATCGGCAAGATGCGAGTCGCCGCCCTCCTCGAGTCCCTGCCGGGAGTGGGTCCCGTCAAGGCCGCGCAGATCATGAGTGAGGTCGGCATCTCCGCCAGCCGTCGCGTGCGTGGACTGGGCCAGAACCAGATCGCCGCCCTCCTCTCCCGCTTCTCCTCCGAGTGACCGAGCACGAGCGGTCCCGTTCACGGCTGACCGTGCTGGCCGGTCCGACGGCCGTGGGCAAGGGCACTTTGGCGGCCTACGTGCGCGAACACCATCCGGAGGTGTGGCTGAGCGTCTCGGCCACCACGCGCCAGCCCAGGCCAGGTGAGGTCGATGGGGTCCACTACCACTTCGTCACGACCGAGCGCTTCGACGA
>DAOLRO010000063.1:1343-14380 GCA_035418665.1 Phycicoccus sp.
ACCATCGTCAACGACGATGTCCGCCGCGCGGCCGAGGAACTCGTATCATGGATGGGATCCACCCCCGACGGAAACGAGCACTGACGCATGTCCGGTACCAAGGCGAACCCCATCGGCATCACCAACCCGCCGATCGATGAGCTCCTCGAGCACGCCGACTCGAAGTACTCCCTGGTGCTCTACTCCGCCAAGCGTGCGCGTCAGATCAACGCCTACTACGCCCAGCTGCAGGAGGGCCTACTCGAGCACGTCGGGCCGCTCGTGGACTCCGAGGTCCACGAGAAGCCACTGTCGATCGCGCTGCGCGAGATCAACCAGAGCCTCCTCACGTCCGAGCCGACCGAGGGCTGACCTCGTGCGCGTCGTCCTCGGCGTGGCGGGCGGCATCGCGGCCTACAAGGCATGCAGCCTGCTGAGGCTGCTCTCCGAGGCCGGGCATGACGTCACGGTCGTGCCCACGGCCGCTGCGCTCAACTTCGTGGGCGCGCCCACCTGGGCGGCTCTCTCGGGCAAGCCGGTCCACACCGATGTCTGGTCCGACATCACCGAGGTGCCGCATGTGCGGATCGGACAGCAGGCCGATCTCGTGATCGTGGCGCCGGCCACGGCCGACCTGCTGGCCCGCGCTGCCACGGGTCAGGCCGATGACCTGCTCACCAATGTTCTGCTCACCGCACGCTGCCCGATCGTCATGGCGCCGGCGATGCACACCGAGATGTGGGATCACCCGGCCACCCAGGCCAATGTCGCCACTCTGTCCGAGCGCGGGGTGCACATCGTGCCGCCGGCATCGGGCCGCCTCACCGGCAAGGACACCGGGCCCGGCCGATTGCCCGAGCCCGACGACCTCTTCGCCGTATGTCAGCGGATTCTCGCCCACGCCCCGGGGCCCACGGGTGAGACGACGCACGACGCGACCCCCGGCATACCCGGCTCGTCGGCGGTGACCACGCCGATCCCGGAGGGACGCCTCCGTGGCCAGCGGATCGTCGTGTCCGCCGGAGGCACTCGCGAGCCCCTCGATCCGGTGCGCTTCCTCGGCAATCGGTCATCCGGCAAGCAGGGGTATGCCGTGGCCGCCGAGGCCGCTCGACGTGGCGCCGACGTCACCCTCGTTTCCACGGTCGGCCTGCCGGTGCCGGACGGCGTGACCGTCGTGGCTGTGGAGACCGCCCAAGAGATGCGTCTGGCCATGCTCGAGGCGGCTGATCAGGCCGACGTCGTGGTCATGGCAGCGGCCGTCGCCGACTTCCGACCGGAGCACTACGTCGAGCACAAGATCAAGAAGTCGCACGACGGTGCGGGTGATGACTCTGCCCCCGAGCTGCGTCTCGTACGCAATCCCGACATCCTCGCCGAACTCGTGCGGCACCGCGGTGACGCGGCGGGCCCGGTGATCGTCGGTTTCGCGGCCGAGACCGGTGACGACGAGGGGTCCGTGCTCGACCACGGGCGCGCGAAACTCGCCCGCAAGGGCTGTGATGTCCTCGTGGTCAACGAGGTGGGCCCCGGTGTCGCGTTCGGGCAGGAGGACAACACCGTCCACCTGCTCCTCCAAGGGTCCTCCCGTGTGGTCCAAGCCGGGCCGGCCCCGAAGGCTGTCATCGCCGCCGCCATCTGGGACCTCGTCGAGACCTTGCTCTGACCCCTGTAGATTTGTCCCCGATGTCCCCGACATCGACCCCCGAGAACATCCAGGAGTTGTGCCGCCGTGTCCGCACGCCTTTTCACGTCCGAGTCCGTCACCGAAGGCCACCCGGACAAGATCTGCGACCAGATCTCCGACGGCATCCTCGATGCGATGCTCACCCAGGACCCCCGCTCGCGCGTGGCGGTCGAGACGATGGTCACGACCGGCCTGGTCCACGTGGCGGGCGAAGTCACCACGGAGGCCTACGTCGAGATCCCCAGGATCGTGCGTGACACCGTGCTGCGCATCGGCTACGACTCCTCGACCAAGGGCTTTGACGGCGCCTCCTGCGGGGTCGAGGTGTCGATCGGCCAGCAGAGCCCCGACATCGCCCAGGGCGTGGACTCCGCCTATGAGGCCCGCACCGGCACGGTCGATCCGCTCGACAAGCAGGGCGCCGGTGACCAGGGCCTCATGTTCGGCTACGCCTGCGATGACACGCCCGAGCTGATGCCGCTCCCGATCTTCCTCGCCCACCGGTTGGCCGAGCGCCTGACGGCGGTGCGCAAGGACGGCCAGCTCGCCTATCTCCGACCGGACGGCAAGACCCAGGTCACCATCGGTTATGACGGCAGCAAGGCCGTCAACCTCGACACGATCGTCGTCTCGAGCCAGCACGCGGACGACATCTCTCTCGACGGCATGCTCGCGCCCGACGTGGAGGAGCACGTGATCCGCCCGGTGCTCGAGGAGTTGCGCGACGCCGGCACCGATCTCGACATCTCCAACTACCGCACCCTGATCAACCCCACCGGCAAGTTCGTCGTCGGCGGTCCCATGGGTGACGCCGGCCTCACCGGTCGCAAGATCATTGTCGACACCTATGGCGGTATGGCTCGCCACGGTGGCGGCGCCTTCTCCGGCAAGGATCCGTCGAAGGTCGACCGCTCCGCGGCCTACGCCACGCGTTGGGTGGCCAAGAACGTCGTCGCCGCTGGCTTGGCGAAGCGCTGCGAGGTCCAGGTCGCTTACGCCATCGGCAAGGCCCAGCCCGTCGGCCTCTATGTCGAGACCTTCGGCACCGAGACCGTCGATGCCGACAAGATCCAGAACGCCATCCTGCGCGTCTTCGATCTGCGCCCGGCCGCGATCCTCGACGATCTCGACCTGCTGCGGCCGATCTATGCGCCGACCGCGGCCTACGGCCACTTCGGCCGGACCTCCGCAGACGGGGTCGACAACGCCTTCACCTGGGAGCAGACGAGCCGGGTGGACGAACTCCGCTCGGCCATCGGTTGACCTGCTGCCCCCCCAGCCGGCCCAACCGGTCGGCACTGTGGACGCCCTCGATGACACGCGTCGTCGGGGGCGTCGACTAGTTTCGGCACCGTGAGCATCGCGGACGACGGGGAGCAACTCTCGCTCCTGCGCGCCCGTGCGCCGAAGCGGCCGCCGAGCCCCGTGCCCGTGGCACCGACTGATCCGGTGGCCGTCGTACAGGTGGACACCGGCTTGGCCCACCTCGATCGACCCTTCGACTACCTTGTCCCGGCCGATCTCGATGCCGACGCGCGAGCCGGTGTTCGGGTCAAGGTGCGCTTCTCGGGCCGTGACCTCGATGGATTCATCCTCGAACGCCGGGCCGAGACCGAGCACGACGGCCGCCTCAAACTGCTCCGGCGCGTGGTGTCGCCCGAGCCGGTTCTGACCCCTGCGGTCCTGGCCGCGTGCCGACGAGTGGCTCGCCACTATGCCGGGCCGCTCGGCGATGTCTTGCGCTTGGCGGTGCCGCCCCGACACGCGGCGGCCGAAAAGGCGCTCGCCCAGGACGTGCCCCAACCGCCGGTGACCCAGTCACGGGAAGGGCTCGCCGACGTGCCCCCCTCTTGGATCCCGTATGCCGTGGGGCCGGCTTTCCTCGGTCGCTTGCGCTCCGGTGGGTCGCCGGCCGCTTCCGTCGTCGCGCTGCCGGGACACGGAGGGTTGCGGATGCTCGCCGAGGCGGCTGCGGTGGCCCATGCGGCTGGACGCGGAGCCCTCCTCGTCGTGCCAGATGCTCGGGACGTCGCGCACGTGGAGGAACAGGTCCTCGATCTGCTCGGCCCCGGACACCACGTCCGCCTGACCGCCGACCAAGGACCGCAGGCGAGGTACACGGCATACCTGAAGGCCCTGCGTGGGCACGTGCGGATCGTCGTCGGGACGCGAGCCGCGGCCTTCGCGCCGGTCCGCGATCTCGGGCTGGTCGCCTGGTGGGACGACGGAGATTCCTCCCTCGACGAGCTGCGCGCCCCCTACCCCCACGTCCGTGAGGTGCTGGCGATCCGGGCGGAGGTGGAGTCGGCAGCACTGCTCAGCGCGGGGTGGACCCGTTCGGTGACCCTCGAGCAGTGGGTGCGGGAGGACCGCGTGAAGTCGATCGTCGCGTCGCGCTCGCTCGTGCGTGCGTCGTCGCCCCGGGTGCGGGTCGCGAGCGATGAGACCGAGGGCGCCCGCGATGTCACCGGTGGACAGGCCCGACTGCCCAGTCTGGCGTGGCGAACCGCGAAGGATGCGCTCGCCAAGGGCCCTGTGCTCGTGCAGGTGCCGCGGCGCGGATATGTCCCCGCCCTCACGTGTCAGGACTGTCGACGGCCGGCGCGGTGCGCGGTGTGCTCGGGGCCACTCCGGCTGGCGGAGTCCGGAGGGTTCCCGACCTGCGGCTGGTGCGGTCAGGTGGCTTCGGCCCACCGGTGCGCCCACTGTGAGTCGCCCCGTCTGCGGGCGGCGGTGATCGGCGCTCGGCGCACGGCCGAGGAATTGGGCCGGGCCTTTCCGGGTGTCCCGGTGGCGACCTCCGGAGGTGCCACGATCCTCGACACGGTCGACGACCGTCCCCGACTCGTCATCGCCACTCCGGGGGCCGAGCCGGCGGTCGAGGGGGGATACGCCGCCGGATTGTTGCTCGATGCCTGGGCGCTGTTGGACCGACCCGGACTCGATGCCGGTGAGGAAGCCGTGCGTCGATGGTTCGCTGCGGGCTCGCTCGTGCGGGGGAGTGAGCAAGGGGGCGTTGTCGTGCTCGTCGGCAGTCCGGCCCACGTCACAGTGCCGCCCGTCGAGGCCCTCGTACGTTGGGACCCCTCGTGGTTTGCCGCAAAGGAACTCGATGAACGCAGCGGTCTCGGTCTCCCACCAGCGAGTGCCCTCGCGACGTTGACCGGTGCGCGACGTCACCTCATGGCCGCGGTCGAGGGGGTCGCTTGGCCAGCCGGGAGCAGGGTGCTCGGTCCGCTTCCTGTCGGTGCGGCGGGTGCTGATCGCCTGCTGGTCACGACGTCCCGCTCGCAGGGTGAGGCGTTGGCGGACGTCCTGCGCGGTGTGCGTGCGATGGTCGCCGCGCGGCGAGAGGGTGAACCCATCCAGATCCGGATGGACGCGCCTGACCCGTCGGGATGACCTTCGACTGTGCGGCTGCGGATGCGGCGGATACGGGCGCCATATCCGCAGACTCAAGGTGAGGTTGTCCTGGTGGCTGCATAGGATCGGCTCGTGCGCTTGCTCTTCGCTGGGACCCCGGACACGGCTGTCCCGTCGCTGCGTGCGCTCCTGGCCTCGGACCACCAGGTCGTCGGTGTTCTCACTCGGCCCGATGCACGCTCGGGGCGTGGTCGTCGACTGGTGGCCTCGGCGGTGAAGGAACTGGCAGAGGAGCACGGCATACCCGTCTTCACTCCGGCGCACCCCAGCGATCCCGGCTTCGTCGAGACCCTGACCGAGCTCGCTCCTGATTCATGCGCGGTCGTGGCCTACGGCGCCCTCCTGCCGCGCGCTGTCCTCGGCATTCCACCGCACGGCTGGATCAACCTGCACTTCTCGCTGCTTCCCGCGTGGCGAGGGGCAGCACCGGTGCAGCGCGCGATCATGGCCGGAGATGAGGTCACTGGGGCGAGCACCTTCCGGATCGAGGAAGGACTCGACACCGGGCCGGTCTATGGGGTGATGACCGAAGCCGTCCGCTCGACCGACACAGCGGGTGACCTGCTCGCGCGCCTGGCCGATGCCGGGGCGGGACTCCTCGTCGCGACGATGGACGGGATCGCGGACGGGTCGCTGGAGGCTCGCGAGCAGCCGTCGGAAGGGGTTTCGCTCGCCCCGAAACTCAGCGTGACCGAGGCCGAGGTCGACTGGACCCGTCCAGCCCTCGCCTTGGACCGCCACATTCGTGGGTGCACGCCCGAGCCGGGAGCGTGGACCACGTTTCGTGGCGAGCGACTCGGGCTGGGGCCTGTCGATCCGGTGGGTCTCGATCAGCCCTCCCTGCCTGCCGGGGCGCTGCTCGCCGACAAGAAGTCGGTCATCGTGGGCACCGGGACCGGGCCGGTGCTCCTTGGCACCGTTCAGCCGCCGGGGAAACGCGCGATGGCTGCCGCCGACTGGGCCCGCGGTGCACGAATCGACGTGGGCGAGGGCCTCGGTGGGTGAGCCACGTGGGGCACGACCGGGGCCTGGCCGTGATCCGGGCCGAGGTCGAGAGCCGGGTCGTGGTCCTCGCCCGCGCTCGGCAACCCCGCCTGCGGAGCGGACGCGGCGGGCTGAACCCACCAGAGCGGCCGCCTTCCACCTGTTGCGGGCGGTCGCTGACGGTGCCTACGCCAACCTGGAGTTGCCACGACTGCTCAAGCGGTCACACCTGCAGGGCCGGGATGCCGCCTTCACGACGGAGTTGGCGTTCGGCACGCTGCGCCACAGGTCCTTCTATGACGCGGTCATCGCCCGTGCTGCCGATCGTCCGGTGTCCGCGATCGATGACCGTGCGCTGGACGTCCTCAGGCTGGGGGTGCACCAACTGCTCGGCATGCGGGTGCCCGACCACGCCGCCCTTGACCAGACCGTCGGCTTGGCGCGAGCCGTCGTGTCGCAGGGGTCGGGTGGCTTCGTCAACGCGGTCCTTCGGCGAGTGAGCGAGGCGGATCGCGAGACGTGGCTCGAGCGAGTCCGACCGGAGGGTGGGGGAGTCCCGGCCCTGGCCTTGGAACACTCGCATCCGGACTGGATCGTCACGGCCTTCAGAGGGGCACTCCTCGCCAGCGGTCTGGCCGATGCCAGCTCGATCGAGAACGAAGTCACATCTCTGCTCACTGTCGACAACGACCCCCCGAAGGTCGCCCTCGTGGCACGTCCCGGGCTTGCCACGGTCGACGAGCTCGTCGACAGTGCCGACGCGGCCAGGAGCACGACCTCGCCGATCGGTGCTGTCCTCCAGGGGGGCGACCCGGGTGCCGTCCCGGCGGTGCGGGATGGTCGTGCGGCCGCTCAGGACGAGGGCTCCCAACTTCTTGCGCTCGCGCTTGCGGAGGTCCCGGTCGATGACTCCGTCACGGGGCCGGAGTGCTGGCTTGACCTGTGCGCCGGACCCGGAGGCAAGAGCGGCGTCCTCGCCGCGATCGCCGAGCAGCGGGGCATCCCGTTCGTCGCCAACGAGGTCTCTGACCACCGCGCCGAGTTGGTCCGCCAGACCCTGCGGGCCCTTCCGGGTGTGGAGGTGCGCACCGGGGATGGACGGACGATCGGTGAGGAGGAGCCCACGGCATACACCCGCGTCTTGGTGGATGCCCCCTGCACAGGGCTCGGCGCCCTGCGTCGGCGACCCGAGGCCCGGTGGCGCCGCCAACCCTCCGACCTGGCCACGCTCGGTCCCCTCCAACGCGATCTGCTCCGTAGTGCCATCGATGCGACCGTGCCCGGTGGGGTGATCGGCTATGCGACCTGCAGCCCTCACTTGGCGGAGACGACCTTCGTGGTGCGTGATGTCCTCAAGAAGCGCGACGACGTGGAGATCGTCGACGCCCGACCCTTCTTCAGAGACGCGTCGGGGGAGGGACTGGCCGACCTGGGGGACGGTCCGTTCGTGCAGTTGTGGCCCCATCGTCATGGCACCGACGGGATGTTCTTCGCCCTGCTGAGGCGGCGATCCCTCGCCGATTAGGCTGACGCCCGTGCAGATCTCGCCCTCGATCCTCTCCGCCGACTTCGCCAACCTCGAGTCCGAGTTGCAGGCCATCGCGAACGCTGACTGGGCCCATGTCGATGTCATGGACAACCATTTCGTGCCCAACCTGACGCTCGGGCTCCCGATCGTCGAGTCCCTGCTCAAGGTCAGCCCGGTCCCGATCGACTGCCACCTGATGATCGACGACCCCGACCGCTGGGCGCCGCCCTATGCGGAGGCGGGTGCCCAGTCAGTCACCTTCCACATCGAGGCCGCGGCCGATCCGGTCCGTCTGGCGCGCGACATCCGAGGGGCCGGGGCGCGGGCGGCCTTCGCGCTCAAGCCGGGCACGCCCTTCGCGGCCTACGAGGAGTTGCTGGACGAGGTCGACATGGTGCTCGTCATGACGGTCGAGCCGGGCTTCGGCGGGCAGTCGTTCATGTCCGACCAGATGCCCAAGGTGCGCCAGGTCCGTGAGGCCATCCGTCGCCGAGGCGGGGAGATCTGGATCCAGGTCGACGGGGGAGTGTCGGCCCGCACGATCGAGGAGTGCGCCGAGGCCGGCGCCGACGTCTTCGTCGCTGGCTCGGCGGTCTACGGAGCCGAGTCGGCCGCCGCTGCCGTGGACGAGCTGCGTGCGCTGGCCGCAGGACACCGACACGATCGACACGATCGACACCACTGAGGGCCTACGACTGAGCTGCAGCGCAGCTCACCCCACGAACAGCGCGTCCGGCATTGGGTCGTCGACCTCGTGGATGGTCACGATGAAGCCGGAGTCCGGGCGGTCGCCGCCGATCGGCGTGCAGTCCACGACGATGCCGGTCTGCCGGTCGAGGCCGATCAGCCAAGCTGTCGGGTAGTCCACGTCGGGATGGTGGTGGATCCACGTGGGACCTCCTGCCGCGCCTTCGTCGCGCTCGGAGATCGCGCCCCAGAGCAGGGGGCAGCACCCGCACCGCGGCTGGTAGCCATCGTCGGCCGCGACCTCCGCCCACCACGTCTCCCGGCCCTCGCGAGAGGTGGTGGCCAGGTCGGTGACATGCGTGTGGTGTGACAACTCCTCGGGATCGAGCATGGCCACCCAGTCGTAGGACCCCCAGATCGGGTCATCGGCGTCGAGCCGCGGGTCGGCGGGGCGTTCGGCCACGAGCCCGTCCGGCCGCCACGTGGGGTTGAACTGTTGCGCCCACGGTCTGATGTCCTCGAACTCGCGACCATCGCGGATGATCCGACCGTTGTTCCACGGAGTGCTGAGTTGGACGTGCTCGCGGCCATCCGCCAGACGCACCCGAAGGCGACCGGGACGCGAGAGCCAGGCTTGCGTGGCGCCGCGACCATCGCGACGTCGATGGGTGAAGTGCAGGGTGGTGAACAGCCACGGCGCCGAGCGCGCGAGGGCTCGGAACTCGTCCTCGGTCGGTGAGTTCACCGGGTCAGCACAGCACAGGGCGGCCCGGCGGGGCATCTCGATTTCGACCGCCCGAGGGGTGCTCGGGTGACGCGACCCACACGGACGGCCCCACGGCATACGCCTCGGTTGTTGCATACTGACCTCACGTGCTCCGGGGTCGGTGCAATTCCGAACCGGTGGTGACAGTCCACGACCCGCTCGCAGCCAGCCAGCGGTTGACCCGGTGAAACTCCGGGACCGACGGTGAGAGTCCGGATGGTAGGCAGCACGTGCTTCAACGGGTATGCCGTGTGCGCACCTCGTGGTTTCGATCGCGGGTTGGCATCGTCGGCAGCGAATCCCGTTGCGGTGCAACATCCCCGGAGTTCGTCCGTGCAATCCGAACTCCAAGGACGAACACCATGAATGCAGTGCTCCACACGCTCAACGGCGTGGCCGCGGCGACCAGCGCCGACAGCAACTTCTTCCAGCAGCTCATCGATGCTGCGATCCCGATCGGGAAATACCAACTCCACTGGCTCGAGCTCATCGGCGTCCTCATCGGCGTCTGCTCGGCCTACTTGGGCATGAAGCGCTGGGTCTGGGCCTGGCCGGTCGGCATCTGCGCCAACATCATGCTCTTCTTCGTCTACCTCGGTGCCCTCTTCGCGGCTGACGAGCGGATCCCGCTCTTCGGGCAGGCGGGGCGTCAGGTCTTCTTCATCATCACGAGCATCTACGGCTGGTGGCGCTGGAACCAGATCCGCCGGTCCCGCGGTGCCGAGTCCTCCGCTCCTGCGATCAACCCGCGCTGGGCGACCGCCAAGGAGCGCATGCTCATGGTCGGTGGCTGGTTGGTCGGCACCGTGATCGTGCACCAGGTCTTCCTCGCCCTCTGGAACGCCGCTCCCAACCCCTATTGGCAGCCGCAGTGGTGGTTCTACTGGGCTGACGCCTGGATCTTCGTCGGCTCGATCATCGCGACCTACGCGATGGCGCGGGGCTGGAACGAGTTCTGGCTCGCGTGGATCGGCGTTGACCTCATCGGTGTGCCCCTCGGATTCGCCACCGGCTATGTCCCGACCTCGGTCATGTACATCTTCTACGGGCTCTTCGTCCTCTACGGCTTCACGCAGTGGGTCAAGGTCACCCGGGCAGAGAAGGCGACGCCGGCGGATCTGGAGGCCTAGCCCCATCGCGAAGGGGCGCCCAGCCGCTGAGGTGAGCGGACGGCATACGCCGGGTTGGTGTCCCGGCCATGGACGGGGGCGAGGCGCGATGTCTCGCCCCCGTACCCTTGGGGTCGTGAAGTCGTTCGAGTCCTTGTATGCCGAGTTGTCGCAGAAGGCGGTGACCCGCCCCGAGGGGTCGGGCACCGTCAAGGCCCTCGACGCCGGCGTCCATGCGATCGGCAAGAAGATCGTGGAAGAGGCTGCCGAGGTGTGGATGGCGGCCGAGTACCAATCCGATGCCGAGACCGCGGAGGAGATCAGCCAGTTGATCTACCACCTGCAGGTCCTCATGGTCGCCAAGGGGCTCACGCCCGACGACGTCTACGCCCACCTCTGAGAGCACCGAAACCATGCTGCGCATTGCCGTCCCCAACAAGGGGTCCCTGTCCGACTCCGCCGCCGAGATGCTGCGTGAGGCCGGCTATCGCATCCGTCGCGACCCCAAGGAACTCATCGTCACGGACGAGGCCAACGGGGTCGAACTCTTCTACCTGCGCCCGCGGGACATCGCCGTGTATGTCGGTTCCGGCACGGTCGACTGTGGCATCACGGGTCGGGACCTGTTGTTGGACTCGGCGAGTTCGGCCGTCGAGGTGATGTCGCTCGGCTTCGGCGGATCGACCTTCCGGTATGCCGCGAAGCCGGGCACGGCGTCGAGCGTCGCCGAGATCGCTGGTCGCCGAGTCGCGACCTCCTATCCCGGCCTGGTCGAGAAGCACCTCGCCGACCACGGAGTGTCCGCCGATGTGGTGCGGTTGGATGGCGCGGTGGAGACAGCGATCACGTTGGGCGTCGCGGATGTCATTGCCGACGTCGTGGAGACGGGGGCGACGCTGCGCAGCCAAGGGCTGGAGGTCTTCGGTGAGCCGATCCTGCGCAGCGAGGCGGTGCTCATCCGCAACACGGCCGCGGACCCGACCAACGGGGTCGAGGTGATGAGGCGGCGCCTTCTCGGGGTCACGACGGCGCGGACGTATGTGATGCTCGACTACGACTGCCCGGTGGCGCTCGTCGAGCGGGCCTGCGAGGTGACGCCCGGCTTGGAGTCGCCGACCATCTCACCCTTGGCCGATCCGGAGTGGACGGCGGTCCGGGCGATGGTGCCGCGGACGTCGATGAACCGGGTCATGGACGAGCTCTATGAACTCGGTGCCCGGGCCATCCTGGTGACGTACATCGCGGCATGCCGGATCTGACCCCGGCGCTCGATGCGCCCTTCCGGTCGCGGCGGGGCCGGGCGATGGCGTTGGGTCTGGCGACGGCTGCGCTGGTGCTCTTCGGAGCCATCGGCTTGCTCATGAGTGCCTGGGCCGTCGGGGATCGGGTGTTGCTCTTCCTCCTTGGGCTTGGACTGGCGGCCTTCCTCTGGCGCTATGCCGCGATCGAGGCGCGGGCTCGGCCCGAGGGGCTCTATGTCCGCAACCTCTTCCTCAGCCAGACCGTGCCGTGGGACGAGATCGTCGGTGTGCGTTTCCCTGAGGGCGATGCCTGGGCGGTCATGGACCTGGTCGAGGGAGACTCCTTGGCGGTCATGGCGGTGCAGCGCGCGGACGGTGAACTGGGACAGAGCGAAGGTGTCCGCCTCGCCGACCTCATCCACTCGCGGCAGTCTCCTCGGGGCTGATCCGCGCTGTCCGGTGGGTCAGTCCCCGGCTTGGTGTGCTTGCCCGATCTCATTGGGGTCTCCGGTCTGGATGATCAGGTCCGCCCGGTCCCTCGTGCGATCCGCAGCGAAGATCGCGGCCTCCTGATCGGCCCACCGCTGCCAGTGCGGGGCGTAGGCCTCGCCGTCACGGGCCAACCCGCGAGCCAGCCGCAGCGCACGCGGAGCCTCGACCCAGACCCGCACGGCGGCATACGCCCCCGCTGGCATGACCGACGAACCGCAGCCCTCGACGACAAGGAGGTCGTGGCGGGGGAGGGTGATCGTCGCGCCCCATCGGTCGGCCTGCCAGTCCCATTCCTTGTATGCCGCCCGCTCACCTCGCGCGATCGGCTCCAGGACCTGTGTGGTCAGCAGAGTGGGAGCTGGAGCGAGGCCGTCCCAGCCCGGGAAGATCTGGTCCATGTGGACCACGGGACAGTCGAGTTCGTCGACAACACCCTTGGCGAGGGTCGTCTTGCCCGAGCCACTCGGGCCGTCGATGGCGATGACGACCGTGTGGCCGCAAACGGGCATTGCCGTGCGCGCGAGCTCAACGACGGCCGCCACATCCGCCGGGTCGGCGGGATCGGTCAGCTGGAACCACACGCCCGCCAACCTAGCGCCGGCGAGCTGATGGCCGAGAAGGCGACGCGAGATGCGTGGTGCATCAAGCGTTGGCTGCCAGCGGCTTCCGGCCCGCTCGAACTCCCCATTTCCCAACCAAGTTCGTATGCCGTCAGGCATCCGGGATGCTCGCCTTCCCTGTTCCCAACCAGTTCGTATGCCGTCAGGCATCCGGAATGCTCGCCCTCCCCATTTCCCAACCCAGTTCGTATGCCGTGGGGCCGTCCGACCCGTTCGCTGCCCCATTTCCCAACCCGGTTCGTATGCCTTCCGGAGGAAGGCTCATCCCCCGGATCCAGTCCTCGAGTCGCCCGCAACCCACCGCTCGTCGACCGGGACTTTACCTCCCGGCACGGCCACGCGCGCTGGCAGGCAAACTCCCGAATTTGATTGCGCTGTAAGCGAACTCGACACGATTAGCACTTGTGTTCGAGCCCGATCTCGGGACACAATAGGACATGGACACGACGAGCACCACGGCACGGTTGGCGGAAACCCCGCTGCCCGAACTCGTCGCTGAACTCGGCCAACTCACCGCTTCC
>DAOLRO010000064.1:0-14255 GCA_035418665.1 Phycicoccus sp.
GGCTCGGCGATGAGCTTGACCTGCGAGATCACCGGGTCCTGCTGGATGAGGTCGAAGAAGGCCGACAGCTTGTCGACCTCGTGGAACTGGCGTGCGAGCGTGGCGGCGAGGTCGAAGCGGAAGCCGTCGACGTGCATTTCGGTCACCCAGTAGCGCAGCGAATCCATGATGAGTTGGAGGACGTGCGGGCTGCGCATGAGGAGGGAGTTGCCGGTGCCCGTGGTGTCGAAGTAGTGCTGCGGGGCGCCGTCGACGAGGCGATAGTAGCTCGCGTTGTCGATGCCGCGGAAGCAGAGAGTCGGCCCGAACTCGTTGCCCTCGGCCGTGTGGTTGTAGACCACGTCGAGGATGACCTCGATGTCGGCCTCGTGGAGGGCTTTGACCATCGCCTTGAATTCGGTGACCTGCTGACCAAGGCTCCCCGCGGCATACGCATTGTGGGGAGCGAAGAAGCCGATGGTGTTGTAGCCCCAGTAGTTGGTGAGGCCCTTGGCCTGCAGGCTGGTGTCCTGGACGAACTGGTGGACGGGCATGAGTTCGATGGCGGTCACACCCAGCGACGTCAGGTGGTCCACGATCACGGGATGGCCCAGCGCGGCATACGTGCCTCTGATCTCCTCCGGGATCGCCGGGTGCGTCATTGTGAGGCCTTTGACGTGGGCCTCGTAGATGACGCTCTCGTGGTATTCGTGCCCTGGCGGCCGATCGTGGCCCCAGTCGAAGTAAGGGTTGATGACGATGCTCTGCATCGTCTTGGACATCGAGTCCTGCGTGTTGCGCTGGGTGGGGTCCTCGAAGTCGTAGGAGAAGAGGGCCTGATCGTCGACGATCTGCCCGTCGATGGCTTTGGCATAGGGGTCGAGGAGGAGTTTGGAGGGGTCGCAGCGTTGGCCGGCTTCAGGGTTGTAGGGGCCGTGGATCCGGAAGCCATAGCGCTGACCGGGCTGCAGACCCGGGACGTAGCAGTGCCAGACGTGCCCGTCGACCTCGGGCATGGGGATGCGCTGCTCCCTGCGCTTGCCGCGCGGCCCTTCGGAGATCAGACAGAGTTCGACCGCATGCGCAGCCTCCGAGAAGACGGCGAAGTTGACGCCGCTTCCGTTGTAGGTGGCGCCGAGCGGGTATGCCGTGCCGGGCCAGACTTCCATGCGAACCTCCGGTGTGGGATGCGTCGCAGACGCGCCACACAGCACTGGGTAGGGTCGGACGCGAACTCCCAAGTTACCGAACGAGACCCGAGGACCCCAAAGTGAGCACCTCCCGCGTTGCCATCGTCACCGGCGCAGCCCGAGGCATCGGAGCCGCCACCGCCAAGCGTCTGGCCCGCGACGGCAACGCTGTCGCCATCCTCGACCTCGACGAGGCTGCCTGCGTCGCAGTGGCCGACGAGATCGTCGCCGCTGGGGGGCGAGCGATCGGGGTCGGCTGCAATGTCGCCGACGCCGACCAGGTCGAGGCGGCCGTCGGGCGCGTGGCCGACGAACTCGGGGCTCCGGTCATCCTCGTCAACAACGCGGGCATCATCCGCGACAACCTGCTCTTCAAGATGTCCGAGGGCGACTGGGACGCGGTGATCAACGTCCACCTCAAGGGCGCCTTCCTCATGAGCAAGGCCTGCCAGGGGCACATGACGGCGGAGAAATACGGGCGCATCGTCAACCTCTCCTCGTCCTCGGCGCAGGGCAACCGCGGGCAGGCCAACTACTCGGCAGCCAAGGCCGGACTGCAGGGCTTCACCAAGACGCTGGCCATCGAGCTCGGCAAGTTCGGCGTGACCTGCAACGCCGTGGCCCCCGGCTTCATCCAGACCGACATGACGGCGTCGACGGCCGAGCGGATCGGGATCAGCTTCGAGGACTTCCTCAAGGGTGCGGCCAGCCAGATCCCGGTCCAGCGGGTGGGTCAGCCCGAGGACATCGCCGCCACGATCAGCTTCCTGTGTTCAGAAGAGGCCGGCTTCGTCAGCGGCCAGGTGATCTATGTGGCCGGTGGTCCCCTCGACTGACCCGACGGGCGCGGCACGCGCCGAGTCCCCGGCACGAGATCGATCCATCGATGTGGCCAAAGGTCTTGCCATCATCGCCATCGTCGTCGGGCACGTCTGGCGCGGACTGAACAGTTCCGGAGTGTTGGCCGGCCTGCCACTCAACGTGGTCGAGGAGGTCGATACGGCGCTGTATGCCGTGCATCTCCCGGTTTTCGCCTTCTTGGCCGGGCTCTTCGTCCGCCGGAGCGTGGACAGGTACGGTGCCTGGGATTACCTGCGGCAGCGGGCCGCCGACTTCGTGTGGCTCTACCTGCTCTGGACCGTCCTCCAAGGCCTGGTGCGACTGTGGACCACGACCGCGACAAACCACCCGCTCACTCCCGAGTCCTTCGTGGAGAGCTTCTGGACCAAGGACAGCCAGTTGTGGTTCCTGCCCTTCCTGCTCGTCGTCACGGTGCTCTCCGTGCTGACCCGTCCTTGGCGATCCGTGAGCTTCGGGGCGCTCACGACCGGTCTGACCATCCTCGTCGCAGTGGCGCTGTGGGGGCTGGACATTCCGTGGATCGGGCTCGCCGGGATCCAGTTGCTCCCCTTCTTCTGGCTTGGCTGCATGATGGGCGCGGGACAACTCATCGGCCTCTGGTCACGAGTCCGCTGGTGGGCCCTGGCACTCACGGGGGGCGTGCTGTTCACCCTCATCCTCTCGGTGACCGACCCCGCGACCTCCACGTGGACGGCATACCCACGCACGCCCGCCTCGGTGGCAGCAGGAGTTGCGGCCGCGACAGTCGGCACGATCTCCGCCCTCGCCCTGTCCAAGGGTCTCGCCCGCGTCTCACCCCTGGTCACGCTGGGTCAGAGATCGCTCGACATCTTCCTGGCCCACATCCTTGCCACTGCGGGCTGCCGGATTCTCCTTCTCCAGCTGGGGGTGGAGATCTGGTGGGTCCACCTGATTCTCGGCGTGGCCGCCGGCCTCACCTTTCCTCTGGTGCTCAGGGCGGTGGCCCAAAGAGCTGGCGCTTCATGGCTCTTCTCAGCACCAAGTCTCCTCAGCAGAGCCAACACAGCGTCTGGGTCCCATTGACCCCGCAGCAGATCGTGTCGGCGCTGTCCCAACGAGGCGGTTAGGCTCACGCACGTGGTAGCGACAAGCGGGCATGGTGGATCGCCCTCGCACGGGGTGGAGAACTACTGGTGGTACGTCGCCCGCTCCGACCTCCTCAAAACGACTCTTTCCTCGTATGCCGTGGGATCCCGTCGCATCCTTGACTTGGGGTCCGCAGACGGTCCGAGCGCAGGCTGGATCCGCGACATGGCGCCCCAGGTCGCTTCCCTGGACATCGATCCCCGAGGCCTGGGCAGCACCGGCGTGTGTGGTTCGGCACTCGCGCTTCCGTTCGAGGATGCCACCTTCGACGTCCTATCGGCTTTCGACGTGATCGAGCACTGCGAGCCCGAATCCAAAGCGCTCTCGGAGGTGCACCGCGTGATCCGCCCTGGTGGGCACTTCCTCATGTCGGTGCCCGCCTACGAGTGGGCCTGGAGCGATCACGATGTCGCGAACGGGCATCACCGCCGCTACACCAAGGCTCGGGCCGTGGCTGCCGTGGAGCGAGCGGGATTCAGGGTGGAGCGCGCGACCTACGCGTTTGCGTCCGTCTTCCCGATGTTCGCCGCCGAGCGACTCGCCCGTCGCCTGCGCGGCCACCGTCACACCGAAGCACTGGCGACGGCGGAGGTCCCGGCCATGCCGGGCCCGATCAACCGAGCCCTGACGAACTGGTCACGGCTGGACGCCCTCGCCTTGAGGAGACACGATCTGCCGTTCGGGTCATCTGTCTTCGTCTCTGCCCGAAAGCCCTAACCCTCCACAGAACCCCCCGCCGCCGTAGTCTGGGCAGGGTCCGAAAACACATCTCACTGGGGAGAGACGATGACGACAACCATGCGCAAGCGGATCGGTGCCATCGCAGGGACGGTGGCGCTCACGAGCGCCGGGATGCTGATGACTGCGGCACCTGCTCAAGCGGCTACCACCCTGTCAGTCGGCATATACCGATACGGCAGCTGCACAAACATTGGTGGCATGGGCGACCAGAACTACCACCAGGGCTCTTACCAGTGCTGGGCCCGCAAGATCATGTGGCTCGGCAACTGGACGTGGGGACCGCACTGCATCGTCACCGAGAGCTGGTCCAACGGTCAGTCCCGCAGCTATCGGGCTGGCAGTTACTGCTGACCCAGCCGAGCAGTCTGACCCTCGTCAGTCTCGGGTCAACTTGCGGTAGGTGACGCGGTGGGGACGCGCAGCGTCCTCACCGAGACGCTCGATCTTGTTGGCCTCGTAGGCCTCGAAGTTGCCCTCGAACCAATACCACTTCGACGGGTTCTCGTCCGTGCCCTCGTAGGCGAGGATGTGCGTCGCCACGCGGTCGAGGAACCACCGGTCGTGGCTGATGACCACCGCACAGCCCGGGAAGTCGAGCAGGGCGTTTTCCAGAGATCCCAGGGTCTCGACGTCGAGGTCGTTCGTCGGCTCGTCGAGGAGCAGGAGGTTGCCCCCCTCCTTGAGCGTCAGCGCGAGGTTGAGGCGGTTGCGCTCACCACCGGAGAGGACGCCCGTCTTCTTCTGCTGGTCTGGACCCTTGAATCCGAACTGCGAGACATAGGCCCGTGAGGGGATCTCGACCTGGCCGACCTGGATGTAGTCGTGGCCACCCGAGACGGTCTCCCACAGGTTCTTCTGCGGATCCAGGCCGCCGCGGCTCTGGTCGACGTACGAGATCTTGACGGTCTCGCCGATGTCGACAGTGCCGTCATCGGCCTGCTCAAGGCCCACGATGGTCTTGAACAGGGTGGTCTTGCCCACACCGTTGGGGCCGATCACGCCCACGATCCCGTTGCGCGGCAACGAGAACGACAGTCCGTCGATGAGGACACGATCGCCGAAGCCCTTCTTCAGGTTCTTGACCTCGATGACCTTGCTGCCCAGACGCGGGCCGGGTGGGATCGCAATCTCCTCGAAGTCCAGCTTGCGCGTCCGCTCGGCCTCGGCCGCCATCTCCTCGTAGCGGTTGAGGCGTGCCTTGGACTTGGTCTGCCGTGCCTTGGCGTTGGAGCGGACCCACTGGAGTTCGTCGTTGAGTCGCTTGGCGAGCTTGGCGTCCTTCTTGCCCTGGACCTCCAGACGGGCGGCCTTCTTCTCGAGATAGGTCGAGTAGTTGCCCTCGTAGGGGTAGGCACGACCCCGGTCGAGTTCGAGGATCCAGCCAGCGACGTTGTCCATGAAGTAGCGGTCGTGGGTGACCGCAACGACGGCACCGGGGTACTTCGCGAGGTGCTGCTCCAGCCAGAGCACTGATTCGGCGTCGAGGTGGTTGGTGGGCTCGTCGAGCAGCAAGAGGTCGGGCTTCTGGAGCAGGAGCTTGCACAGGGCGACCCGACGACGCTCACCACCTGAGAGGGTGGTCACGTCGGCATCCGGTGGCGGGCAACGCAAGGCGTCCATGGCCTGCTCGAGTTGGGAGTCGAGGTCCCATGCGTCCGCGTGGTCGATCTCCTCCTGCAACTTGCCCATCTCGCTCATCAGGGAGTCGAAGTCAGCATCCGGCTCCCCCATCTCAACACTGATCTGGTTGAAGCGGTCGAGTTTGGCCTTGATCTCACCTGCGCCTTCCTCGACATTGCCCAGGACAGTCTTCTCCTCGTTGAGCTCGGGCTCCTGCATGAGAATGCCGACCGAGTAGCCCGGCGTCAGACGGGCCTCACCATTCGATGGCTGGTCCAGGCCGGCCATGATCTTGAGGACCGAGGACTTGCCCGCACCGTTCGGGCCGACGACGCCGATCTTGGCGCCGGGCAGGAAGGAGAGGGTGACGTCATCGAGGATGACCTTGTCGCCGTGGGCCTTGCGGGCGCGCGACATGACGTAGATGAACTCGGGCATGCGGCAAGGTTATCCAGTCCCTGCCGCATCCCCGAATCCGTAGACCGGACCACGAAATGGGTATGCCGTTCAGGCAGCCGACGCTGTCGACTCCCGGATCTCGCCCGTCACGGGGTCGACCACATCTCCGTCGTCATTGACCGTGAAGTAGTCGGCGGTGCTCGGGTGCTGCTCGATCTCGGCGTCCTGGGCCTCCAGTGCCGTCATCGAGGCGATGACATGTGGGTCGTTCGCGACGGACTCACCGCTCACGCTGCGCGCGACCTTCGTGAGTCGGGTGATCCCCCATGTGAGGTCGTGACCGACCGCTGTCGCCAAGATCTCGCCGGCCACGCCCTTGGTGCCGTCCTGACGGCTGTACTCGGTCACCTCAAGGCTGCCGCTCACGACCACCGCCTGCCCCTTGCTCAGGCAGGCCGCGAGGTTGGCGCCCAGCGATCGATAGGCCCGCACGTTGTAGTAGCTCGTCTGGCCATCCACGTACTCACCGGACGCAGGGTCCTTCTTGCGGACGTTCGTCGCGAGCCGAAAGGTGGCCATGGCCGTGCCCGACGTGGTCGCCCGAAGGACAGGGTCAGCGGTGAGCCGGCCGACCACGGTGATGGGTGTTTCGTTCATGGGACTCGTCCTCTCCTGGGTCCCGGATGGACCCTCGGCAGCAGCCTCACGTCCAGGGTTTCCGTCGACCAGAGGGACACCACCGCCTGTGGACGACACACCCGGCCAGCAGAGCCTGTGGACGACCGCCTCGGTGCAGGCCTGCTCAGATGGAGGAGGCAACCTCAAGGCTGCGTCGAGTCTGCGCGTGGCGCTCGAGCACTGCGGCCACGGGCGCGATGATCTCGGTGTCGGCAACGTCGGCGATGGCGCCGCGGAGTTTCTTCTCCACCCCGGCCGCACGCCGTCGAGCACCGACGCGCGCGAACGCGCGCGACAGCGCCGCGAAGAGCAGCCCCAGCACCAATCCGCCGACCAGCAGCAGGAACGGGACCGGCACGAAGTCCCAGAGCAACGGGGGCGACGGATGTGGGAACTGGAGCCACGTCATGACCCACAGCACGGCATACCAGAGCAGTCCGGCGATCGCTGCCAACGCCAACAACGTTTGGAGCACTCCCACGACACGCCACCAGATGGGGTTCCGCCCGCGCAATGGCGTCGACATCACTGCGCGGTCGAGCGCGTCGGTGAGTTCACCACCCGCCGGACGGACAGCAGAGTCCACCGCCTCGGCCCAGGGCACTGGCAGGCCGTCCCCGGCGCGGCCCGCCAGGTTGCGAGTGGCCAGCGACACGGCTGCGCGCGCTGCCGGGGTGGGCGGCGGGATGGACGACCGGCCCAGAACCGCGCGCACCTCCTGCTCGCTGAACTTGATGTCCTTGTCCTCCAGGCGCAAACGACGGAGCGGCTTGGGGCGGAAGGCCTGCACCCACCGGGTGAATGGCCATCCGGTGCGGGCGATCGCCTCCATGCGGTAGTCCCGGTCGACCGCGTCGACGACCATCGGCACACCGGCCGAGCGAGCCAGTGCGTCGACCAGGTCGCTCTGTTCGGTGGCCTTGACCTCGGGTTCGCGCGCCCCCACACCCTTGGTCAGGCTCTGGGCCTGGACGCGCACATCCGCCGCGAGGCGGCTCCGCGCCGCGTCGCGGCCGGTGACGGTGTTGACCAAGCGCTGCCGCAGGGCATCGACGCCCTCACCCGTGCGCGCCGATGTCGGCAGTACCGAGACGTTTCGGATGCCGTCGCGCTCGAGGAGACGCCGCAGGTCAGCCATGCACTGCTCGGCCTCCGCCGGCGTGAGCAGGTCGACCTGGTTGAGGACGACGAGCATGACGGCGTCGTGCGAGGAGAGGGCCGCGACGTAGTCGTCGTGGAGTCGTGAGTCGGCGTACTTCTGCGGGTCGGTGACCCAGACGAAGAGATCGACCAAACCCAGCACCCGCTCGGCCTCGGCGCGATTGGCCACCTCGCGCGAGTCGAAGTCCGGCAGATCGAGCAGGACCAGTCCGTCGAGGCTTCCCACCACAGGCGGCGCAGATTCGGGCGTGACGTCGTGCCGGGTGCTCACCTGCAGCCAGTCGAGCAATTCGCCCACCGGCTCCGGGCCCCAGGTCGCCGCACTGGGGGTGCTCGTCGTCGGACGCCGCGCCCCCACGGTCGCCACGCTGGTTCCGACGAGCGCGTTGAAGAGCGTGGACTTGCCACTACCGGTGGCGCCAGCAAGGGCAACGACCGTGTGTCCTCCCACGAGCGCAGTGCGCTCCCTGACCTTGACCACGATCGACCGGGCCGCGGCGACGGCCGACGCGGGGAGTTCGGACCCGCCGGTCTCCAGAGCAGCCTCGAGAGCCGTGGCCCCGGTCGCGAGCGCCTCGGCGCTGACCCCGCTGACCTTGGCGCGCCCTGCGATCAGGGGGCTCACCGTGTCACCTCGGCAATGTCGCGCGCGGCAGCGTCGAGACGTGCGGCCTGCACGTCGACATCCCCAACCCGATCGAGAGTGGCGACGAAGCGTTGGCGCTGCCCGGCATACAGGGCATCAACTCGCGCCAACAACGCCTTGCGAGCCTTCGCGGACATCTCACGCACGGCCTGGTCGCCGAAGACGGCCTCGAGGATTCGTTGAGCCAGGACGGAGGTCCCTCCAGCGATGCCGATTTCAGCACCCGACAGACCGGCGGTGTGCGCGAAGGTCACCAACATGAGGAAGAGACCGATGCCATTGACCCCGTATGCCGCGACGCGGGCATTAGTGCGCCGATTGCCTCCCTCGGTGCGCACCATCTCGAAGATCTCGCCCTGCCAGTCGCGCACGAGGTTGTTGACGTCGTCGCGGAAGCTCGGGGACGGAGTCGCCAGACCAGCCTGGGCGAGCAGGGCCTCTCCCCCGGCCAGTCGTCGCCAGTCACGCGTGGTCTCAGCCAGGGCGGACTCGCCATGGGAAGCAACGAGCGCCGCGACACCACTTTGCAGCGCTTCGCCCAAGTTCTTCGAGGGCGGTGGCGCGCCCTTGACGGCAGCCGTGACGCGGTCACGCCACCGACCGATCGTGGTCTCCACCTGCTTGAAGAACTCCCCGGTCCCCACGAACTCCTGCCAGCGGGCGAGGACCTCGCCGCGCAGGAGGGTGCCGTCGGTCATGCCGGCGACCACGTGCTCACGCGCCCGGTCGAACTCCTCGTCCACTGCGGCGAGGAGCGCTGCACGCGCCGACTGCTGGGCGTGGCTGGCCTCGGCAAGGGCCTGGGTCCGGCCCGCCAGGGAACCGATGGCTCCCTTGAGGGTCTGGCTGACCACGATCGAGCGCGCCCGGCTGTCGTTGGCCAAGGCGTCGAGCCAGCCCTTGAGACGTGACATGGCCTCGGGCGGCAGGAAGCCCTCCGGGGTGAGCGTCGACTCGGGGATCGAGAAGACCGGCGACGTCGAGAGGCCCTGTTCGCGCAGCATGGACACCAGATGCGGGCGGATCTCATCGATCGCATCCGGCGGCACGCGGTCGAGGATGATCGCGACCGCGGTCCCCCGCTCGGAGGCCGTGCGGAGCAGGTCCCACGGCACCGCATCGGCATAGCGCGCCGCCGTCGTGACGAAGAGCCAGAGGTCGGCGGCGGCGAGCAGTTGGCCGGCCAACTCACGGTTGGAGGCGACGACCGAGTCGATGTCCGGCGCGTCGAGCAGGGCCATGCCGGGTGGCAACGCCGTTGAACGAGCCAGTCGCACGGTGTTTGGCTGCGCTTCGGATGATTCGGCGCCGGTGACGCGAGCCAGACCAGGGAGGATCCGCTGGTCGGCGAACCACGTGGTGTCATCGGGGTGGTGCACCAGGACAGGGCGGGTGGTCGTGGGTCGAATGACGCCTTGCCGGGAGATCTGCGCGTGGACGATGGAGTTGACGAGGGTGGACTTGCCCGCACCCGTCGAGCCGCCCACGACCGCAAGGAGAGGCGCATCGATGGCCTTGAGCCGCGGGAGAACGTAGTCGTCGAGTTGCTTGAGGAGGCCACCTCGAGCCTCGAGGGCCTCGCTTCGGCCGGGGATCTCCAAGGGGAGGTCCGTGGCCGCGACGGCGTCCCGGAGGTCGGCGACGGCCCGCACCACTGCAGTCCCCTCGTCGTCTCTGTCCACCACGGGCGCCAGCCTAGTCTGTGTCCATGCCGACCGACCTCGACCCTGTCTCCGTCACTGACCTCGTGGCACAACTGGCGCCCGGCTGGCGCGCGCTGCGTCGTGTGCTGCACCAGGAGCCCGAGATCGGGATGGACCTCCCGGACACACAGCAGCGCATCCTCGATGCTCTCGAGGGGATCGATGTGGAGATCACCACGGGCAAAGCGCTGTCGTCCGTCGTCGGGGTCATCAGAGGGCAAGCACCGCACGAGGGCGAGCGGCCGGTGGTCCTCCTGCGCGGGGACATGGACGCGCTCCCGGTGACCGAGGCCGTCGACGTCCCCTTCGTGTCGCAGCGCCCCGGTGTCATGCACGCGTGCGGGCACGACCTCCACGTGGCCGGGCTCGTCGGGGCGGCACAGTTGTTGCATGCGCGACGAGCCGAATTGATCGGCGATGTGGTGCTCATGTTCCAACCCGGAGAGGAAGGCCCGGGTGGGGCCAAGCCAATGATCGATGAAGGCCTGCTCACCGCTGCTGGTCGCCGGGTAGATGCCGCGTATGCCGTGCACGTCTTTTCCGCGGAGCACCCCTTGGGCATGTGGTTCGGTCGGCCGGGCACGCTGATGGCGGCCGCCGACGAGGTCGTCATCACCGTGCGCGGCGAAGGTGGTCACGGCGCTGCGCCCCACCGAACCCTTGATCCAGTGCCCGTCGCGTGCGAGATCGTGCTCGCGCTCCAGGCAATGGTGACGCGCAAGTTCCATGCCTTCGACCCGGTGATCCTCACGGTCGGCAAGATCGTCGCCGGCACCAAGAACAACATCATCGGCGACACCGCCATCCTGGAACTCACGGTCCGCACGTTCTCCGCAGAACACCGCACCAAGGTGCTGGCCGAGATCGAGCGGGTCGCGGTCGGGATCGCTTCGGCTCACGCCATGACCGCCCAGTTGGACCGCCACGACGGTTACCCGGCGACGGTCAACGACCCGACCGAGCAGGACTTTGCAGAGGCGACGATTCGCGACCTGTTCGGCGCAGAACGCTGGACTGTGCAGGAGTTCCCCGAGGGTGGGGCCGAGGACATGTCCTTCGTGCTCGAGCAGGTCCCAGGTGCCTATCTCAACATCAGTGCGTGCCCTGCGGGGTCTGACCCGGCTACGGCACCGGACAACCACTCGCCGCGCGCGGACTTCGACGACTCCGTGGTGCCGGACATCGCCCTCTTCCTCGCCGAGATGGCCATCCGCCGCAGCGCCGCGTTGGCGAGCGTCACACCGTCCTGACGTCGAGCACGCCAGGCGAGCACAGGGCCACCGCGACCGCGTGATCGTCGTCCACGGACACATCGCTCAATGCGAGGTGTTCGGGGCGCGGCACCTCGGCGTGCCAGGCCACCAGTGCCGCCTCAGACCATGGAGGACTCACGACCACCTGTGTCGGGTCGATCGCCAAGCCGTGGCCGGTGGCCTTGAGGATCGCCTCCTTTCGGGCCCACAGTCGGCATCGGGCACGAAGCAGGTCCGAGCCGGCGAGCGCGGCTGAGCGGAGGTCGTCCCTTTCCTTCGAGGACAGGGTTACCCGGTCGAACCCTTCGAACTCAGCGGCGCTGATCGCCTCGACGTCGACTCCGACCGGCCCGTCGCACGAGAGAGCTGCGACAGCGAGTCGGGCACCGTAGGAGACCGACACGTGGAGGTCGGGCCGGCCATCAACCATCGGCTTGCCGTGACGGTCGGAGCCGCAGGTCGGGCAGGAGCGCACGAAGCTGAAGGATCCCGCAGGGTCGCCCGTGTGATCGGCGAGAAGGCTGCGCAGCAACACATGGGCCGTGAGGAAAGCCGAGGGATCGGATCGTTTTGCCGCGCGCGCCAACTCGTGCTCATCGAGCATGCTCACGTCCAAGGAATCGGCTGCCAGCAGGACGGGCGCGACACGCAACACGACAATGCTGACTTCGCTGCGCACTGCCATGCGCCCCCGGCAGGACTCGAACCTGCGACCTAGAGATTAGAAGGCTCTTGCTCTATCCAGCTGAGCTACGGGGGCTCGTCTCCTGAGTCGTGGTCGAGCGGTCAGGATCCGCCAGAAGTCTACGAGGAACCGGTCGCGCCGAGGTCAGGCGACCGGTCGACCCACGAAGCGACGCCGATGGGACACCACTGAACTGAGCAATGTGCGCTCGTCCTGGATCGCGCGCTCATCCGAGTGCCCGATCATCATCTTTCGCCGCAACAGGGCCAGTTCGCTCGCCGCGTCCTGGAAGCCGCGCATGGCCGAGAGTCCCGCCCGACCGGCATTGGCGCGAGCCCATGCACGAGCCTCTCTCCGCCGAGGCATCGACGCCAGCATGGCCACCTCAGCCGGGGCGAACCACCCCGCATCGGCATAGGGACGCAAGTAGGTGCCGATGAGCACACCTTCTCGACGCCGCGTCCACAGCACCAACACGATCCACGCGACGAAGACGGGGACCTCGACCAGCAGATAGACGGCGAACATCCCGTCACCCGCCGACGTGGCTGCGAGATTCCAGAGGGCGTGGGCGAGCACGGCCAACAGATAGCCGCCGATCGGCGCCACGAAGCGCACCCAGCCGGATCGGGACATGGCCGCCATCCCGATCCCGATGCCGGTGAGGACGGTGAACATCGGATGGGCGAAGGGCGACATGATGCAGCGCCCGATGAAGGTGGCCGTGAGCAACTCACTTCCACCCTCGGCATAGGCAGTCGCCAGGTATTGGATGTTCTCGGTGAAGGCGAATCCGGCCGCAGCGATCCCGGCATACACCATCCCGTCGATGACCCCGTCGAATTCGCGACGGATGAACCACCACATGATCAGGACGAACGCGCCCTTGGCGGCCTCCTCGACAAACGGGGCCACGACGACGGCCGTCATCAGTTCCGCGCCACTGGGACTGGTGCTCGCCGCGAGCACAGCCATGGCGGAGGTGTTGATGGTGGCCGCCACGATCGCCGCTACCAGCGCGCCCCACAGGAAGGCCGCGGCGAGATAGCGCTTGGGCTCGGCCTCGAAGCGATCGAGCCACAGGAAAGTGGGGATGACGATCATGAGCGGGAGGACCGCGACGAGCACCGCGAGGATCGCGGTCTGCGCCCCGAACGCGATCTGCAGGTAGGCCGAAATCACCAGGGCCGCCACGAGGAAGCCAACCGCAGCCACGCCGGTGAGCACCCAGGTGCGCAGCATGCTTCGCTCGGTCCGGCGCGAGGCCCTCGTCTGCGGTTGGAACGCCGACGCCTCCGTCGCGAACTGCTGGGGTGCACCGCCCTCCCCCGGGCCATGAACGCTCGTCATGGGCACCAAACCTAGCGCGCGCTCGCCCTATCGTTGTCGCCATGGCCAACTCGCCCACTGACCGCGCCCACACCGACCGCATCGTGTGGATCGACTGCGAGATGACCGGCCTCTCCCTCACCGATGACGCCCTCATCGAAGTGGCCGCTCTCGTCACCGACTTCGAGCTCAATCAACTCGGCGACGGCGTCGACATCGTCATCCGGCCCTCGGATGCGGCACTCGCCCAGATGGACGATCTCGTGCGCACCATGCACACCAAGTCGGGCCTGCTCGATGAGCTGTCCGATGGGGTGACGATGGAGGAGGCGCAACAGCAGGTCCTCGACTACGTGCGCGCCTGGGTGCCCGAGGCGCGCAAGGCCCCCTTGGGAGGCAACACGGTCGGCACCGATCGTGGCTTCCTCGCCCGTGACATGCCCGAACTCGAGAGTCACCTGCACTATCGGATCATCGACGTCTCCTCCATCAAGGAACTCTCCCGTCGTTGGTATCCCCGTGCCTTCTTCGCGGCCCCCACCAAGGCAGGTGGGCACCGTGCGCTGGCCGACATTCGCGAGTCGATCGCCGAGTTGCGCTACTACCGCGAAGCCGTCTTCCGGGACCAGCCCGGCCGCACGTCCGAGGAGTTGCGGGCCATCGCGACGCAGCACGTCGTCGATCACCACCACACTCCAAGTCCGGTGGCGCAGCAGGCAGAGATGCCCGCCGCCTCGGACCCCGTCTGAGGCACCGCCCGCCAGCAGGTACGATGGTCCGCGCTGCCTCGGCATCCCTGACATCAATCAGGTATGCCGGGTGGTCACCTTGGTGGGTGTAGCTCAGCAGGTAGAGCACCTGGTTGTGGTCCAGGATGTCGCGGGTTCGAGCCCCGTCACTCAC
>DAOLRO010000065.1:0-14166 GCA_035418665.1 Phycicoccus sp.
CGATCTGGTGGACGCGGTTGTCGTAGCGCCAGAAGCTCATCCGCAACTTGTCGAGATCGGTGTCGAGGAGTGTCACATCGGCGCCCATGCCGAGCGCGATGTTGGCCGCGTTCTGGCCCGCGACACCGGCACCGAGGACGACGACCTTGGCATTGGCGACGCCTCCGACACCACCGAGCAGGACACCTCGGCCACCAGCGGGCCGCATGAGCGAGAGCGCCCCCACCTGAGGGGCCAAACAGCCCGCCACCTCCGACATCGGGTAGAGCAGAGGCAGCATGCCACTGGGCAGTTGCACCGTCTCATAGGCCACGGCGGTGACCTTCTTCGTGACGAGTTCACGCGTCAACGGTTCGTCGGCCGCCAGGTGCAGATAGGTGAACAGCAGGAGGTCCTCGCGCAGCCGGTGATACTCCTCCGCGACCGGCTCCTTCACCTTCATGACCATGTCGGCCTGACCCCACACCTCGTCGGCGGAGTCGATCATGGTGGCGCCTTGGGCGACGTAGTCCTCGTCGCTGATCGACGAGCCGACACCGGCATCCTTCTCGATGAGGACGTCGTGTCCGTGGGACACCAACTCGTGGACCCCGACCGGCGTGATGCCGACGCGATATTCGTTGTTCTTGACCTCTCGGGGGATACCGATCCGCACGACTCTTCCTCACTCACGCGTGTTTCCGTGGCGACCGGTTGGCCGCATCGCGGAGCTCCTGTGGGGGGCCGGGGCCACTCTAGTGAGGACGAGATCCTCCGCACATGAAATCGCACATCACGGCGATCGCCAGTTGGCTCGACTAGCCCTGGTCCGTGGCGATCGTCGGGTGGAGTTCGGTGGCGGGGGGCAACCAGGACGAGGCGTCGGCCTCGACCTGGTCTCCTGAGCGGATGTCCTTGACCTGGTCCGCGGCTCCCTCACCACCGGCGAACCAGACATACGGGATCCCCCGCCGATCGGCATACCGGATCTGCTTGCCGAACCTGTCGGCCCGGGGGGCCACCTCTGCGGCAATGCCGCGGGATCGCAGGGCGGACGCAATGTGCATCGCCTGCAAGCGGTGTCCCTCGTCGGTGAGGGCCACGAGGACGACCGTCGGAGTGGACCGAGTTCCGGTCAGCCCGCGGCGGCCGATGAGCAGCCCGAGCAGTCGGGACACTCCAATCGAGATGCCAACTCCGGGGTAGGTGGTGCGACCATCCGTGGCCAAGGAGTCGTAGCGACCACCCGAGCAGACCGAGCCGTAGGACTCCTCGCCGATGATCTGGGTCTCGTAGACGGTGCCCGTGTAGTAGTCGAGCCCGCGCGCGATCCGCAGGTCGGCGACCAGCGTCCCCGGCGCCAACGCCACCCCTGTGGAGATGACGGCCGAGAGCGCCTCCAGCCCCTCGGTCAGGGTCGGGTGGTCGACACCGAGCGCCTGCACGCGGTCGACGAAGGCCAGATCCTCGGAGCGGATGTCGGCCAGCGCCAGACACTGAGCGGCCTGCTCGGCCGTGGCACCGGCGGCTTGCAGGAGGGCCGCCACCTTGTCGGGGCCGATCTTGTCCAGCTTGTCGACGATCCGCAGCGTGCCCGCCACGTCCGTGAGCCCGATGCCCAAGTAGAAGCCCTCGGGGATCTTGCGGTTGTTGACCTGGATCCGGAAGTCGCCCACGGGGAGTTGACGGAAGACCTCGGCCACCACGAGGGGAATCTCGGCCTCGAAGTGCGGCGCCAGCTCCCCCACGTCCACGACGTCGATGTCGGCCTGGGTGAACTCCCGATATCTCCCCTCCTGAGGGCGCTCGCCGCGCCAGACCTTCTGGATCTGCTGGCGCTTGAAGGGGAAGGTCAGCTTGCCGGCGTTCTCGAGGACGTAGCGGGCGAACGGCACGGTGAGGTCGAAGTGGAGCCCCAAATCGGGGTCCTTGCTCCCCCGACCCTCATCTCCGCCAGCGAGACGCGTGACGCCATAGATCTCCTTGTCGGCATCACCCCCCTTGCCGAGCAGCCGTTCGACCGGCTCCACCGCTCGGGTCTCGATGCTCGCGTAGCCGTGCAGGGCGAAGGTCCGGGTGATGACGTCGAGGACCTGCTGCTCGACGACCCGGTCGGCCGGGAGGTATTCCGGGAAGCCGGAGAGCGGCATCACACGCTCCACGCGGGGCGCGCTGTCTGTGCTCATCAGAGTCCTTGCAAGTAGGGATTGGTGGCGCGCTCGCGCCGAATGGTCGTCGCGGGTCCGTGACCGGTGAGCACGAGGGTCGAGTCGGGGAGGGGGAGCACCACCTCGCGCAGGGACCTCGTCATCGCCGCGCTGCTGCCGCCTGGCAGGTCGGTCCGACCAATCGACCCGGCGAAGAGGACGTCGCCGGAGACCACGGTGCCCGTGAGTTCTTCGCCTCCGTCCAGGCCGTCGGGCAGGTCGGTGAAGGTGAACATCGCCGAGCCCTCGGTATGACCGGGCGCGTGGAGGATCTCGAGCTCGAGCCCGGCCAAGGTGAGGGCCTGACGGTCACGGACCTCCACGACGTGCTCCGGCTCCTTCCAGGACGCTCGCTGGCCGAACTGCTGCTCCATCATCGACAGCATCGCGGGGCCGATGAGGGCCAGCGGATCATCGAGCCGATAGCGGTCGTCGGCATGGATGTATGCCGCGGTGTCACCCCCGCAGACGGGCGTCACGCTGTAGACGTGGTCGAGGTGTCCGTGGGTGAGCAGGACGGCAGCCGGCTTCAGTCGATGGTGGGCCAGGACCTCGGCGAGGGTCTCCTCGACTCCGATGCCGGGATCGACGATGAGGCACTCCTCCCCCGCACCGGTGGCCAGAACGTAACAGTTCGTCTCGAAGGCGGCGGCCGGGAAGGCAATGGTCAGCACGGGTCAGAAGCCTAACCACCCGCCCGTTGCCTAGACTGCACGCGTCCCCAGAACACCCGGAAGGATCGATGGCCACCAAGAAGCAAGAGCGCGACCGCCTGCGTCGTCGCCACGAGAAGCAACTGGCCGCAGCCACGAAGAAGGCTGCCGACCGGGCCCGCCTGCGCATCATTGCCACGATCGTGGGTGTCATCGTCGTGCTCTGCCTCGTCCTCTGGTGGGCTGGCTCGACCTTTTCCGAGGTGACCCCAGGGCGGACCGTGACCACCGCCGGCTGTGAGGCTCCGCCGAAGTCCCTCGGGACATCGGCAGAGCTGACCCTTCCCGACAAGGCTGCTGTCGCGGGGAAGACCTTCGAGGCCACCCTGACGACCAACTGTGGCGACATCGTCCTGTCCCTGGACGCTGAGAAGGCGCCGCAGGCCGTGGCGAGCTTCGTCCAACTGGCCGAGGCAGACTATTGGCTCAACTCACCGTGCCACCGGGTGGTGCGCTCCACGCAGATGACCCTGCTCCAGTGCGGCGACCCCACGGGGAGCGGTCAGGGTACGCCGGGCTATGGGTTCGGCGTCGAGAACGCGCCCGCCGACGGCGTCTACGAACGTGGGGTCGTCGCGATGGCCAGGACCCCCGATCCCGAGAAGGGCAATGGAGGTCAGTTCTTTCTGGTCGACGGGAAGACCACGATTCAGGACCCCGACGGATACTCGGTGTTCGGCACGGTGACCTCAGGGTTGGATATTGTCGACAAGATCATTGCCGCCGGCGTGGCCGGTGGTGCCGAACAGACCGACGGTGCTCCCAACGCACCCATCAGCATCCTTCGGGTTGCCGTGACCGAGAAGAAGGCCCAGCCGTGACCGACGTGCCCGAGACGACACCGACCGAGTCCACCGAGCAGATCGAACCTGCTGGTCCGCCTGCGCCGGCCGAAGCCGCCGAAACCGCCGTAACCGCAGCTGGCGAGCTGGCCACGGCTGAGCCCGCGGAAGTGCCCTCGTCCGCACCCCGGCCCACGCCCGCGGTTCCGTCTCCGGCCGCTCTTGCCTCGCGGATGGCGGCCAAGCCGGCGCCGCCCACCGTGGCTCCGGTGGTGCACGCCCACTCCGACTCGGCGCGCTTCGGTCGAGTGAGCGAGGACGGCACTGTCTACGTCATCGACGGCGAGGATGAGCGCGAGGTGGGCTCCTACCCCGGGGCCACGGCCGAGGACGCCCTGCAGTACTTCGCGCGCAAGTTCGACGAGCTCTCCGGTAACGCCGACTTGCTCGCGGCACGCGTGGACAAGCCGGAGGTCCCGAGCAAAGACGTCGCCGAGGCCCTGAAGCACCTCACGTCGGAGGTGGGCGACGCCAAGGTGGTTGGTGACCTGCACGGCTTGCGGGAGCGCCTGTCTGCGCTCGAGGCAAAGGTGGCGGCCAAGCGAGAGGCAGAGTCCGTGGCTCGCGCTGAGGCCCGGGCCGCAGCCAGCACCGAACGTGAGGCCATCGTGTCCCAGGCCGAGCACATCGCCGCCCAGCCCGAAGGCTCGACCCAGTGGAAGCGCAGCAGCGAACAGATGCGTGGCCTGCTCGACCAGTGGAAGGAGCACCAGCGCTCCTCAGCACGGCTCGACAAGACCACGGAGAACGCGCTCTGGCAGCGCTTCAGTGCGGCCAGGAACTCCTTCGACAAGGCCCGTCGCTCACACTTCGCCCACTTGGACGAGACCCGCTCCGAAGCCAAGTCGGCCAAGGAGCGGCTCGTCTCGGAGGCCGAGGCCTTGAGCACGAGCAAGGACTGGGCCCCCACGGCACGCGCCTTCAAGAACCTCATGGACCAGTGGCGACAGGCCGGCCGCGCAGCCCGGGGTGACGACGATTCACTCTGGGAGCGCTTCAAGGCCGCCCAGGACGCCTTCTTCTCGGCCAAGGACGAGGTCAGCGCCGCCGAGGACGAGGCCTTCCGCGCCAACCTCACAGTCAAGGAAGCGCTCATGGCCGAGGCCGAGGCGCTGCTCCCGGTCAAGGACCTCGAAGGGGCCAAGTCGGCACTACGTGTCCTCCAGGACAAGTGGGACAAGGCAGGCAAGGTCCCCCGTGCCGACGTGGAGCGCACCGAGAAGGCCATGCGGCGGGTCGAGAGCGCCGTCCGCGAGGCCGAGGAGCGCAAGTGGAAGGCGAGCAACCCCGAGGTTGCCGCTCGCGCCTCCTCGATGGTGACCCAGCTCGAGAACTCCATCGCCGGGCTCCGCGAGGACAAGTCGAAGGCGGAGGTCAAGGGCAACGCCGCCAAGGCCGCTGACCTCCAGTCCAAGATCGAGGCTCAGGAGCAGTGGTTGGCCCAAGCCAAGGCAGGGCTGGACGAGTTCGGCTCCTGACCAGCCCGAGATCTCTTCGGAGCAGGGTGCCCACGCGCTCGCCTGCACCCAGGACTCGGCGGTCTGTGACCTCCGTCAGCGGCCGTCGCGACGAGCGTCGAGCACGCCTTGGATGCGACGCACGGCATTGATCACGTGGTCGAGGTGACCCGGATCCCCCATCTCGAAGGTGAACTTGAGCGCTGCCACGCGGTCGCGTGAGGTGTGCACCGACGCGGACAGGATGTTGACGCCGTTGTCGGACAGGATCCTGGTGACATCGGCGAGGAGCCGCGCCCGGTCCAACGCTTCGACGTGCAATTGCACGAGGAAGACGCTCCCCGACGAGGGCGCCCACTCGACCTCGATGATCTTGTCCTGTTGCTCGAGCAGCGAGTCCGCATTGGTGCAGTTCCGTCGGTGGATGGAGACTCCATTGCCACGCGTGACGAAGCCGAGGATGTCGTCGCCCGGCACCGGCGTGCAGCAGCGAGCAAGTTTCACCCAGACATCCGTCATCCCCTTGACGATGACGCCGGGGTCACCCTGACGGGATCGGACCGGGCGTGCCTGGGTGGGAAGGGCGACCTCGGACAGGTCCTCCCCAGCACCGTCCTCACCTCCCATGGCGTGGATGAGTCGGCTCACGACATGTTGGGCCGAGACATGCCCGTCCCCAATCGCGGCGTAGAGGCCGTCGATGTCGAGGAGACGCAGTTCCTGGGCCACACCGGTGAGGGACTCGACCGTCGCCAACCGATGCAAGGGCATGCCCTTCTTGCGGATCGCCTTGGCGAGGGCGTCCTTGCCCTCCTCGATCATCTCCTCGCGACGTTCGCGAGTGAACCATTGCTTGATCTTGTTGCGCGCCCGCGCCGACTTCACGAAGTGCAACCAGTCCCGCGATGGACCCGCAGTGTCCGCCTTCGAGGTCAGGACCTCGACAACGTCGCCGTTGTCCAGGCGTGAATCCAACGGCACCAACCGCCCGTTGACTCGCGCACCGATGCAGTGATGCCCGACCTCGGTGTGCACCGCATAGGCGAAGTCCACCGACGTCGAACCCGCTGGTAGACCGACCAACTGGCCCTTCGGGGTGAAGACGTAGACCTCACTGGCCGTGATCTCAAAGCGGAGGGACTCGAGGAACTCACCCGGGTCAGCGGTCTCCTGCTGCCAGTCGAGCAGCTGGCGCAGCCACGCCATGTCATTGGTCGCGTTGCCGCTCTGTGCGCTGGGACCGGTGGCACCGGTCAGGGATTCCTCTTTGTACTTCCAGTGGGCAGCGACGCCGTATTCGGCGCGTCGGTGCATCTGGTGGGTGCGGATCTGGATCTCGACCGGCTTGCCCCCGGGGCCGATCACTGTCGTGTGCAGCGATTGGTACATGTTGAACTTCGGCATCGCGATGTAGTCCTTGAAGCGCCCCGGCACCGGGCTCCATCGCGCGTGCATCGCCCCGAGGGCGGCGTAACAATCACGGACTGTCTCGACGAGCACCCGCACCGCGACCAGGTCGTAGATCTGCTCGAAGTCCCGGCCGCCGACGATCATCTTCTGATAGACGGAGTAGTAGTGCTTCGGGCGCCCCGTCACCGTGGCCTTGAGTTTGGCCTCCTTGAGATCCCCACTGACGATCTCGCGCACCTGGGAGAGGTACTCCTCGCGGGCAGGCGCCTGGTCGGCGACGAGGCGGACGATCTCGTCGTAGACCTTCGGATACAGGGCTTGGAAGGAGAGATCCTCGAGTTCCCACTTGATGGTGTTCATCCCCAACCGGTGCGCCAGTGGGGCGTAGATCTCGAGGGTCTCCTTGGCCTTGCGCTGCGCCGACTCCCGGCTCACGTAACGCCAGGTGCGTGCGTTGTGCAGGCGGTCGGCGAGTTTGATGACCAGGACGCGGATGTCCTTGGCCATGGCGATGACCATCTTGCGCACGGTCTCGGCTTGGGCGGCCGCACCATAGTTGACCTTGTCGAGCTTGGTCACTCCGTCGACGAGGTTGGCGATCTCCGAGCCGAAGTCACGCTCCAACTGGGCCAAGTCGTAATCGGTGTCCTCCACCGTGTCGTGGAGGAGCGCTGCCGCCAAGGTGGGTGGTGTCATCCCCAACTCTGCGAGGATCGTCGTCACGGCGAGCGGATGGGTGATGTAGGCGTCGCCGCTCTTGCGCACCTGCCCGGTGTGTGCCTTCTCGGCCACGGCATAGGCCCGTTCGATCACCGAGACATCAGCCTTTGGATGCGAGAGGCGCACGCTCTGCAGAAGCGGCTCCAGCACTGGGTTGGCAGGTTCGCGGTGACCGCCGAGGAAGGCCAGACGGGCCCGCGCTCTCGCGCGCGAGGACCCTCCCGAACCACCACCCGGGAGGGGGATTGCGGTGGTGTCCTCTGCCATGGAGAGAGTCTAGGAGACGGTGAGGAGCGGGTGGACCGACCGATCACCCAGTCGCGAGCGTCCACCGAGGAAGGCAAGCTCGATGATCGTCTCGAACCCGGTCACCGTGGCCCCGACGCTCTCGAGCAGGTCCCACGCGGCCGCGGCCGTACCACCGGTCGCCAGGACGTCGTCCACGAGCAGGACGCGCGAGCCCGCAGCGATGTCCTCCGCGTGGACCTCGATCGTCGCTGACCCGTACTCGAGGTCATAGGAGATCGATGTGACCTTGCCCGGCAGCTTGCCCGCCTTGCGGATCGGGATGAAGCCGACTCCCATCGCGTGGGCGAGCACCGCCCCGATGACGAACCCGCGCGCCTCGATGCCGGCCACCAGATCACACTGGCCGCGGTGGCGCCCCGCCATGTCAGCGATGACCGCCGCAAAGGGCGCCGGATCCGCCAACAAGGGGGTGATGTCCTTGAACAGCACTCCTGGCGCGGGAAAGTCGGGCACGTCGCGCATCGATCCTGCGACGATCTCGGCAATCGTGGGCGGGCTGGACAATCGCCACCTACCGCTTGGACTTCGGCGGACGCTTCGGCTGGTTGCGCGGCCCCCCCGAGGCGTAGCGATGCACCGCGCGTCCGGTCACAGTGGAGCCGAGTTCACTCTCGGCGGCGTCGGTCCCAACTGCTGCAACCGAGGGGTATGCCGTGCTGTCGCCCATCGCGTCTCTGTCGCCGAGCGGGTGAGTCGGCCCACCCTGCAGCACATCGACTCCGGACGATGTGGTGGCCCCCGACCGCGATGCGACCTTGGCCTTGGCCGCCTGGTGACGGGCGGCACGCTTCTCCAGTTCGACGATCTTGGGTTCCTTGGCCCGCAGGGAGACCAGGACCGGCGTCGCGATGAAGATCGAGCTGTAGGCGCCGATGACCATGCCGACGAAGAGCACCACGGAGAGGTCGAGGAGCACACCGGGACCGAGGAAGATCGCGCCGACGACGAGGACGGCGACGATCGGCAGGATGCCGACCATCGTGGTGTTGATCGAGCGCACCATGGTCTGGTTCACGGCCAGGTTGGCGGCATCGGCGTAACTCATCCGACCATTGGCCAAGGCCTCCGCGGTGTTCTCGCGGACCTTGTCGAAGACGACGACCGTGTCGTAGATCGAGTAGCCGAGGACGGTGAGGAAGCCGATCATCGTGGCCGGGGAGATCTCGAGCCCGGTCAGGGCATAGATGCCGACAACGATGACGAGGTCGTGCCCGAGCGCCACCAGGGCTGCGAGCGACATCTTCCAAGTGCGGAAATAGATCGCCAGCACGAGTGCCGTGAGCAGCAGGAAGATGATGAGGGCCTGGATCGCCTTCTGGGTGACCGACGCACCCCACGAGGGGCCCACGAAACTCGCGCTGACCTTGTCCTCGGTCACCTCGAATGTCTCGGCGAGGGCCGTGCGGACGTCGGCGCTCTCCTGGTCGTTGAGGCGCTCGGTCTGCACACGAATCGTGCCCGCACCGATCTTGGTGATGTTGATGCCCGGGATCCCGGGACGCGCGCTGGTCACCGCGTCGCGGGCTTGGCTCTCGTAGGACGCAGGAGCGCTCACAGTGGCCACCCGGAACTCCGAGCCTCCCCTGAACTCCAGACCCATGTTCAGTCCGCGACCGAAGAGACCGGCTGCCGCGATCACGAAGATGACCAAGGAGACCAAGTAGAAGCGGCGGCGTTGCCCGACGACCGGGATGGAGCGCTTGCCGCTGTAGAGGTCGTTGCCGAAGGTCGCGAAACTCATGACGCACTCCCCTGTGCCGCGGCGGAGGGCGCGAACCGGCCGCGCCCGGCATACACCCGTTCCTTGACGTCCAACTTCCGCGGATCAAGACCGGACCACGGATGCCCGTCGCGGAAGAACTTGCGGCGGGCCAGCAGCGCGACGACGGGGTGCGAGAAGAAGAACACGATGATCAGGTCGAGCAAGGTCGTCAGACCAAGGGTGAAGGCGAATCCGCGGACGTTGGAGGACGCCAGCAGGTAGAGGACGCCGGCCGCGAGGAAGTTGACGCCGTCGGCGGCCAGGATGGTCCGCTTCGCACGTGCCCAGCCCTGAGCCACCGCGCTCTCGAGGGCCCGTCCAGAACGGAGTTCGTCACGGATGCGCTCGAAGTAGACGATGAAACTGTCGGCGGTGAACCCGATCGAGATGATCAGACCGGTGACGCCGGCCATGTCAAGGCGGAAGTTGTGCGACCAGCCAAGGATCGTGATGGCGAGATAGGTCATGAGCGCCGCCAGCGCGATCGACGCAATGGTGACCAGACCCAGGATGCGGTACTGGAACAGGGTGTAGACGACGACGAGCAGCAAGCCGATCAGGCCGGCCACGAGGCCGTAACGCAACTGCTCGGCGCCCAGGGTGGGGCTGATCTGCTCTCGCGTCTGCAGGTCGAAGGACATCGGCAGCGCGCCGAACTTGAGCTGCTGGGCCAGGTCACGCGCACTCTCGATGGTGAAGCCGCCCGTGATGCTCGCCCGGCCGTCGAGGATCGCCTCGTTGAAGCGTGGGGCGAGCAGGACCTTGCTGTCGAGAGTTGCGGCCAGCTGGTTCTGGGGCTCTGGCAGAGCGAGCATCTTCTTCGAGATCTCGCCGTACTGCTGCTTGCCGGTGTCCTTGAGGGTGAGCGCGATTTCGACGGTGGTGCCGATCTGTCCCGAGGGCAACGCCTGATAACCGGCAGTCGCGTCGGCGATCTCGGAGCCGGCGACGACCACCGGTCCGAGGACGTACTTGGCCGTGCTGTCCTGGCTGCAGGTGACGAGAGGCTTCGCCGCGTCATCGACCAATCCCTCGAGGGCGTTGGGTTGGCTGCAGTCGAGCGCGACGAACTGCTGCTGGATCTCCGGAGTGATCCACTCGAGGCTGGTGGGGTCGGTGCTGCCCGTGCTGCCCACTGTGGCTGACGGACTGGGGCTGGGGCTCGCCCCGTCAGACGCCGGCGACGGGCTCGCCGACGGTGAGGCGCTCGGGGTCTCATCGGTGGTGAAGGCCGACGGCAGACCACTCTGGCTCGTGGATGACGGCGACGCACTGGGAGCAGGGCTCGCCGGGTCGACGCTCGCCTCGGCCGAGGGGCTCCCGGAGGGGCTGGCCGACGGATCGACGGACGGGGAGCCCGAGACGCTCGGCTCGGGCATGGGGATGCCCGACGCCACCACGAGGACGGGCCGGAATTGCATCTGCGACGAGCGCCGGATCGCGTTGAGCACCGAGTCAGAGGGGGTGCCGGGGATGGCCACCACGATGTTGCGACCACCTTGCGTCGTGACCTCCGCACCGGAGATGCCGCCGGCGTCGACGCGTTGGACGATGATGTCCCGTGCCTGGTCGATCTGCTCAGGACTGACATCCTGCGTGCCGGTCAGGCGGGGCTCCAGAATCATCTGGGTGCCGCCCTCCAAGTCGAGTCCCAACTTCGGCGTCAGACTCCCGCTTCCCCATTGGTGGGCCCCGAACATGAGCCCGACCAACGCCAGCGTCAGGACCAACATGCCCAACAGTCCGCGGCGGGCGGCCGTCTGGGTCGACGTGCGTGCCACCTCAGCGCTCCGCGGATGAGTCGGCCACGCCGTCCACGCGACGCAGGATGGCACGCTTGTCGAAGCGTGCGCGCACGCCCGGGGCGATCTCGAGGGTGGCCTGGTCACCTTCGATGGCGATGATCTTGGCGAACATTCCCGAGGTCGTCAGGACCTGGTTGCCGACCTGGAGGGAGTCCTGCAAGTTGGCCAACTCGCGGCTGCGACGACGCTGGCTCCAGAAGAGGTAGCCCAAGAGCAGGAGGGGCAGGGCCAACAGCAGCAGGTTGCCGAATCCGGAACCGGATTGCATTGATACGTCCTTGAAAGAAGCGTGCACATCGGCTGGGGTGTCGCCGACGGCGCCCGGTAGGACCGGGCCGGGGATCGAGTCTAGGTGACGTCCCGGGGACCGACCAACGAACGCCCCGTGGACGGAGTGGCGTCACCCTCCGAATCGTCCACCTTCCAAGGGGAGGGCGGGCTGGGCAGGGCTCCCCGCGACCGGCGCGGGCATCGGGAGGCCGAGGTGTTCCCAGGCCTTGGGCGAGGCCGCCCGGCCGCGCGGGGTGCGCACCATGAAGCCCTCACGGACGAGGTAGGGCTCGGCCACTGTCTCGACGGTGTCGGTCTCCTCCCCCACGGCCACCGCCAGGGTCGAGAGCCCGACCGGACCTCCGGCAAATCGCCGACACAGGGCTTCCAGGACCGCGCGGTCGAGCCGGTCGAGGCCGGCCTCGTCGACGTCGAAGAGGCGTAGCGCCGCCAGTGCGGCCCCTCGGTCGACCCGCCCGTCGCCGTGCACCTGGGCCCAGTCCCTTACGCGTCGCAGGAGGCGATTGGCGATTCGTGGTGTGCCGCGGGACCGGCCTGCGATCTCGACGATTCCCTCCCCGTCGGCAGTCACGTCGAGCAGGCCGGCCGACCGATGCAGGATCGTCACGAGGTCGGCCACGTCGTAGTAGTCCAGGTGACCGGTGAAACCGAAACGATCCCGCAGGGGCGCCGGCAGCAGGCCCGCGCGCGTGGTCGCACCGACGACGGTGAAGGGCGGGAGCTCGAGCGGGATGGCGGTGGCGCCCGGCCCCTTCCCGACGATGACGTCGACCCGGAAGTCCTCCATCGCCAGATAGAGCATCTCCTCGGCGGAGCGACTCATCCGGTGGATCTCATCGAGGAAAAGGACCTCTCCCTCGTCCAGGCTGGACAGCACGGCCGCGAGGTCTCCGGCGTGTTGGATGGCCGGCCCGCTCGTGACCCGGATGGGTCGCTCGAGTTCTGCGCCGACGATCATCGCGAGCGTGGTCTTGCCCAGCCCAGGTGGGCCACTGAGCAGGACGTGGTCCGGGGCCGTGCCACGTTGCTTGGCTGCCTCGAGCACGAGACCGAGTTGATCGCGGACGCGTGGCTGACCCGGGAAGTCGGCGAGCCGTTTGGGTCGCAGGGCCGCCTCGACGACCCGTTCGTCGTCGCCGCCGCTGGCGTCGACGACGCGCGAGGTGGCGTCGAGGGAGCCGTCGGCCTCGCGCATCTCGCTCCTGAAGCCGTCGGTCATCGAGACGCCTCCGTCATCGCCCAACCCCAGTCATCGCCGCAGTTCCCGCAGGGCCAACCGCAGGTATGCTGCGAGGTCGCCATCGGCGGGCGCTGTCGCCGACACCGCGGTCACCGCCTCGGCTGATTGCTTGGCGGACCAGCCGAGGCCGACGAGCGCCTCGCTCACCTGGTCCCACGCCGTGCCCCCTGCGCGGACGACGGTGCCCGAGGCGGCGTTGCTCGCGCCACCCCCCGCATGTGCCGTCACCTTGTCCTTGAGCTCGAGGACAAGTCGCTGCGCGGACTTCGGCCCAATGCCGGGGATCTTGGTCAGGGCCTTCGTGTCACCCGTGGCCAGGGCAGTCCGCAACTCATCGGGCCCCATGACCGACAGCATCGCCAGGGCAATGCGCGGACCGACGCCCGAGACTGACTGCGCCGTCTCGAACATGTCGCGCTCATCGGCGCTCGCGAACCCGAAGAGGGTCAAGGAGTCCTCACGGACGACGAGCGTGGTCGACACCGTCGCTTCCTGGCCGGTCCGCAGTCCGGCAGCGGTCGCAGCGGTCACGTGGACGAGCAACCCGACACCACCCACGACGAGAGTGATCCGATCCAGGCCGATGTGCGCGACGGCCCCGTGCAGCGAGGAGATCATGCGCGCATCCCCCGCGCCCCTGATGCGGCAGCCGCCAAGGAGGTCAGGCGGCCTTCAGCAGCACCCCGCCAGAGGTGACAGATGGCCAGCGCGAGCGCATCCGAGGCATCAGCAGGCTTCGGCACGGCATCGAGGGAGAGGATGCGCATGACCATCGCCCCGACCTGTGCCTTCTCGGCGCGCCCGCTGCCGGTGACCGCGGCCTTGACCTCGGTCGGGGTGTGGAAGACGACCGGGAGCCCGCGTTTGTGTGCTGTCAACAACGCGATGGCCGTGGCGTGAGCCGTCGTCATCACGGACGCGACGTTGACATCAGCGAAGACCCGCTCGATGGCCACCACATCGGGCTGGAAGCGCCCGAGCCAGGTGTCGAGTTCGGACTCGAGGAAGGCGAGCCGCTGCCCTGCCTCTGCGTCTCGGGGGGTGCGGACGACGCCGACCGCGATCATGTGGGCACGTCCCGGCCGCCCCTCGACGACACCGAGACCGCATCGGGTCAACCCGGGGTCGACTCCCAGCACGCGCACCGACAACCTCCGAGTCCTAGAACATCTGTTCGGAGGATCACGCTACCCAAGCGAGGACAACGGCGGGCCGAGCGACACGCAGTCGCTCACTCCTCGTCGAGTTGGGCCAGGACGTCGTCGGGGATGTCTCCGTTGGCGAAGACGTCTTGGACGTCGTCGGAGTCCTCGAGGGCCTCGACGACGCGGATCATCTTCTTGGCACCCTCGAGGTCGAGCGGCACCTGGAGGTTGGGCACCCACGAGGCCTCGGCCGAGTCGTAGTCGACGCCGGCCTCCTGGACCGCCT
>DAOLRO010000066.1:0-14123 GCA_035418665.1 Phycicoccus sp.
GTGCTCTGCATCGACGACGCGAGCACCGACGACACCCTCGCGGTGCTGCGCGATGCTGCCCAGCGCTACGCCCACCTGCGGATCTTGCCCTTCCGGCGCAACGGCGGCTCCGGCACCGCACGACGGATCGGCACACAGCAGGCCCGCGGCGAGATCGTCGTGTGGACCGATGCGGACATGACCTACGAGAACGAACGCATCCCCGACCTCGTGCGGGTCCTGCGCGACGACGCAACCTATGACCAGGTCGTGGGCGCAAGGACGACCGAGGAGGGGACCCACAAGTGGGCGCGCGTGCCGGCGAAGTGGTTCATCCGCAAGGTCGCCGAATGGCTGACCAAGACCAAGATTCCTGACCTGAATTCAGGCCTGCGGGCCTTCCGTCGACAGGTCGCCCTGCCCTATCTCCGGTTGCTCCCGGCCGGCTTCTCGTGCGTCACCACGATCACGATCGCCTTCCTCTCCAACCAGCACGACATCAAGTACATCGAGACGAGCTATGCCAAGAGGGCTGGGACGAGCAAGTTCCACTTCGTCTCGGATGCCTATCGCTACATCCTGCAGGTGCTGCGGATGGTCATGTACTTCGATCCGCTCAAGGTGCTCATGCCGCCGGCCCTGTGGCTCATTCTCATCGGCGTGGTCAAAGGGGTCATCGACATGGTGCGGCACCCCTTCTACTTCCCAGCGAACACGGTGCTGCTCTTCGTCAGCGGGGTGATGATTGCGTCGCTGGCCCTCCTCGCCGATCTCGTCGTCCGGTCACGGGACGGAGTCTGAGGCGATGGCCGCTCACGAGCCGGCGCACGATGCGGCCGCGCTGCGGATCGCGATCGTCGGCCCGAGCCATCCGCACAAGGGTGGGGTGGCCGCGCACACGACGACCCTGGCGCACGAACTGGCCGATGCCGGTCACGACGTCACCCTCATCTCATGGAGTCACCTCTATCCGAGCCTGCTCTACCCCGGCGAGGCCGCCGTCCCGGGCGGGGCTCCCGATGTTGAGCCCTTCCCGCGGACGCTCCGGGTGCTCTCGTGGGCGCGACCGGACACCTGGCTGCGTGCTGGACGACGCCTGCGCGACATGGATGCCATCGTCATCGTCCACGTGATCCCGCCCGTGGTGCCAGCCCATCTGGCGCTGTTGCGCGCCGCGGGAGTCGGACGGCGGGTGGGCGCCAACGGAGGGCTCGACTCGGCGCCCCGCACGATCGCGATCACCCACAACGTGCTGCCGCACGAGCCCCGGCCCGGTGACCGTGCGCTGATGGAGTCCTTCCTCTCCCGAGTGGACTCCGTGATCGTGCACAGTGACGAACAGGCACGGATGGCCGCCGACCTCGGCGCCCACCACGTCCGCGAGCTCGACCTCCCACCCCACCTTCCGGGAGGGCCCCGGGTCCCCCATGTCGATTCCGACGGACCCACCCGCCTCTTGGCGTTGGGGATTGTTCGTGACTACAAGGGTGTGGACCTTCTCCTCGAGGCGGTCAGGGAGGTGCCTGACCTGCGGGTCACGGTCGCCGGGGAGATGTGGGGGGATGCCGGTCGACGGGTCAAGGAGCTCGCCCTCGAACAGGGCCTCCGTGACCGGGTCGAGGTCCACGGCGGCTATGTGCCTGCAGATCGCATCGCCGAACTCATGGCCCGCCATGACGTCCTGGCCCTGACCTACCGCTCGGCGACGGCCTCCCAGAACGTCTTGCTCGCGCGTCGCCACGGACTTCCGGTGCTGGCGACCGACGTGGGGACCTTCGGGGAGCAGGTCCTCGACGGCGTCGATGGACTGCTCGTCCCGGTCGGGGACCACCCGAAACTGGTGGATGCGTTGCGTCACCTGTCCGACCGCCGTTATGCCGCCAAGTTGCGTTCGTCGGTACGCCCGCCCGACGAGGCCGGACCTTGGGCGCACTATGTCGGTGCACTGGAGGCCCTCGCGAGCGTCGAGTCGTCGGCCCTGGACCTCGGCGCGTCGCGCGCCACCGGACGCGGCGAAGCCTCGGTCGGGCAGGGCTCCGGGCCGAAGCTCCGTGGAGTCCTCGAGCGGGTGCCCTCGGGTGCCATGAACGTGCGGCGCGTCGTGACCGGCGGGGGCCTGGCGACACTGCGGCGTGGCGGGCCGCGCGTGGAACTGCGGCCCACGGACTTCCCCGACTGGATCCGTCCCACCGACGTCCTCGCCCGCGACAGCGATGCGCTCGACGCGAGGGAGTGGGCCAAGGAGGCCGGGCTGCCCCGAGCCAACGACGCCGTCGCCGCATGGGCCGCCTTGGGTGCGTTGGCAGCCATCGTGCGGATCTGTGATGACGGACGCCGACGATCGGTCATCGTCGACGAATCAGGCGCCAAGAGCCCTCTCTCTCGATGGGCCCGCGCGCTCGGTTTCGCCCCCGTGGAGCTCGAGCTCACCGGCCCCCGCAGTTCGGTGGAGGTGCTCGACGTCGACACCGCCAGTCTGGACGTGATGGCGCGCCTCCACCCGGGAGGCTGTTCTGCGGCGGATGTGGACCACGCCGTCGGCCAGGCCTCGTGGGCGCTGCGGTCGGGGGGACTGCTCCTCTTGACGCTGCCGGTCGGCGACGACGACCCGGCGTGGGCCATCCGTCCCGCGGACATTCGTGGCGTGCTGGCCCGGGCCGCCGACCTCGGGCTCATTCTCGTGGGTGACCTGGACGGTGAGCTCACCGAGCGGATGCGGTACGCCGCGAGGCAAGCGGCGTCCAGCGGGGCCGACGCCACGGCATACGGGATCTTGCGACTGACGTTCCGGCGGAGGTGACGATGCGCGGACGCTTGCTCAATGGCGTGAGGGTCGTCATCGGTGTCCTCGTGGTGGTCGCGATCATCGTCGCTCTGCAACGCAATTGGTCGGATGTCTCTCGCGAACTCTCGACCCTGTCGGGTGGGTCGGTGGCTGGTGCCTTCGCGCTTGCGCTGGCCTCGCCGATCCTGACGCTGTTCGGCTGGCGCGCCCTCCTCGTCGACCTCGGAGTCAGACTCGCGCTCCCGGCCAGCGCGAGCGTCTTCTTCGTCGGGCAACTGGGCAAGTACCTCCCCGGGTCGGTGTGGTCAGTGGCCATCCAATCCGACATGGGCGGGCGTCTCGGGGTGCCGCGGCGGACCTTGGGCATCGCCGGGCTGCTCAACCTCGCTCTGGCGGTGCTGACGGCTGCCCTGGTTGGGCTTCCGGCGCTGCCCCTCCTCGTGCGTCGCAGTGGGGAGGACGTGTCCCTCATCTGGTTCGCGGTCCCGGTGCTCCTCCTGGTCGTGCTGCTCTGGCCGCCGCTGCTCAACCGGCTGATCTCCAGAGGGCTGCGTCTCCTGCGTCGTGATCCGTTGCCCCGGGCGCTCTCGGGTGCGGCGATCGTCGCGTGCGTCGGCTGGTTCGTCCTCGCTTGGCTGAGCATGGCCGCGGCGGTCTGGGTCTTGGCTGCGGACCTGGCTCCTGGCGCATCGGTCCGTGACCTCGCCCTGACCACGCTGTCGGGGTACTGCTTGGCCGCTGGCCTCGGGATGCTCTCAGTGATCGTTCCCGCGGGCGTCGGCGTGCGTGACGGGCTCCTCGTGCTCCTGCTCGTCGGCCTCATGCCGCTGGGTGCCGCAACCGCGATCGTCGTCGTCCACCGCTTCCTGTCGGTGGTCGTGGACATCCTGCTCGCCGGTGGCGCCTTCCTGTGGGGGCGTTCCCACCGACTCATCGGGAGCGCGGATGTCACGGCCTGAGCCACCTGGTGCCGAGGGCGGCCGGCGCGAGGAACAACTCGCCTATTCCGAGCTCATGGGGAAGATGCTCGACGAGGGCAAGCGCCGACAGAAGGCGGCCAAGCTCATCGCTGTCCTCCAGCACGGGCTCGGGGTGTCGGATCTCGAGGGGCTGAAGGCGCTTGATGTCGGGTGCTCGGCCGGCTTCATCGCCGACGAATTGGCGCTCGCCGGGGCCACCACGTTCGGCGTCGACATCGACGAGCCGGGTCTGGCCAAGGCGCGTGAACGCTTCGGTGAGCGCGTGGACTTCCGGCTCGCGCGTGGAGAGGATCTGCCCTTCGCGGACGACTCGCTCGACATCGTGGTCCTCAATCACATCTACGAGCACGTGGTCGACCCGGAGGCCGTCGTTGCGGACATCCACCGGGTGCTACGGCCGGGTGGCGTCCTCTATCTCGGCATCGGACACAAGTGGCAGGTCCTCGAGCCCCATCATCGGCTGCCCTTCCTCTCGTGGCTGCCGCAGAGGGCGGCTGATCGCTACATGGCGTTGTCCGGCAAGGGAACTCACTACTACGAGCACTACTACACCCCTCGGGGTCTGCGCCGCCTTTTCGGCGCTTTCGATGTCTGGGACTACACCCTGCCGGTGATCGCGGACCCGACGGCATTCGCGGGGGATGACGTGGTGCCGGCCTTTGTCTCACGCCTCCCCGAACGTGCGCTGGCCGGGTTGTTGCCGCTGGTCCCGACGTATGTCTGGTTGGCCTTCAAGGGATCCCGTATGCCGTCCGGTCCCGATCTCGTGGTCGCGCCTCGACACCTGTCCGATCCCGACGCGCGGTGAACGGCGGTCCGACCCACGGCGGGACCGCGGCTGTGTCCGAACGACGACTGCCGCTCAGCCGGCCACTGGACCTCAACCGCACGGTCGGTGTCCTTCGGCACGGGGCCGGGGATCCGACGTGTCGGGTCAGGGACGGTGTCTGGTGGTTCGGGCAGGCCACGCCCGAAGGGCCGAGCACCCTGGCCGTGCGTGTGGTCGGGTCGGAGTGCCTGGGGAGCGCGTGGGGGAGCGGAGCGGCGTGGTCGCTGGAGCACCTGCCCGACCTGGTGGGTGAGCAGGACGATGCCAGCGGCTTTGTCGCCCATCACGACCTCGTGCGCGAGGGAGAGCGGTTGGCGCGCGGTTGGCGAGTTGCTCGGTCGGGACTGGTGCTCCAATCGCTGGTGCCGGCCATCATCGAGCAGAAGGTGACCGGCAAGGAGGCCTTTGCCGGGCATGCACGCCTCGTGCGGCGCTTCGGTGACCCGGCTCCCGGCCCGGGGGCTGAGCTGGGACTGCGGGTTCCGCCGGCTCCGCGTGTCTGGGCCCAGATCCCTTCGTGGGAGTGGATCACAGCCGGGATCGATGGCAACCGGGCAGCCACGGCCGTGCGGGCATCACAACACGCCGGGCGCTTGGAGGAGTGCACGGATCTCCCGCTGCCGCAGGCACACCGGCGGCTTCGCGCCATCCCGGGAGTGGGCGAGTGGACCGCCGCCGAGGTGGCCCAGCGCGCCCTGGGCGACCCCGACAGCCCCAGTTTCGGCGACTACCACATGGCCAAGAACCTCACGTGGGCCCTCACAGGGGAGATCGGCGGCGACGACGAGGCCCGTGCCCTCCTGGAGCCGTATGCCGGACACCGTTATCGCGCGCAGGTCTACGTCATGGTGGCCGGCGGAATGCGCCCGAGGCGGGGACCGCGCATGACCCTCCCCACTCACCTACCCCGCGGCTGAGTCGGGATCGCCGCAGCCGGCTCAGACGGCGTCAGTCAGCGGGAGGGGTGGGTGTCTTCAAGGACCTCTGCAGTTGCCCCGTCCTCAGGGGCAACTGCCATGCCCCGTCCTCAGGGGCAACTGCCATGCCCCGTCCTCAGGGGCAACTGCCATGCCCCGTCCTGAAGGGCAACTGGGGGGTCGAAGGAGAGGTCCTCGGACCAGAGTGCGACCTCGAGCCGGGCAATGAAGCGGCCAGCGGCAAAGGGGTCCGCGGCACGCACGCGGATCTCCGAGCGGGTCAGATCGACGTCGACATCGACACCCCTCGTGACCTCTCCATGCCGCGCCACGGCGAGCGCTCGCAGAGCACGGTCCTCCTGGCTCTCTCGGTCGATGCGACGGATCCCGACCTTCCGGGCAGACGGAGTGCCGGGCGCCACTCCGAGGCTGGCCCGAACCGCTTCGACGTGGCCGAGCGAGAACCAGTCCGTTGAACCCGTCCTCACGACAGTGCGAGCACCCGGAGCGTCCGGATCGAACCATCCCTGCGGGCATCCCCGAATCACGGCGACCGGCAGGCCGTCGGCCTTCCCCTTGACGAGGTCAGCCATGGCGGCGAGTTGGTCGACCAGGCAGCGGCTGGTGACGGACAAGGGCCGACCGTCGTGGTCCACATCGCCTTGATGGTCGAGCATCGGCCAGATTCCTGCTGACCCCAGTGCGAAGTCCGTCTGGCCGGCCCGCCATGGCCGTCCCGCCGTGTCCGAGATGATCACTCCCAGCGGGATCTCGCCAATCCCGGGCATGCCTCGGATGATGTTGTCGCGCAGTGATGCTGCCTCGGCGTCGCAGTTCGTGGGCAGGACGAGCACGCCACCGGCGGAGCCGACGTTCGACGCGTCGACCCCCGCCGCGGCCATGACCGGACCAGCCGCGGCTTCCACGATGCGCGTGATGCGGTCGGACGTCGCCCGCTCGGCGACCACACGCACCGTCTGTGCGTCGATCACGCTGTCACGGGCATCGGTGGATCGCAGGCCCAGGGCCTTGGAAACGATCTTGCTCGACAGCACGACAACCATGGGTTCGTCGAGGTGAATTCCATTGTCCTGCAGCGCATCAATTATCAGGCTGGTGAGGTCAACGCCCTGTGCCACCTCGGGAAGGCCGGCCAACGCCGTGGCGGTGAGAGACGGCATACCCTCGGTTTGTGCCCCGGCTCCCCGGCGCATCAGGCGCCCTTGAGGGCCAAGGCGAGGTCGAGGGCGGCTGCTCCGATGCGCGAGGCGGAGGGGATGTCGGTCATGAGGAGCGGACCGTCATGGATCGAAACACGCGCCCGGGGAAGGGTGAGCCCGGCATCGGCCGGGTCCACCAACCAGCCGTCGAGGAAGTCCTCGTACAGACCAGCCACCGCACCGCTCGTGGAGGGCAGGCTCAGAGCTGCCAGACACGCGTCAGCGTGGCCGCGGACGGGTCGTCCACCGATCAGCGGGCTCACGCCGACGACCGGAGCCGCGCTGCCCCGCAACGCATCTCGCACGCCGGGCACGCCGAGGATGATGCCGATCGAGACGACGGGATTGCTGGGCGGTAGGAGGATGACGTCGGCCGAGCGGAGGGCGTCGAGCACCCCCGGCGCGGGCGTGGCCCGATCGAGTCCGGCGACGACGAAGCGCTCTGCCGGCACGCGGGCTCCCATGCGGATCCACCACTCCTGGAAGTGGACGGCGCGCTGCTCCTCACCTTCGGCGACGACGACATGGGTCTCGACGGGTTGATCGGTCATGGGGAGCAGACGGACCCCGCGGCCGGGAAGGCCCCAACGGATGGCAAGACGTTCGATGACCTCGCTGAGACTGAGCCCCTGGCCAAGCCATTGCGAGCGCTGAATGTGCGTCGCGAAGTCGCGATCGCCGAGGGTGAACCATTCGGGTTGAGCGCCGAGGGCCGCGAGTTCGGTCTGGACCTGGGTTGTCTCGTCAGCCCGTCCCCAGCCTTGGCCTTCGTGGACTCCGCCCCCGAGCGTGTACAGGATGGTGTCGACGTCCGGGCTGACCCGCAGTCCGTGCAGGGTGATGTCGTCGCCCGTGTTGGCAACGATGGTGAGTTCTGGGTGCCCCGGGTGTGATTCCAGGTGGTGCAGCAGGCCCCGCAGGAAACGTGCACCGCCCACGCCGCCAGCCAGTGCCGTGATCCGCATGGAGGCAGTCTGACAGTCATTCGAGCCGTCCCCGAACGATGGTCCAAGACTTCTGCCCGAGAGGGGCGAAGCACTCCCGATCCTGCGGCGGGTCAGAGTTCCTAGCAGATTGCGGCTTGACGAAAGGCGTATGACACGCGTGTAATTCCATTGGTGTCGTTGTGAGTGCGCAGCGCGAACGGTTGCGTCCACGCTCGACATCGGGTCGGGTCGGGAAGTGTTCGTCGGGTCATCGGAGCCGGCATCCAAAACTGCAGGGTTCCACACGGAGCCGGTGAAGGGTCGAGGGTCGAGGAGGCGTCGTGCGCGAGTTGAAGATGGTCGAAGCACTGGCAGTGGAGGAGGAACTCCTGTCCTGGCAGGAGAGGAGTCTGTGCGCACAGACTGACCCGGAGGCGTTCTTCCCCGAGAAGGGCGGGTCCACGCGGGAGGCCAAGAAGGTGTGCATTGGGTGCGATGTGCGCTCCGAATGCCTCGAATACGCCTTGGCGAACGACGAGCGCTTCGGCATCTGGGGCGGGCTCTCCGAGCGAGAGCGCCGCAAGTTGAAGAAGCGGGCGGTCTGAGTCGGCTCGTGGCCGACGCTGACCGCCGCCTCTCCTGATGACACTCACCGCGACCGCCGTGTCCCACGACTCGCCCCCCTCCCGCACGCTGATCACCGTCCTCGTGCACACCGGGCCGAGCCTGCTCGGCGTGCTCGCCACGCTTGACGCTCTGCGCGCGCAGACCTTGCGGCCCGATCGCATCGTGGTCCTCGACGCCACGACCGGTTCGGGTGAGAGCGCACCGCTCGACGATGACGCACGGGCTGCCTTGGATGATTCGGGAGTGGAGGGCCCTGACCCCGTCATGCGTCATGTGGGACGGCTGGGCCTGCGTGGCGCGGTCTCCGGATACCTCCAAGAGGTGGACGCCGACCCACGTGAGCTGTTGTGGATCATGCCCGGCGGCAGTGTCCCTGACGAGCGCTGCCTCAGCCGGCTGGTGGAGGCGCACCGGCGGTCTCCTTCGGTGGCGATGGTCGGCCCAAAGCTGACGGACTCCGCACGCCCGGGGCATCTGCGCAGCGCAGGAATTCGCGCGACCTCATCTGGTCGCATCGTCGACGATCCCGCCTCGGGCACGGAGGACCAAGGTCAGTTCGACGAGCGGGCTGACGTCCTCGCGGTCCCTGCCGCCGGGGCGCTCGTGGAGGCCGGTCTGGTGACCGATCTCGGCGGGTGGGATGAGCTCTTTGGCGATGTCGGCTCCGATCTCGACCTTGGTTGGCGCGCCCAGCGACTCGGGAGACGCGTCCTGCTGGCACCCCGTGCCCAGGTCCAGGTTCCTGACGGCGTGGGGTTGGCCACCGCCGACGACGCCGCGCGCCGGCGCGCGGGCAGACGTGTGGCGCTCAGCCGGCGAGCATGGTGGTCTGCGCCGTTCCATGCGGTGTGGCTTCTGGTGTCCAGTCTCCTCACCGCCGTGGCGTTGCTGCTTCTCAAGCGACCCCGGGGAGCGTGGCAGGCGGTGGCCGACCTTGGTGCCCTCGAGCCGATCCACCTGATCCGCGCGCGTTGGCGTCATGTCCGTCGCGAGCGACGCCGGCGGGCACGAGTGGCTGGCGGTGAGGGCGTGACGCCACTGCGTCCGGTCCGTCGCCGTGACCTAGCAGCGTTGTTCGTCTCGGGGGAGGAGGTCAGGCGTCGAGTCACCGACCAGGTGCATGATGCGGTCTTCCCATCTCGCAGTGGCGATGACGACGCTCCGGATCAGCAGCGTCGCTCCACCGCCAGCCGCCTGCTTCGCAACCCCGGTTTGTTGGCGCTCCTCGCGACCCTTGTCGTGGTGTTCGCGGCCGCTCGGAGTTGGGGCCTTCAGGTCTTCTCCGGACTCGGAGGCGGACTGACCGGCGGACAACTGCTCGGGGGACAGATCGGTTCGAGCGCTCTGTGGCATGGGTGGACGGATACGTGGAGAGGTGGCGGACTCGGTGCCCCGGCGGCCGCTGGGGAGCCGCATCTCGGCCTCCTGGCCCTGCCGACGCGCATCGTGGAGATCCTGCCCGGGCTCGGGTCGGTCTCCTCTCCGGGGGGCTTGATCGTCGGCCTGATCGTCCTGCTGGCTCCGGCGCTCGCCACGGTGTCGGCCTACTTATCCGCCCGTGTCATCACCGAGCACCGTTGGGCGCGTGCAGCGGCCGCCCTGATGTGGGGCATCGCCGGGGCCGCAGGACCCACGGTCGCGCAGGGCCGGTTGGGGCCTGCGGTGGCCATGGTCCTGTTGCCTGCTGTGTGCGCCGGACTCTTCCTACTCGCTGGTCGGGATGGCACTTCCACCGCCGCGTGGGCCACGGCTCTGGGACTGGGTGTCGTCGGGGCTTTCACGCCCCTCCTCCTGATCCTTCTCGGACTCGTCTGCGTGCTGATCTTCCTTGGTGCCCGCACAGGGGGAGCGCGAGTGCGCGCGCTCGTCCCGTTGGTGGTGGCACCACTCCTCCTCGGGCCTTGGTGGCTCGCCGTCCGCGACGACCCGCGCCTGCTCCTGGCCGGGCCCGGCGCCACGAACTGGGGTGTCACGGAGCCGCCCTGGTGGCAGTTGCTGCTTCTGCACCCCGGTGGCGCGGGCTCGACCCCCTACTGGCTCGCCGTTCCGCTCGTGGTACTCGCCGCCATCGGTCTGCTCCGTGCGCGCGACCTGTCCCGGGCGAGCACGGGAGCAGCCGTCTTGGTGGTCGTGGGGTTGGCGGCCGTCCTGGCGGCGCCACGCCTCGCCCTCGCGACGATCCCTGAGGGTGCGGCTGAGGCAGGGGGGCAGGTCACGGTGTGGACGGGTGTCCCGATAATGCTCCTCTCACTCGGTCTGGTTGCCGCGGCCTTGTGTGCCGTGAGCCCATCGCGCGGTGACGCCCTCACCGGCTGGTGGGGTCAACACCCCGGAGCGGCTCGCACCTTGGCCCGCGCTGGGGTGGCCGTCATGGCCGGCGCCTGCTTGGCCTTCGGCGGAGCGCTCGTGCACACAACATTGGGGGACGAGTTGAGCGCTTGGCGTGATCCTCGTCCCGCGGTGGCGCTGGAGCACACCGACGGTGATGTCGCCGGCCGAACCCTCTTCCTCGTGGCGGACGGAGACCGGCTCGGCTTCCAGCTCGTGTCGCGCGAGGTGGGCGCTGTCGCCCGGAGCTTGCCCGTCGATCGGCACACTGACGCCACCCTTTCTCCCGCCGTGTCAGCGCTCCTGGACGGGCAGGCGGAGGCAGCCGCTCGACTGGGCGCCGCGGCTGTGGGCATTGTCGGACTCCCGGAGAGCGCCGATCCCTCGCTCCGCCGATCACTGGATGCCAGTGATGGACTGACCCGTCTCGTCGCCAAGGACGGCTGGGACTACTGGCGCGTCGCGGCCCAAGGAGACATCGAGCATCGGCCCGTCGCGCCGCCGCGTCTCGCGCTGGTCGATGACGGATCGACCATGGTCGTGACCACGGGCCAGCATGCGGCCACCACCACCGAGGTCAGCCTCGACCGGTCGGCCACGTTGGTCGTTGCCGAAGCCGATGGCTGGGTGGATCACGCTGTCGTACGCGTCGACGATGAGGTCGTCCGGGCTACCGGCGACAAGCCTGCGTATGCCGTCCCTGCCGGCACGCATTCCCTCTCGATCCGTCTCGATGAGCAGACCTCTCCATGGCGCCGCGTGCAGTTGATCCTGATCGGAGCCGTGGTCTTCCTGGCCATCCCGTTCGGGTCTCGCGTGAGTCGGAGGCGGGCATGAAACCCTCCATCATCGGGATCGGGCGTCTCGCGCTGGTCTCCGGCCTGGCGGCTGGCGTCGTCCTGGCCAGTCAGCAGGTCGCCTCCGAGGTCTCCTTGACGCGCTGGGATCACGGGCTGTCCTCCGCCCCAGGTGAGCAATCGAGTGCACCCACGACGTCCGCTCGTACCTGCCCGGGGCCGGAGCTGATGGGCGTCAAGGGTGCCCCGGACGCGGCGCAGCAGGTCCACGTCCTGGCCGCTCGAGCACCCGGCAGTGTGTTCCCCGACGATCCGGGTGAGGGCGGCCAACTGACGTTGACGGCGGGGGGCTCCACCTCGCAGGTCGAGGGGCTGTCCGCCAACGCCGACGTCTCGACACCCACGCCGGTGATGGTCCAGGCGACCGACGGGCACGCTCCCGGTCTCGCGGCCAGCCAATGGTGGAGCTCGGAGATCAAGGACCTGCGGGGCCTGGTGACCACGGTCTGCCCCGACGAGGGTGACGACCTCTGGTTGATCGCCGGAGGGGGTGCCCCCGGGCGGCAGGAACGCCTCGTGCTGGCCAACTCCGGGGCCAATGAGGTCACCGTCGACGTGACGGTGCACGGGCTGAAGGGTGCCATTGCGGCCCCGAACGGTCGTGGCATCGTCGTGCCGGGGAGGGGCCGGACCGTCATTCTCCTCGATGCCATTGCTGGCGGCGAGGCCAGCCCGGCCGTCCATGTGGCGGTGCGTGGTGGGACGGTGAGCGCGGTTCTCTCGGACGTGTGGCTCGATGGTTCCGTCGCTGCCGGCGCTGATGCCAGTACTCCGATCATCCCCGCGTCCCGTCAGGTCATGCCCGGTGTCCCGTTGTCCCAACCCGGAGTCCTGCGGGTGGCGGTGCCGGGCGCGGTCCAAGCCGTCGTCTCGGTGCGTGTGGTCACCGCCGATGGCACCGCGCCGCTGCCCGGTGGTGGCGTCGTCATGGTGCCGGCCGGGTCCACTGTCGATGTGCCGTTGGCTGACCTGCCACCCGCAACGTATGCCGTGGAGGCGGTTTCGGACGTCCCCATCGTGGCCGCGGCGTTCAGCCAGATCCGCATCGACGCTGCGCCGGGAGACTTCGCATGGACCGTTGCCGCGCCTGCCATCCAGGGTGTTGCGGGCACTCCTCTCGGTGACCTGCCTGCCGCAAGCACCCGTACCTTGGTGCTGACCTCGACCGCGGGGTCTTCGGAGGCGGAGGTCTGGTCTGGAGATCCGTCGGCCCAGCCGCGCAGTGTCTCGGTGGGGCCCGATCGAATGCTCACCGTGGACATCCCGGCGACGGCTGGGAGCGTGTGGGTCCGGCGCCTGGGCGGCGACGGCGAGTTGCGTGCCGCGGTTGTCAACTCCTCAGGTGAGGGTGGTGCTCGGCTCGTGTCCGTGATGACCTTGACAGACACCGTCACGGTGACGGTTCGCTCGAACGTGGTCCCGTTGCCCTGAGCGTCCCGATCAGAGGGTGACCTCGTCAGGCGGGACGCCGAGGATGAGGGCGACTTGCTCGGCAATCACTTCCCGAATGAGTTCTTGAAGGTCGTGGTGGCTCTGCGCCCGAGCCTCGATGGGCCGGCGATGCACCACGATGCGTCGGCCAGTGGCTCCAGCGCCGATCACGCGACCGAGGACGGCCAGGTGTGGCTCCCAGGCCAGTGGGTCGTCGATGGGCACGTCCTCGACGGCGAAGTCCACGTCCTGGTGGCGGGTGCCCAGCCACGGTCGTGCGCGCTCGGCCACCTCGAGGACGAGGGCGTCGAAGCGCTCACGTCGTGTCGTCATCGACGGAACCATGGGCCACGCCAACGGGCCGCGAACACCACGTCCACGGCGATCTCGATGCCGGGGTCGGGGATCGACCCGGGGTGGGCTCTTGTCCATGCCGTCAGCCTACGGCGCGCCAACTCAGCGCATCCGGGCCACTGATCTAGAGTCACGATCGTGAGTTCACCGCGTCGCTGCACAAAGACGGCGTGCCGTCAGCCGGCCGTCGCGACCCTCACCTATGCCTATTCCGATCGAGCCGTCGTGGTCGGCCCCCTCGCCACCTTCGCAGAGCCGCACACCTATGACCTGTGCGCCCAGCACGCCGGGAGGCTCACTCCACCTCGTGGATGGGACATCGTCCGGCATTCGCAGGACGGCTATGTGCTGGTCACGGACACCGATGATCTGCTCGCCGTTGTTGATGCGGTTCGCGAGACCCCTCGACGGACCAATGTGGTGCCTCCGTCATCGAGTCAGGCTCCAGGCGTGATCAGGGCCGATGCGCTGGCTATCGGACGGGTACGCGGGCACCTGCGGGTGCTCGACGGGGACGGCGACGCCCGCATCTGATTGCGTTGGCCGCGAGACCGGCCTTGTGACATCAACGCACTCGTTGGCGACTGCGTGCTGTGAGCGGATGAACGCCTGGCCCGGAATCAGCGAGGCAGTTGGTGGTGCCGTTGGCCTTCCAATGACCTTCTCACGGGCCCTCAGAATGGTGGTTCGTCGTATTGCGGTCTGCCGGGACGGCGGACGAGCTTGCCCTCGGGGAAATCGAGGACGATGCGTCGGGCCTGTCGGGACCGCCGAACTGTGGGGTGGTGGTGGAGATCGGAGTGGTGGCGCTCTGGCCATGGTCTCGGGGTGCCGGTGCGGGCGGCGTGCAGGATGCGCCTGTTGTGTTCGCGGTCGAGGTCGAAGAGGTC
>DAOLRO010000067.1:0-14083 GCA_035418665.1 Phycicoccus sp.
CGGGAGAAACAGAAGGGCCCTGACCGCGTTTCCGCAGGTCAGAGCCCAAAAGCCAACTGGTCGGGGTGACAGGATTTGAACCTGCGACCTCTTCGTCCCGAACGAAGCGCGCTACCAAGCTGCGCCACACCCCGTGGCTGTCACCCGTGCGGGCAACCTCCGAAGGATAACCGACCTCCCGGCATACGTTGAAATCGGTCCGACTCCTGGCGAGAGGCGGGATTCAGGGTCGGGCGGTGAGGGTCAGCAGCGTTGCTTCGGGGCGGCAGGCGAAGCGGACGGGTGCGTAGGGGGAGGTCCCGAGGCCCGCTGAGACGTGGAGGTATGCCGCGTGGTCGGGTTCGTCGCCGGACCCGGCTCTGGGTTGGCCCGGGGAGCCCGCCCCCGGCCACCAGCGGGACAATCCCTTGGCGCGACGGCGATCCAAGTCGCAGTTGGTGACGAGGGCGCCGAAGACGGGCAGGGCGAGTTGGCCGCCGTGGGTGTGACCGGCGATGACCAGTCCGGCGCCGTCTGCGGTCATCGCGTCGAGCACCCGTTGATAGGGCGCATGGGCGAGCCCGACGAGCAGCTCCGCATCGGATGACGCCGGCCCCTCGACCTCGGCGTAGCGGTCGCGCTCGATGTGTGGGTCGTCGACGCCGACGAGTTCGACGGGGATGCGCTCGGGGCCGAGCTCGATCATCCGACGCGCGTTGTCGAGATCGTGCCAACCTGCGCCGACGAAGCCCGTGACGAGTTCCTCGACGGGCAACTCGCGCCGCGCCTTGGGTGCCTTCGCATAGTCCTTGGTGAGATAACGGGCCGGGTTCTTGAGCGCGGGTTCCCAGTAGTCGTTGGAGCCCATGACGAAGGCGCCCGGCCGCTCGAGCAGCGGCTCGAGGGCGCGCAGAATGGCCGGTGCCGCCTCGAAGTCCGCGAAGTTGTCGCCCGTGTCAACGACGAAATCCGGGTCGAGATCGGCCAAGCCGCGCACCCAGGCGATCTTGCGCTCCTGACGCGGCACCAGATGCAGGTCCGAGATCTGCAGGACCTTCACCGGCCGAGCCCCCGGGGGGAGGACGGGGACGGTGACCCGGCGCACGGCATACCAATTGCGTTCGATCAGCCCCGCATACGCAATCCCGGCCGCGCCGGCGAGCAGGGCTCCGCCAGCCGTGCGCAGGATCGGGTGCATCGGCCCATTGTCGGCCACGCCCGCGCCACACTCGAAATCCGGGCGCGCGAAATGCGGCGGCGCGCGACGCACCTAGAGTGCGAGACTGGCGGCATGACCGACACCGCCGCGACCTCTCTCAAGGCCCGCCTCCAGCACGATCTGCACGATTCGATGCGTGCCCACGACAAGGTCCGGTCGGGCACGCTGCGGATGGCCCTGACGGCGATCACGACGGCCGAGGTCGCCGGCGACGAGGCTCGCGAACTCTCCGATGACGAGGTGCTCAAGGTGCTCGCCAAGGAGGCCAAGAAGCGCAAGGAGGCGTCCACGGCCTACACCTCCGCCGGGCGTGGCGAGTTGGCCGCGACCGAGGATGCCGAACTCGCCATCCTCGAGGCCTACCTCCCGGCCCAGCTGTCAGACGACGAATTGGCCGCCATTGTCGCCCGTGCGGTCGCGCAGACAGGCGCGACGGGTATGCCGGGTCTGGGCGCCGTCATGAAACTCGCCCAAGCGGAGGTGGCCGGTCGCGCCGACGGCGGCCGGGTGGCGGCGGCTGCCCGGGCAGCGCTCACCGCCTGACTCGAGCAGCCCTCACCGCCTGACCCGGGGGCCCGACTCTCAGTTGGTCGGCGGGTCCGTGTTGCCGTTGCCGTTGCCGTTGCCGCGACGGTTGCTTCGCGACGCCTCCGGCGAAGGTGTCGCATCGTCCGAGGGTTCGGGCGCCGCCGCCACTCCGGTCGAGATCAGGAGCCCGACATTGGTGCCCTTGGGAGCACGCCAAGCGGGATCAGTGCCGGCGACGAGACCGGCAGGGTAGCCGCTGTCGATGCGACCCGAGACCGAGGCCGTGAAGCCCGCCGCCTGAAGCGCGGCGGTCGCATTCGCGACGCTCATCCCCGTGACATAGGGCAGGTTGACGATGTCGCCGTTGAGGATCTTCTGGGGCGGCGGGGTGAAGTTGGCGGCCGGGAGGTCCTGCGAGGCGTAGCCCATGATCTTGCTCCAGATGGGGGCTGAGATGGACCCACCGAAGACCTCGCCCTGCCAGCCGTAGATGCCGAAGTTGCGATAATTGAGGGTCTTGAGCTTGCCGCCGCTGTTGGGGATGGCCGGGAGGATGTTGCCGACCCAGACGGCGGTCGACAGTTGCGGGGTGTAGCCCGCGAACCACAACTGGTTGTTGTTGTCCGTCGTGCCCGTCTTGCCGGCGCCCGGGTGGTTGTAGTCCCCCCAGAGCCCGGCAGCGGTCCCATTGCGCAGCGGCCCTTGGAGCAACTGGTTGATCCCGTCGGCCACTTCGGGGGTGATCACCTGCTTGCAGGTGCTGGCCGGGACCGGAATTTCCTTCTTGTCCCAGGTCGTGATCGAGACGATCGGGGTGGGCTCGCAGTAGTTGCCGCGGGCGGCGAAGGTCGCGTAGGACGAGGCCACCGTCATGGGCGAGGCCGGGCTCGTGCCCAGGATCGAGGAGATGAAGGGTTCCACCTCTTTGCCATTGCCCTGGTGGAGGCCCATCTTCGTCATGGTGTCGCGGACCGCGCAGCCACCGACGCGCAGTGCCAGACTCGCGAAGGCGGTGTTGATCGACTGGCTGATGGCGGTTTGCAGCGGGATGTTGCCGCCGGTCTGGTAGTCGTTGGCGACCGGCCACGGGTCGGACATGCCGCAGTCGTCGTGGACCATGTCCTTGGTGTAGGTGAATGGATTGCGTGGGCCAGCCTGGGGTGCGTTGATCGTCGAGTTGAGGGGGATGCCCTGCTCGAGCGCGGCCACGAGCACGTAGGTCTTGGCTGCCGAGCCGATCTGCCAGCCGGAGGGGCCGCCACCGTAGGCCTGGTCGGCGTTCCAGACCACCTGGGTCTTGTCGAAGGTGGAGGTCTGGGCCATCGCCAAGACCTTGCCCGTCCCGGGTTCGACGACCGTGGCGGCTCCACCGATGCCGTCCTCGGCGTCCAGGGGCACGGCTTCGGTCAGTCGATCGAGGGCGAACTGCTGGAGTCCGGGCTTGAGGGTGGTGCGGATGGTGAGGCCGCCCTGATTGACGTTCTTCAGGCGCTCCGCCGGAGTGGCACCCAAGACGGCCATGCTCGGAGACTTCTCGAGGAAGGCCATCACATAGGAACAGAAGTAGGGCTGCGAGGACCGCGCACAGACACCCTTGACGGCCTTCTTGTGGATCATCGTCGTGACGTCGATCTTCTTGGCCTCGGCGACCTCCTCAGGGGAGGCCATGCCCAGAACCTGCATCCGCGAAAGGACCACGTCGCGGCGCGCCTGCGAGTCCTTGGGGTTGAGGACCGGATTGAACTTGGTGGGCTGCTGCACGATCCCGGCGAGCAGCGCTGCCTGCCCGAGGTTGAGTTCCTTCGCTGGGATGCCGAAATAGTTCTGGCTCGCCGCTTCGACGCCGTAGGCCTGGTCCCCGTAGTACACGAGGTTGAGGTAGCCCGCGAGGATCTGGTCCTTCGTGAGGTTCTCCTCGACGTTGAGCGAGTACTTCAACTCCTGAAGCTTGCGCATGTAGTTCTTCGCGACGGCTCGCTGAGCGGCCTCTTTGTCGTCACGACGCAGGGCGTTCTCCTGCAGCGTGATCTTGACGTACTGCTGGGTCAGGGTCGAGGCGCCCTGGACCTCGCCGCCGGAGAAGTTGGAGAGCATCGCGCGCGTGAAGCCGCGGACGTCCAGGCCACCGTGCTGATAGAAGCGCGAGTCCTCGATGGCGATCTGGGCCTTCTGCATGATCGGAGCGATCGCGTCCAAGCCGACAACGATGCGGTTCTCGTCGTAGGGGTTGGCGATCAGGCCGTCGTCGGCGTCGAGGATCCGCGACTGCTGGGCCAGCGGGCTGAAGTCGAACTTGCTCGGCAGGTCGTTGAAGGCGGCGACCCCGCCCTTGGCGACTGAGCCGACGGCCCCGACCGCGGGGATGCCGATGCCCGCGACGAGCAGGCCGGTCAGGATGCTCAACACGAAGAAGCCGAAGAGCAGCCGGAAGACGGCGGACACGTTCTGGGCGCGACCTTGCATGAGCGCAAGCGTAACCCGGGGACCTGTCCGGGCGGCTGCGCCGCGGACCGCCCGCAGATTGTGCCGCACCCCCGGGGGCCTCAGGCGGGAGATGCGGAGTGACTAGTCCGTTCGGATGACGTGATCTGACCGATGGGACCATGTCAGCACAAGTCGGGCGTCCCCTAGCCTCGGGGGCGCATGGTGGTCCACCCGGGACGCCGCGCGCCTGAGGAGGAAGCACGCACATGACCCTCGCGCCGGTGGAGCCCAGGAAGACGACGACCTGGGTGCGGGACTGGGCCCGATTGGGCACCTGCTCCGCCTCCGATCCCGATGCCCTCTTCGTCCAGGGCAAGGCCCAGCGATCGGCCAAGCAGCTGTGTCGTGGCTGCCCCGTCATCGCCGAATGCCTCGCCGACGCTCTGGACAGTCGGATCGACTTCGGCGTCTGGGGCGGCATGACCCAGCGGGAGCGTCGTGCCCTGCTCCGCCGCCGGCCCGACGTCCAGTCGTGGGCGGCGCTGCTCTCAGCGGCCAAGGACGGCGACCCCGCGCTCCTCACGCGCGTCGGCTGAGTCGTCAGCGGCCGCCCAAGGCCGCCCCGATCGCACGGAGCCCGGCGAGATCGTGGATGTCGGTCGCCGACGCGGGAACCTCGACAAGGGGTATGCCGGGGTGCCCGGCCGCGAACCGGCTCACCTGTGCGCGGTGCCGGTCCGCCAGTGTGGCCAGGTCGGCGTGGAGACGAAGGAGTTCGAGGGTTGCCGGGCACTGGGTGGCATGGGTCTCGGCCTCATCGAGGAACTCGGCTCCCGCTTCGGCGCGGCTGGCCGTGAGGGTCGGTGCGGCCAACGCCTGGAGTCGGTTCACGACGACCCCGGCGAGCGGCATACGTTCACTGGCCAACCGGTCGACGAAATAGGCCGCCTCCCGCAAGGCGTCCCGCTCGGGTGCGGCGACGACGACGAAGGCGGTCGCGGGCTCCTTGAGGAGGGCGTAGGTGACGTCGGCGCGCTCGCGGAAGCCGCCGAACATCGTGTCGAGGGCAGCCACGAACGTCTGCACGTCCGTGAGCATCTGCCCTCCGAGGATCTTGCTCAGGGTCGAGGCTGCCAAGGACACCCCGGCGGTGAAGACCTTGAGGTAGGCGCGGCCGCCAGCCTTCGCGGGAGCCGCGAGGAGGCGGATGAAGCGACCGTCGAGGAAGGACCCAAGGCGCTTGGGGGCGTCGAGGAAGTCGAGCGCCGATCGGGAGGGGGGAGTGTCGACGACGATGAGGTCCCAGGTGCCGCGCTCGGTGGCCTCGGCCCGCAGTTGGCCGAGCTTCTCCATCGCCATGTATTCCTGCGTGCCCGCGAACGAGCTCGAAACGGCTTGATAGAAGGGATTGGCGAGGATCTGGGCGGCCTTGTCGGGCACGGCGTGCGCTTCGACGACGTCGTCGAAGGTGCGCTTCATGTCGAGCATCATCGCGTCGAGCGAGCCGCCCTTGGTCGGGTCCACCTCCGCGACCGGGCGGGGGGTGTTGTCGAGCGCGGTGAGGCCGAGCGACTGGGCCAGTCGACGAGCCGGGTCGATCGTGAGGACCACGACCTTGCGGCCGGCCTCGGCGGCTCTCAGGCCAAGGGCTGCGGCGGTCGTCGTCTTGCCGACGCCGCCGGAGCCGCAGCAGACGATGATGCCGACGTCAGGGTTGGCGAGGAGGGCGTCGACGTCGAGGAGGCTGGTGTGCTCCCGAGTGCCTCGGCCGGGGGCCGCCTTGGTGGCGGCCTTGGTGGCGGCCATTACCGCACCCCCTGCTCGAGGAGGGCATCGGCGAGGACGGAGATACCGCCGCCGTCCACGCCCTCGACGAGGGCCGGGAGGTGGAGCATGGGCAGGCCCTGATCGGCGATCTCGGCGAGCATGTCGTCCTCGAGCGCGAGGCGCTCGGCGTGGTCGATGCCCTCGGTGATCAGGCCGCGGACCATGGGGCCGGTGGCCCGGATGCCGGCGGCGACGAGGTCGGCGCGGATCGTCTCCTCGGCGTCGGCCGCCGTCAAGGCGTGGATCGCCTCCTCGCTGAGAAGGGCGTCGCGCTCCTGGTTGACGACGACGCAGCCGAGGCCGAGGCGCTGGGCGGCCAGGTCGGTGATCGCATCAATGGTCTCCTGGACGGGCATCTCCTCGAGCAGGGTGACGAGGTGCACGACGGTGCCCCGCGACCGGAGCATGCGGGTGATCGAGTCAGCCTGCGAGCGGATCGGCCCCACCTTGGCGATGTCGGCGACCTCGCTGTTGACATTGAGGAAGCGCACGGCCCGGCCGGTCGGCGGGGCGTCGAGGATCACCGCATCCCACACCAGGTCGCCCTGGCCTCGGCGGTGGCCACTCGTGCGGCCGGCGGCTTCGTAGACCTTGCCGATGAGCAACACGTCACGGACCCCGGGGGCGATGGTCGTCGCGAAGTCGATGGCGCCGACCTTCTCGAGGGCCGCGCCGGCGCGCCCCAGTTTGTAGAAGGTCTGGAGGTACTCCATGAGGGCGGCCTTGGCATCGACCGAAAGACCCCAGAGTTGCCCGCCGCTCGCGTCGTCGACGAGCTTGACCTCCTGGTCACCCAGGGGCGGCACGTCGAAGGTCTGACTGATCCCTTGGCGACCCTCGACCTCGACGAGCAGGACGCGCTTGCCCGTGGCCGCCAGAGCCAGACCGAGCGCGGCCGCAACGGTGGTCTTGCCGGTGCCGCCCTTGCCCGTGACGATGTGCAGTCGGGCTTCGGCGAAGACACGGCTCAGCACAGGGGCGGGTGCGGTCATGAACGTCAGCGTAGGTCGAGTTGGAACTGCTCAAGATGGGCGAGGAGCGTGAGGTAGGCCTCGTGGGTGGGGTCGATGAGGTCGAAGTGTCCGCCGCGGACGTCGGCGAAGGTCACCTTCTCGTCGGGTCGCCGCGAGGCTTTGTATGCCGTGGTGACGCTGGGTGGGACGAGGTCGTCGTCCGTGGCCGAGACGACGACCGCTGGTGTGATGAGGGCGTGTCGGCCCGGGTCAGCGGCCTCCCATGCGTCGGGCTCCTCGTCCGGGGCGGAGCCGAGGAGGGCGCGGGCCGCGTTCTTGCTGAGGAAGAGGCGGTCCACCTCGGCGAGGTCGGCCGCGGGCGCCAGTGCCACGACCCCTTCGAGGTTGTGGGGGAGCGATCCCTCGGGGCTGGGTCGCTGGCTGGCCAGCCACAGGGCGAGGTGCCCCCCGGCCGAATGCCCTACGGCCAGGACACGCTCCGGAAGTCTGGGGTCGTCGGCCAGGGCGGCGACCTGGCGGCCCACGGCGGTGAGTGTGCCGGGGAAGCCGCCTCCCGGCATACCGATTCGTGGGTATTCGAGGTTGGCGACATGGAAGCCGTCGTCCGCGAGGGCGGCTGCCAACGGCGCGAGGTGCGCGCGATCGTAGGCCGGGCGCCAGAAGCCGCCGTGGACGAGGGCGAGGGTGAGGCGTCGTTCGGGGCGGTCGGAGCGGTCGGCGGCGGGCTCCCAGACGTCGTAGACATCGGTCTGCTCCGGGCCGGTCACCTCTGTGCGATCGGGTGGGCGCGCGATGGCCGACAGGACAGGGTGGTCGTCGGAGTTGGTGCTCATGCGGTCCACTCTCTCAGGGCTGTTGCTCGGGGATAGGGTGGGCGGCATGCAGAAGTGGGAGTACCTGACCGCGCCGGTGATCATCCACAACACCAAGGCGATCCTCGACAACTTCGGGGAGGACGGCTGGGAGCTCGTGCAGATCGTGGAAGGTCCCGGCGGCGGACTCGTCGCCTACTTCAAGCGGCCGAAGGAGGCCTGACCGTGGGTGCTGTCGAAGATCGTCTCGCCGAACTCGGACTGACCGTGCCGGAGGTCGTGCCTCCGGTGGCGGCCTATGTGCCGGCCGTGCTCGATGGGTCGCGGGTCTACACGTCGGGGCAGTTGCCCATGGTGGCTGGTGCGATGGCCGCGACGGGCAAGGTGGGTTCGGGCGAGGGTCAGGTGTCGCCGGAGGTCGCCAAGGAGCTCGCGCAGGTGTGCGCGCTGAACGCGATCGCCGCGATCAAGGGCGTCATCGGTGACCTCGACAAGGTCGAGCGCGTGGTCAAGGTCGTGGGTTTCGTCGCCTCGGATCCGTCGTTCACCGGGCAGCCGGGGGTCATCAACGGTGCCAGTGAGTTCCTGGGCAAGGTCTTCGGGGACAAGGGTGCGCACGCACGCTCGGCCGTGGGTGTCGCTGCGCTGCCCCTCGATGCAGCCGTCGAGGTCGAGGTCATCGTCCACGTCGCTGACTGACTCCGACGTGCCGGAGCAGCGACCGAGTCGCGACCCCCGGTGGTCTCCGGACGGGCGTGTCTTCACGCGGGCGCTCGGCGAGCGCTTCGACAGTGCGATCGAGCCGTGGCTCGAGTCAGGTCAGGTCGCCGCCGAACCGAAGGTGGCGGCGACCGTGATGCTGCTGCGAGATGGCGCGGCCGGGCTGGAGGTCTTCGTCCAGGAGCGTGCGGCCACGATGCCCTTCGCCCCTGCGGTCGTCGTCTTCCCCGGAGGGCGGGTCGACCCAGTAGATTCGTCGGCCCCCGTGTCCGACGGTGCCCTGCAGCGGCTGGCCGCGGACATGGGGCTGCGCGTCGAGCAGGCTCGCCCGATCGTGGCGGCCGCCCTCCGCGAGGTCGAGGAGGAGTGCGGTGTGCGCCTGTCGGCCGAGGGTCTGCGCCCGTGGGCGCGGTGGCTGACGCCGGTCTTCGAACCCCGCCGCTATGACACGTGGTTCTTCGCGGCCGCGATGCCCGACGGTCAGGTGGCGCGGGGCACCACGCGTGAGACCGTCCATGAGATGTGGGGGAGGCCCGTGGATCTCGTGGCGCGTGAGCGTGCGGGGACGCTGGCCCTCATGCCTCCGACCATCGTCAACCTCACCCAATTGGCGCGCTTCGAGCAGACTGCCGACGTCCTCACCGAGCGGCCCTCCTTGGCCCTCGTCGAGCCCAAGCTCGAGCAGACCGCGGACGGCTGGGTCCTGCGCTCATCCATTCCCTGACCCTAGGTCCATGGGTCGCGGCTGGCGGACCAGCGGGGCGGCAAACGCTGAGTTCGGAGGGCGCGCGCGTGCTCAGCCCACGGCATACGAGGTCTCTTTGCCGCCCCAGCGATCCGACCCTCACGCAGCGAAACGTCGTCGCGGAGGGGATTCGGGAATGGTGCCCGCGCGAGTCGCCTTCCAGACCCGAAAGGTCCAGCGCGTCCACTCCTGGTCGAACATGACGTGCTCGTAGGTGTAGCGCAAGGAGTCCCAGCCGAAGATCGTGAACTCGGTGTGCCGTGAGCAGTCCCGGCGCAGCCCCTCGCGGGTGCCATGCGTCTCGAAACCATCGGCTTCGAGGATGAGGCGGAGGTCGACAGAGCCGAGGTCAACGACCGCGAACATGCCGGAATCGGCCACCTGGAGCTGGGGCGTGAGGATCAATCCCTCCTCGATCGCGAGGGCCCGGAGCACGGACTCGAGGGGATTGGCTGCTCGGCCATCAGCCCGGTCGGCGACTCGTCGGACCTGGGCAGAGCCGGGGCCCTTGGCTGCGGCGGCCGCTGCCGTGAGTTGGGCCACGGTGACCTTGCGGGATCTCAGTGCCGAGTCCGCGACCGTGAGGGCCTCGTCGAAGGGCAGAGTTCGAGCGCAATCGATGACCGTCCGCAGCACGGAGGTGACATGCCTGCTCTGAGGCCCGGTGTCCCCGGAGAGGTCTCCGCGATGGAGGCTCACCCCCTCGGGGATTGACCGCCGAGTGCCCCGGTCCCGAGGGATGGTCACCCAGGCCTGCTCGGGCACCGTCTTGACCAACAGGCCGTGGTGCAGGGCTGCACTCAGGTGGGAGAGCCGACCTCGGCACTGCACGGCGAGTCTCCGGTGGTCCTCGAGCGTCGGCAGCACGAAGCGCCCCTCGGTTTGCCGGTGAATCTCGCCCGTCGCGCAAGCCTTGCGGATCTGGCGGAGGGAGTGGTGGTCACGCAGTTCACGCCGTGTCGCCCAGCCACCCAGGGCGCGGATCGTGTCGGCGACGCTCACTGGTCCACTGTCATGGAGTCCGGCGCGCTCTCCGAGTTGTCCACAGGTGGGTTTTGGGCGCGGCTCACCGGATCGCTCGGGCGGCAAAGCCCGTGGGTATGCCGTGGGCTGAGCACGAGGGAGGCCTCCGGAGAGGGCCTTTGCCGCCCCAGCGATCCGCTCCGGCCGCTGGGGCGCCGGGCGTGGGAGGGTGTCAGGCATGGAGAGCCAGCAGTTGTGGTCCGGTGGGCAGATCACCGAGCGGGCCCACTGCGTCCTCGCCCCGAACCCCGGCCCGATGACCCTCGACGGCACCAACACCTGGGTCCTCATCGAACCCGGCTCGACCGAAGCACTCGTCATCGACCCCGGGCCTCTCGACGAGTCTCACCTCCAGCGTGTCTGCCACCTCGTCGCAGACCAGGGCGCGCGGGTCACCCAGACGATCCTCACCCACGGCCATCACGACCACGCCGAGGGCGCACCTCGCTTCGCCGAACTCACCGGCAGCACGATCCGTGCCGTCGGCCGCGGCCATGATGGCCTCTCCGACGGCGACACCATCCGCGCTGGAGGCCTCGAGCTCCGGGTCGTCGCCACCCCCGGGCACACGAGCGACTCCCTGTCGTTCGCGCTGGCCGCCGACCATGCACTGCTCACCGGGGACACCGTTCTGGGCCGCGGGACCACGGTGGTGGCGCACCCCGATGGTGAGCTCACGGCATACCTCGCGTCGTTGGAGGCCATCGCGAAGCTGACCGGCGACGGCGAGGTGACCACCATCCTCCCCGGCCACGGACCCACGGTTCCGGATGCGGCGGCGATGGTCGCCTTCTACCGCCAGCACCGGGCCGAACGACTCGATCAGGTCCGGCAGGCCCTCGCGGATGGTGCGGCGCAGGAGACCGATCCCGTGGAGGGAGTCCTCAAACGGGTGTATGCCGAGGTGCCAGCCAGCGTGTGGCCGGCGGCCCGGATGTCGATCCGGGCCCAACTGGAGTATCTCGGGGTCGAGCCGCCAACCCGCTGAATCGCAGGGTCAGCGGGCGCGGCGCTTGAGGCGTTCGACGTCCTGGAGCAGAACGGCGCGGGCCTCGAGCCGCAACCACCCACGCGTCGCGAAGTCGGCGAGCGCCTTGTTGACCGTCTCGCGTGAGGCCCCGACGAGTTGGGCCAACTCCTCCTGGGTGAGGTCGTGGCTGACCATCACACCCTCGTCGACCGGACGTCCGAAGCGGTGAGCCAGGTCGAGCAGCGCCTTGGCCACGCGGCCGGGGACGTCGGTGAAGACGAGGTCGGCGAGATTCTCGTTGGTGCGGCGCAGGCGACGCGCGAGGGCCGCGAGCAGGGTCACCGAGGCGGACGGCCGCGTCTGGAGGTATTCGCGCAGCTGGTCGCTCGAGAAGGCCACCACCTGGGTCTCGGCGACGGCCGTGGCCGTGGCCGTGCGGGGACCGGGGTCGAAGAGGCTGAGCTCCCCGAACATCTCACCCGGGCCGAGGATCGCGAGGAGGTTCTCGCGCCCGTCGGGGCTGGTGCGCCCGAGCTTGACCTTGCCCTCGCCGATGACGAAGAGCCGGTCGCCCGGATCGCCCTCATGGAAGAGGATGTCGCCACGCTCCATGTGCGTCGTCGACATCTGGGAGATCAGCTGCTCGGTGGCTTCTTGGTCCAGCCCCGCGAAGAGGGGGGCTCGCCGGATGACGTCGTGATCCACGGGCCACAGTGTGCCATGGCGCCTCCCCACCCGCCGCTGATCCACACACGACGCGTATGCCGTGGGGCCCCGTCGTGGATACCCCACGGGCGCTGTCCGGGCTCCGTCGTAGGCTGCTCGGGTGCCCACTCGCGTCGATCCCGCCACGGAGTCACCGGTCGCGCTGACGCGGCGAGCGCGTCGGATGGAGCGGGCCCTGCGCGCTCGCTACCCGTACGCCCACTGCGAATTGGACTTCGCCAACCCGTTGCAGTTGCTCGTCGCGACGGTCCTGTCCGCCCAGACCACGGACGTGACGGTCAATCGGGTCACGCCCACGCTCTTCGCCCGCTGGCCCGATGCCCAGGCACTCGCGGGTGCTGACCGTGCTGAGATGGAGGCGGTGCTCACGCCCACGGGCTTCTTCCGGGCCAAGACCGAGTCGGTGCTGCGTCTCGCGGCGGATCTCGTCGAACGTTTCGACGGACAGGTGCCGGGTCGGCTCAAGGACCTGGTCACCCTGCACGGGGTCGGGCGGAAGACCGCAAACGTCGTGCTGGGCAACGCTTTCGATGTCCCTGGTCTGACGGTCGACACCCATTTTGGGCGTCTGGTCCGCCGTTTCGGCTGGACCGACGAGACCGATCCGGTCAAGGTCGAGCACGCGATCGGCGCCCTATTCCCCAAGCGGGACTGGACCCAGCTCTCCCACGAGGTGATCTTCCACGGGCGGCGGACCTGTCACGCCAAGCGCCCGGCCTGCGGGGCTTGCCCGGTCGCGCAGTGGTGTCCCTCCTACGGCATTGGTGAAACCGATCCGGTCAAGGCCCGCGCCCTCCTCAAATATGAACTCGCCCCGGGCGCTGACCTGCCCGATCCACCGCCGGGCCCCCTGCCCGACGAGGTCGGGCGATGACCGGCGAAGCCAGCGGCACGGCATACGAGATCGGCGCCCCCCGCCCCGAATGGATGGCTCGGGTGGCGGCCTTCGATGCGCGCGGGCACGAGTGGTTCGAGCGCTTTTCGCCGCCGCCGGGCACGACCAAGCGGTCGGCGGTGCTCATGCTCTTCGCGCCGAGTGTGGACGGCAGGGCCGGGGAGTCAGTGGTCCTCACCGAGCGGGCCCACACCCTGCGCAGCCACCCCGGCCAGGTGTCCTTCCCCGGGGGGAGCATCGATGCCACCGACGACGGTCCGGTGGGTGCGGCCTTGCGGGAGACCGAGGAGGAGGTGGGGATCCCTCCGGCGACCGTCGACGTCGTGACCGCGATCCCGGAGCTCTATCTGACCCCGAGCAGCAACGCCGTCACACCCGTCCTCGGGTGGTGGCCGACCCCGGCGGAGGTGCGGGCGGTCGATCCGGCGGAGGTCGCCCGTGCGGAGTTGGTGCCGGTCGCCGAACTGACCGATCCCGACAACCGGTTCGTCGTGACCCATCCGCTGGGTTATCGAGGTCCCGGCTTCCGGGCGGGCGGGCTCTACATCTGGGGGTTCACCGCGATGTTGCTGTCGGTGCTGCTCGAGGAGTCAGGCTTGGCCCGGCCGTGGGACGAGGGTCGTGAAGAACTGCTGAGCAAGGACCACATGAGCCCCTGGATGCGGGACTGAACGCGTCCCGCTGGTGACTCAGGGCTGGCTCAGGGCTTGAAGGCGGCGATCGTCCGCTCGGCCGACGCGATGGCGTGCTCCGGCTTCGGCTTCGCCCTCTTGAGGATCTTGGCGCCGACCATGCCGAGGATCGCGGCGATGAGGAGCAGGACGCCCGTGACGATGGCGTAGCCAGCCCACACCGGCAACCAGATCGCGACGACCTGGGCCAGGGTGTGGAAGAGGAAGATCAGCCCGAGGAGCGCGAGGAAGGCGGCAGCGCCGAGGATCCCGGCTCCCTTGCCCATGATCTTGACGCCCTGCTGGACCTCGGCCTTGGCGAGCGCGATGTGGTCGGTGACCAGGCCCTTGACCTCGTCGGTGGCCGAGACGACGAGTTGACCGATGGTCCGATCCGAGCCGATGTGCATGGGGCCGCTCAATCGATCGGGCACGGAGCCGGCCAGGGGTTCGGTGCTGGCAGCGCTCGTCGTCTCGGGCATGGCGGTCACTTTCGGTGCGGTCGGGCTCGGGTCGTGCCCGTTGGGCTGGCAGCGACTCGGCTGGTTCAGGTCCGACCTTAGCGACTCG